>DATMKA010000262.1:0-4123 GCA_035553595.1 Thermoplasmatota archaeon | reverse complement strand
TTCCAGGACCCCGTCCTGAAGACGGTGCTCATCACGGGCACCCGCACCACCCGCTTCGACAGCCGCTACAACGGCGGCAACCAGGTGCTCACCATCGACCTCGGCGGCGACGACGTCTACCTCAACAACCAGGGCTCGGGCGTCGCCTTCTCCGGCCTTGAGGACGTCCCCCTCTTTGGCGGCTCCATCCGGATCGGGCTCGGCTCGACGCTGCCCCGCGTCCCCACCGTGAACAACGCGCCCCCCGTGGTGGCCCTCGCCCTCGACCTTGGCGGCAACGACCAGTACGAGCCCGTGAAGCGCTCCTTCCTCGGCGACGCCACGAGCCAGGGCGCTGCGGCCCTCGGCGTGGGCCTTCTCGTGGACGTGGCGGGCGACGACCGCTACCGCGCCGGCGTGGACGACTTCGGCAACTCGAGCAGCCAGGGCTCCGGCGTGCTCGGTGTGGGCATCCTCGCCGACCTCAACGGCAACGACACCTACGAGACCGCGGGCGGCGCCGCCCAGGGGAACGCCCGCCTCCTCGGAATCGGCCTCCTCCTCGACACCGCGCCTCAGGGCTCCCCCGCCACGGACGACCGCTACCTCGCGAAGGAGCGCGCCCAGGGCTTCGCCTTCGGCCTCGAGGCCCGTCTCGGAATAAACGAGCCCACGGGCCACTTCCGCCACCGCATCCCCTTGACGCCCGCCATGGGCATCCTCGTGGATGCCGTCGGCAACGACCGCTACGAGGGCGGCAACCTCATGCAGGGCGCCTCCCGCGGCGGCACTGCCCTCCTCGTGGACGGCGCGGGCGCCGACCGCTACCTCGCCACCGACTACAGCCAGGGCGCGACCTTCGAAGGCAACCTCTCGCTCCTCAGCCCCCACGACGTGACGGGCGCCCTCATCGACCTCGGCCCGGGCGCCGACCATTTCTCGGCCCAGAGCTACGGCATGGGCGCGAACCAGGGCCTCCTCATGAACCTGGGCGAGGACGCCGACCTCTACGACGCCTCGGGCAACCGCACCCAGGGCTACGCGGGCGGCATCCTCGTGGACCTCGGCGGCAACGACCAGTACTTCGCCCGCGGCGTCACCGACGACGACCACCGCACCGGCGACCTGTACTTCTCGGACGCCGCGAACCAGCCCAACCACCACCAGGCCAACCCCAACGAGCGCTTCACCTACGCCCAGGGGAGCTCCGGCCCCCTCCGGAGCACCGACGGGTACGCCGTGGGCATCCTGATGGACCTCGGCGGCAACGACCGCTACGTCTCTGCCGGTGGCCGCAGCCAGGGGTGGAACGACTCCTACGTGACCGCTGCCGCGGCGGGCAACTCCAACTCCGTGAACGTGCGCGTTCCCGCCGCGCCCGCGGGCCTCCTCATCGACCGCGACGGCAACGACCGCTACGAGGCGGGCCCCTCCCTCGACCCCGTGCTCGGCCGCCGCGGCGAGCGCCAGGGCACCGACTCCCAGGCCTACGTCATCGACCTCGCGGGCGACGACGTGTACACGAACCCCCGCCGCGTGAACGACCGCGGCTTCGACTTCAGCGCCCGCAACTCCGACGAGCGCCGCGACGGCCTCGACGCGCAGCGCTGGGACGTCTACGCCGACTACGTGGAGGGCACCCTCGGCTCCAACCCCAGGAACGCCACCGAGACGCCCCTTACGGACTCCGACGGCGACGCCTTCCCCAACTGGATGGAGCGCCAGGGCGGCACCTACGGTGAGCTCCTCCGCCTCGCGGGCGGCCTCTTCGGCAGCCAGCGCACCCTCGCTTTCCTCCTCGACCCCACGAACCCCAACGACCCGGGCCAGAACCCCAGCCGCGTCGTGGTGTCCATCGACTGCCGCCGCAGCACCTACACGGCGACCCAGACGATCATCCTCGACCTCTGCGACATGGACGGCCGCCTCCAGGACGTGGACGCTTGCGACCCGGCCGCGGGAGGCCGCGGGGACTTCTACGTGGACAACGCCACCCTCTCCGCCCTCATCGTGGACCTCGGCGGCAACGACTGCTTCCGCGGCGGCGACTACGCCCTGAGCCGCGGCCTCGTCGTGAACGTCTTCGGCAATGATGCCTACCGCGGCGGGCGCGCAAGCCTCAACGGGATCCTCGACTACAATGGTCTCGATCGCTACACCTCCACCGGTAGCCGCAGCCAGTCCGGTATCGTGGACCTCGCCGTGAGCGACTACGACCGCTTCACTGCCCGGGACGACGCCCAGGCGAGCTTCCCCCGCCTCATGGGCAACTTCAGCGGTCCCGGCACCGTGAACGGCACGGCCTACCTCCTCAACTTCGGCCACCACCCCCACGGCGACATCTACCGCGCGGGCAACATGAGCCAGGCCGCCGTGAACGGCACGGTCCCCGCGGGCAGCACCGCCGTCACCGCGTCCAACCTCGCGCTTCTCGTGAACATGAACGGCGCCGTGAGCTTCGAGGCGCGGGACTTCAGCCAGGCCGCCGTGAACGCGGGCCTCGGCGCCACCGCGCTCCTCCTCACGGGCCCCGGCAGCGACGCCCTGCCCGCGAACCCCGGCACCGACTACCGCAACCTCGCCCGCGAGGTGGGCGACACCTACACGACGGGCGGCGCGCTCCCCCACTCGCTGTACGTGGCGGGCCTCAGCAGCCAGGCCTCCGTGGGCGCCGTGGGCACGGGTCCCTCCAACTCCGCCCGCGAGGCCGCCGCCTCCCTCGCGCTCCTCTACGACGCCGCCGGCGACGACACCTACCGCGCGAGCGCCTACTCCATGGCCTCCGTGGGCCGCACCGCGTCCCCCGCCGTGGTGGACAACGTGGTCTCCTCCAGCATCGCGCTCCTCGTGGACGCGGGCGGGCGCGACCGCTACGTGAGCCTTCCCGGCACCTGGATGGCGCCCAAGGACCTGCGCGGCGAGGGCTTCAGCACCGTGAAGGCCGAGGGCCTCACGCCCGTGACCTTCCGCGGCCGCAGCCTCGGCTACGCCGCCTCCGGCAACCCCGCGAGCGCGTCCCCCACCCAGCCCACGCCGGGCCTTGGCGGCAGCCGCCCCGCCGTGAACCTCGCGGCCGTCCTCGACGGCGCCGACTCCAAGGCCTGCCTGACGGTTCACTGCGAGGACGACCTGTTCTTCGCCTTCGAGCACTCCCTCGCGGCCTCCCGCGGCCAGCGCGCCATCGCCGCCGTCATCAACGTCCTCGGCGACGACGTGTACGCGGCGGGCCAGGGAAGCTTCGCGAACACCACGGCCTTCGCCACGGCCCTCTTCGTGGACGGCGACGGCCAGGACCGCTACTACCTCGGCGGCACGACGCCCCTCCGCGTGAGCGACGTGGTGCTCCTTGCCTCCGCTGTCGCGGCGGTGCCCGTGCGCGGCGTGGACAACCTCACGGCCTACGTCGCGGACAACACGACGCGCTTCGTCACGGACAGCGTCCTCAACGAGTACGTCCTCGGTGAGGCCATCCCCTACGTGAGCGACGTGGTGGAGGCCCTCGACGTGCAGGTGCCCGCCCTCGAGGACATCCTCAACGACGATGGCCTCACGGAGCCCGTGTGGCAGAGCGTCCTCGACGTCTTCGCGGACAACCCCTTCGGTCTCAAGACCACGGGCATCGTCTGCTCCGAGCAGGTGTCCGTGCAGCAGCGCGTCCGCGAGCGCGTGAGCGCCAACTCCCAGACCCGCGGCTCCGAGTACTTCACTCCCGACACCCGGGCCCGCGTCTGCTACGACACCTCCCGCTTCCCCGAGCGCGTGGACTACTGGGTCTACGCCTACAACAGCACGCCCAACGGCAACGACCCCGCCAACGACTCCGTGGCGAACGGCAGCTTCACCATCGTTCCCGACGGCGGCGTCTTCCTGAACCTCACGGTGGACGCCCGGAACTCCCAGGAGTTCGACCGCTACGGGCGCGACCAGTGCAGCGTGAAGGGCGTTGCCGCCTACCGCAACAACGCCTGCTACAACGGGTACCCCGGGGTTCCCCGCAACGCCGTCGTGGGCAACGCCCCCATCCCCTGGTGGAGCACCGCCGACAAGGCCTACAACGACGTGACGGGCGCCGCCCGCCACAACGAGTCCCGCCTCGTGCCCCTCTGCGTCCCCGTGGGCGAGATCTGCGTCCTCACCACCGAAG
>DATMKA010000261.1:0-10880 GCA_035553595.1 Thermoplasmatota archaeon | reverse complement strand
TCCATGGTGGCGGCCCACAGGAGCGTCCCGTCCGGGAGGAACGCGACGGTGGAGTCGTCCATGAAGGTGTACCGGGAGAGCGGGTGCGTGGGGTCGCCGCCGGGGCCTCCCGGCAGGCGCATCGTCTGCCACGTCGCGCCGCCGTCCAAGGTCACGTGGGAGAGGCCCCAGGAGTGCGGGAGGCGCCCCGCGGCGCGCGTCTGGTCCTGGCTGGAGGCCACGATGTGGAGCGGGTTCGTGGGGTTCACGGCGACGGAGGGTTCCCACCGGACGCTGCCCGTGTCGATGGCGATGACGCACGGCGCGGGGCAAGAGAGGCCCGGCGCCGCCGACGCAGGGGGCGGGGGGCGGTCTGCGGCTTCGGTCGCCGCGAGGCACCCGGCGAGCCCCGCCGCAACAAGCAGGGACGTCAGCAACCCCACTCGAAGCTTCCTACTGTGTCCCAGACGAATGCCTCCCAGCCGAATGGGCGGGAAGCCACGTTGACGGATATAACTCTCTTGATGGGCGGCGCGTCCGCTCGCGGGGAGAAAAGGAAGAAAAGGAGTGGCCGGGGGACCCGGCCGGGGGTGCCTAATCAGGCCCGGAGCTCGTCGAGGACGTCGGGGACCTTCATGTCGCCGACGGGGGCGAAGCGGAACTCGGTGCCGAGGTTCTGCTTCACGGCCTGGGCGTACACGAGGCGGGCGACGGCGGCGTCCTGGATGGCGAGGCCGGTGCTGTCGAAGATGGTGATCTCCTCGCGGCTGCCGCGGCCCTTGATGGCGCCGGCGATGAGGGCGCCGATGGTGCCGCGGATCTGCTCGCGCTTGAGCATGCCGTCGTGGAGGGGCACGTTGACCTCACCGCTGTGGGTGGCCTGCTCCCAGTCGTCGAGGATGATGGTGGCGCCCCACAGGATGGCGGGGTCCAGCTCTTCCTTGCCGGGGGCGTCGGCGCCGATGGCGTTGATGTGGGTGCCGGGCTTGACCCACTCGCGCTGCACGATGGGCTTGTGCACGGGGGTGACGGTGGTGAGGACGTCGCAGCCGGCGGCTTCCTGCACGGTGCCGACGCGGACCTTGAACTTGGGGTTGTGGCGGGCCACGCGCTCGGCGAGGGCCTTGGCGGCCTCGGGGCGGGCGTCGCTGATGACGACCTCGGTGAAGTTGCGGACGCGGGTGATGGCCGCGATCTGGTAGGCGCTCTGGCCGCCGGCGCCGATGACGCCGAGGGTCTTCGCGTCCTCGCGGGCGAGGTACTTTGTGGCGACGGCCGCGGCGGCGGCGGTGCGGTAGGCGGTGAGGAGGGTGGCGTCCATCACGGCGAGGGGGAAGCCGGTGGCGGGGTCGCCGAGGATGAGGGTGGCGAGAACGGTGGGCATGCCGTGCTTGCCGGGGTTGTCGGCGTGCACGTTCACCCACTTCACGGAGGCGGCGCCGCCGACGCGGGCGGGCATGCTGCGGAAGTCGCCGTTGAACTCGGGGATGTCGATGTAGCTCTTGGGCGGCATCTGGGCCTCGCCCTTCTGGTAGGACAGGAAGGCGTCCTCCACGGCGGCGATGGCCTCATCCATGTTCAGGCAGCGGATGACGTCGGCGGCGGAGAGCAGCCGCGTGGTGGTGTGGGTCGGGCCCGGCATAAGGCTCACTGGGGCTCCCATGGAACTCAGGGATTTAGGGTTTTTGTCACAGCGGATCGGCGCCACGGTATGGCACGCCACGCGGCTTAGCATGGGAGATATCTGGTGTGGCGCACAAGGATGCTGTATGGGACCGAGCCCGGGAAAGGGCCCTTCCAAGCGCCGTTCCCTAGGCAGTCACGACGAGGTACGTCGTGTACCCCACGTACCCGGACACCAGGACGGCGCCTTCCCACCGCGAAATGCGGTGGTGCGTGAGCACCACGGGAAGGAGCGCGAGGGCCGCAAGCAGCATCACCCCCATGTCGACCCGGAGCATCTGCGCCGACACGGGCAGGGGAAGGATCAGGGCCGACGAACCGAGGATGCCCAGGATGTTCATCACGTTGCTCCCCACGACGTTCCCAACGGCGATATCCGTCTGCTTCCGCAACGCGGCCACGACGGAAGTCGCGAGCTCCGGCATGGACGTGCCCGCGGCCACGATGGTGAGGCCAATGATCCGGTCGCTCACTCCGAGGTCCGAGGCGAGGGAGACGGCCGCGCCCACGAGAAGCCGCCCCCCGACGACGAGGAGCGCGAGGCCTCCAAGCACGAGGAGCACGTTCACGAGCCGGCTCCCCGTCACCTCCCGGGAGACCTCCGCCGCGGGAAAGTCCTCGCCGACCCGGTGCTGACGGCGGCCGAGAACGTATGCAAACCCTGTGTAGGCCACGAGCCCCGCCAGGAATAGGGCGCCCTCCAGGCGGCTTACACCCCCATCGAGGCTCACAACCAGAAGGAGCATGGTGATGCCGATGAGGATTGGCACCTCGCGGCGCACCACGGTGTCCTGCACGAGAAGGGGCGTGAAGAGGGCGCTCAGACCCGCGATGAGGAGGATGTTCACGATGTTGCTGCCCACCACGTTCCCGACGGCGATGTCGGTGGTGCCCTGCAGGGCGGCCGTGGTGCTCACCACGAACTCCGGCGCGCTCGTGCCGAAGGCCACCACCGTGAGCCCCACCACGAGGGCGGGCACGCGGAGGGAGATGGCAAGCCGCGACCCTCCCCGGACGAGGCCCTCGGCCCCCACGACGAGAAGGGCAAGGCCCACCGCGAAGAGGAGCAGATCCAGGAGGAGCATCGGCACCGAGGAGGCGGGGGGAGACATAAGGCCGCCGTCTGCCACGGGCCGGGTCAGGGCCCATGCGATGCCCTTTTCGGGTCCCCGGGCCTTGCGGGGCCATGACTCCGTCCCCGTCCCCCGGACGTCTCACCGGCCGCGTGGCCGCCATCACCGGTGCCTCAAGCGGTATCGGGAAAGCCCTCGCCGAGCGCTTCGCCGCCGAAGGCGCCACCGTGGTCCTCGGAAGCCGCGTCGTGGGCGACGTGGAGCGCGTCGCCGAGGGCATCCGAAAACGCGGCGGCACCGCCCACGCCTTCCCCCTCGATGTCACGAAGCGCGAAAGCGTGGCGGCCTTCGCGCGCGCCACCGAGCAGGCCGTGGGCGCGGTGGACCTGCTCGTGAACAACGCGGGCGTGGGCCGCTACGGGTTCCTGGAGGAGGCGGACCTCGAGGACTTCGAGGAGCAGATCGCCACCAACCTCCTCGGGCCCATCTACGTCACGAAGGCCTTCCTGCCGCTCCTCAAGCGCTCGACGGCGCCCTCGAAGGCCGTGCTTAACATTGCTTCCGTGTCCGCCACCCAGACGGCGCCCGGCCTCAGCGGCTACAACGCGAGCAAGTTCGGCCTCCGCGGCTTCTCCCTCAGCATCGCGCAGGAGCTCTCGCCCCACGGCATCCGCCTCACCGTCGTGAACCCGGGGTACGTGGCCACCGCCATGGTGGCGGGCTCCCAGGTGCCGCCGGAGGACATGATTCAGCCGGAGGAGCTTGCCGAAACGTGCCTCCGCCTCGCCACGCTTCCGCCGAGCGTCCACGTGGACGAAGTGACGGTGTGGCCCGCGAAGCTCTACGCCGAGGAGTGAGGGTCCTCGCGGCGCGCCGCCATCAGCTCCCACGCCCCACCGTACGCGAGCAGGTTGTCCTCCTCGTCCGTGAGGAGGTCGCTCGTGGTGCCGGTGAGGCCGTTGATGTAGCGGTAGTGGCGCCCGGGGAAGGTGCCGGCGGCGCAGCGCACGTCCGTGTCCTCCAGGCGCTCGAAGCCCACGCGCACCTTTCCCATGGCGAGCGTGAAGGGATCGATGGTGTAGACCTCGAGCTCGCGGTAGCCGCCCACGGGAATCCCGAGGCGTTTCAGGGTGAGCATCGTGAGGAGGGGGCTCGTGGGGAGATCGATCTCGCTGCGGTCGTCCCAGTCGTAGAACCCGTGGCTCTCCTCGCCTTGCAGGCGCCGGAGCGCGATCCAGAGGCCCTCGTCGGGCTTCCCCTCGTACACGCTCGGGGCCTGCCCCTCCTGCTCCACCTCGAGGCTCACCTCGCGGTACTTCAGGTCGGGCGTGAGGGCCACCGCGAGGGCGGCCTCGTGGGGCCAGGGGAAGCTCGATCGGAGGCGGGAGGCCCAGATGGGGCCCTCGGGCGTGTCCGTCCGGCTCCACTCCTCCACGGCCACGGGCTCCCCCTGCTCACGGAGCACCCAGGTGCCGCCCGTGATTCCTGCGTGAGGGGTCATGGTGCGGGGAAGGCGCCGCCCCCACTTAGGTTTCACGGCCGCCGACAAGGCCTTGCATCCTGCGTCGGTTTCTGGCCCCATGCATGTCGAGCACGTCATGACGAAGCAAGTTGTCTGCATGGCTGTCGAGGGCACCGCGGAGGACGCGGCGAAGCTCATGCGCGAGAAGAACGTGGGATGCGTCGTGGTGCTCGACCGCAGCGAGCGCGTCGTGGGCCTCGTGACGGACCGTGACCTCGTGATCCGCTGCCTCGCCGACGGCCGCACCGGTCACGACGTCTCCGTGGAGGAAGTGATGACGCGCAACCCCGCCGTGTGCACCCTCGACGACAACATCTTCAGCGTCCTCGACACGATGCGGAGCGCCGGTGTGGCCCGCCGCATCCCCGTGGTGGACAACGACAACCACTGCCTCGGCATTGTGAGCATCAGCGACCTCTCCGTGGTCATGAAGCGCCTCCTCGACGGCCTCTTCCTCGAGGAGATCCACAACTCCCAGAACGAGGCGTACCTCCCCACGGGCGGGAAGAACGTGGGGCGCGAGCTCCGCCACCCCACGGAACCCCACCCGCGCCAGATGGAGACGCGGGTGCAGCACCCCATGACGCCCGGCAGCAGCGCGGCCGGGGTCGCGGGCGGCGCCACGTCTGGCGCCGGGAGCCAGCGCGACGGCGGCAGCCAGCAGCAGTCCCGCGGCCAGCAGGGCGGTTCCCAGCAGGGGAAGAAGGGGAGCCGCAACACCTGAGGATCAGGCGAGGGCGGCCTTCAGGGCCGCCCGCACCTCCTCGTGAGTGCCAAGCCCCTGGTAGAGGGAGGGGCCGCCCTCCTTCGTGGGCAGGAGGTAGGTGACGGTGGTGGCGACGCCGAGCTTTTCGGCCCACGCGTCCACCGCGCTCAGGTAGCCGTCCATGGCGTCATCGTTCACGAAGCGCAGGAAGGCGTCGGCGTCGAGGCCCGCGCGCTCGGCGATGCGGCGGAGCACGGCGTCGTCGGCGAGGTTCGCCTGCTCCTGCCAGTAGGCTTGGAGGCCAGCGTCAACGTACTCGTCGTACTTGCCGTGGGTTCGCGCGAAGAAGAGGCCGCGGAGGGCCTTTCGCGTGTTGTGGGTGACGGGGCGGCCCCGCAGCGGGGTGCCCGTGGAGCGCGCGAAGGCGAGGAGCGCATCCCCGGGCACCGCGTAGGGGTTGGGCATGCCCTCGGCGGGAGCCGTGGGGTTCAGCTCCCAGGGAAGGTGCTCGAAGGAGACGCCAAGCTCCTTCGCGAGCTGCTTCTCCCGGTTGCGGGCGCTGTAGGTCCAGGGGCAGGCGAAATCGAAGATGACGGGGACGGTGGTGACCATCAGTCCCCATGAAACACGATCGTACTAAGGGCGTTCCCTTTCGAGGATGTTACTCGATTCGCTCGATGGAACCTGCTCCTTCGGAAGGGAGTCTCCTGTGAGAGCCTTTATGGGGCCGCACAGGAGTGCGATAGCATGGAGAGGCGGGTCCTTATCGCGCTGAAGGCTCTGGGATTTCTGGGGGCCTCCGCGGCGGCGATCCTCGCCTTCCTCCTCATCCGCGTCACGACGGGCTTCACGATCGGGCCGTTGTCAGGGACCGTCCTTGCCGTCCTCACGGCGTGCGGTCTCCTGGGGCTCCTGGGGTTCATCGGGGGCTTCGTCACCTTCTCGGCTCCCCGCGCCGGTGCCTGCCTCCTTCTCCTTGGGGCCCTGGGGGGCGTGCCGGTGTTCCTGTGGTATGCTCAGGGGGCGGATCTTCTCAGGCCCTTGATCATGATCCTTCCCCATGCCACCATGGCCACGGTCGCCGTGGTCCTGCTCACGAAGCTCGGCTTCCCGAGGATCGATCTGAGCCGGGTTCGCTGATCCTCAGCCGCTTCCGTCGCGCCCGCGCACGGCCCACACGCCCGTGGCGCGCGCGATGAGGATGCCGCTCTCGTTCCGGATCTCGCCCGAGCAGTAGGCGGCGAGGCCGCCGCGGCGGTCCACGCGGCCGCGGCAGATGAGGCGCCCGCCCTCGCCGGGGCGCAGGAAGTCCGTGGTGAGGCTCTGGGTGGCGCACCACTCGCCCTCCTTGAGGGTGGCGACGACGGCGCCGCCGAGGGTGGAGTCGAGAAGCGCGGCGAGCACTCCGCCGTGGACCCACCCGCCCATGTTGAGGTGGTGCTTCTCCACCTGCAGCGTAACCACGCATTCGCCGCCCTCGAAGTGGGGCGAGGACCAGCCGATGTGGGCCGCGAAGGGGGACGGGGACTTCAGCATGGGGCCGCGAAAGCGGGGCCGGGACGTAAAGGTTGGGGCCGGGCGTGGTGGCAACGTAGAATTCTGACTCGTAACGAGACTCGCTATATGCGCTCCCGCACCAGGAAAGGCTACAGGACGGTTGGACGATGCCGAACCTCACTCTCTTAGCCTTGGCTCTCCTCGTGGCCCTCCCGCTCTCCCTTGCCGGTTGCCTCGGCGGCACCGAGGAGCTTCCCCCGAGCGGGCCCCAGGAGGCTCCGGTGGAGAACGAGGCGCCCGCGCCCGAGAACGGGACGACGCCGCCCCGCGTGGAGAACCTCACGGCGGAGGGCTCGACGCTCGTGGGGACGCCTCTCCTCGTGTACGGTCCCCCGGGGGCCTTTGACGTGGCCGCAGGCGTGATCGGGAACGCTTCCCTCACCGCCACCTGGACGCCCTCTTCACCTCTTGCGGCATCGCTCCTCGTGGAGCTTCGGGATGCTTCGGACGCGGTGGTGGCGAGCGCCGAGGGGCAGAGCCCCTTGATGATGGCCGTTCCCCCCGAATCGCTTGTCGCAGGCGGCAGCTTTCGGGCCGTGGCCTTTCCCGGGGTGCCCGGCGCCATGGTGAACGAGAAGCTCTCCTATGTGCTCACCCTCGAGTACCTGGAGTAGGGCCTCAGACTTGCGCGCGGGGGCTTGGCGCCGGGAGAGGGGTCTCCGCCGGCGGCGCGGCCGTGGTGGGGAGCTTGAACGTGAAGGCCGTGCCCTTTCCCGGCCCCGCGCTTTCGGCCTGGATGGTGCCTCCGTGGGCTTCGACAATGCCTTTGCAGATGTAGAGGCCGAGCCCCGTGCCAACGCCCTTGGGGGCGCCGGGGGCGCGGATCTGGCTGAAGGGGAGGAAGAGGCGTGGCAGGTTGTCGCGCGAGATGCCCTCGCCCGTGTCGGTGACGGTCACGACGAGGTGGCCGCCCTCCTGGTGTGTGGCGACGGTCACGAGGCCCCCGGGGGGCGTGAACTTCAGCGCGTTCGTGAGGAGGTTCGACACCACTTGCGAGATGCGTTTCGCGTCGGCCTCCGTCTCAAGCGCGGGCGTGAGCCGTGCCTCGAGCGCGATGGCCTTCGCGCGGGCGGCCTCCTGGAAGGACTCCGTCGTTTCAAGCACGACCCGGTTGAGATCCACGCGGGTCCTCCAGAGCTCCATGTGGCCCGTTTCGAGGTGGGCGGCGTCCGCCATGTCCTTCACGAGGAACCGCAGCTGGTCCACGTTCCGTTCGAGGACGGCAAGGGCCTTCCGCTGCCGCTCGTTGAGGGCTCCAGTCTTCTCGTCCTTGAGCAGGTGGAGCTGGAGGCTGATGGGGGTAAGGGGTGTGTTCAGCTCGTGGGCGGCGGTGTTCATGATGTGGGCGCGGTACTCGGAAACCTGCCGCAGCGAGGCAAGCTCCTTCTCGCGCTGAAACTCCCGCTCGGCCTCCCGCCAGGCGTAGAGCACGGCCCAGGCGATGACGAAGGTTCCCACGGCGCCGATGCCGTGCGCAAGCCACCATACGGCGCTCCAGGCCGAGCCCGCGAGGAAGTAGAGGGATTGGACGGCAGTGAGACCGACCCCTGCGGGAAGCACGTAGGCACCAAGGGCCCCAGCGGCCCTCGCTTCCTGGTAGAGGCGGAATGTCAGGGCCCCCGTGAGGAGGAAGGCCGCGGTTTCGAGGCCGAAGCGAAGGCGCTGGAACTCCGTGGCGCTCAACCGGGCCGCCATCTCGCCCACGAGGCTTCCGAGGAGGCCTGCCGCGAGGCCGAGGGCGACCACTCCGGCCACAATGAGGGTGAGGTTGCGGCGGCGCAGCAGGCCCGGTGCTGTGCCGGGGCGCGCGAGAAGGCTCAGGAGCGCGGCGGCGAACACGAGGCGTGAGACGGGGCCGTACAGAAGGAATTTGAGGGAAGGGGCGTGGGTCGTGAAGAGGCCATGCCACAGGTAGATTGCGGCGAAGCCGAGGAGGCCGGCCGCAAGGCCTGCGGCCCTCGTGGCTCCGGTCCGCTGGTACGTGCGGAGGGCCACCGCACCCAAGGCGCCCGCCATGAGGACGGCCGCGCCGATCATGACCTCGTGGAAGCGTGGGTCAGGGAGCAGCGACGCCCCGAAAACGGGCGAGATCAGGATCGCTCCGAGGAGCGCCAGGGGGCCGCCGATAGCGATTCCGACGAGGGCGGGGCCGAGGGGGAGGCGGCCGCCGGGCGAGCGCATACCCCTCGAGTTCGCGCGCAGAGGTAGAAATAAGAAACGGCGGCGCGGCCCTCAACCAGCCCAAGGCTCAGGCGCGGGCGCCGGCCGCGTCTCGTCGAAGCGCACGGTGTAGACGCCGCTCAAGCTATCGAAGATGGTGAGCGTGCCGTCGGGGAAGGGGAGCACGTCGAGCACGGTGGGCGCCCAGTCGCCGGCGCCGTCCTTGCCGGGCGGGTTGGGGGAGACGCGATCGGGGAGGAACACGCCGATGGTGCGCAGATTGGCGAAGTCGCTCTCGTTGCTCACGTCCACGGCCCACACGCCGCCGTGGTACATGCTCACGAACAGGGTGCGGTTCACGAGGTCGAAGTAGTGGGTGCTGAACACGAGGGCGCTGTCCCACTCCACGTCCACGGGGAGCGTCCAGCGGCCCACGGGTTCGATGTTCTTGGGGTCCGTGGTGTCGATGACGTGGATCCAGCCCGTGGGGCGGGCCTTCGGGCGGCTCACGAGCTCCTGGCCCGCGAAGGTGTAGTGGCGGCCGCCCCACGTGCCTTCGATGGGGAGGGTGCCGTGGATGGCGCCGCGGTCATCTCCCGCAAGGTAGCCGAGGCCGCCTTCGAAGTCCGTCCAGGAGTCGAGGAGCATGGGCGTACGCGGGTTCGTGACATCGAGGACGAGCATCCCCGCGTCCCAGTTGGCGAGATACGCCAGGATCTGGCCCGTGAGGGGGTGCTTCTGGATGGTGCCGTCCACGTGGCCGTTGATGACGGGCACGGCGCCGTCGGGGGGCGGGGGCGCCTGGTAGGTGGTGAGGAGGACGAGCTTCGGGCCAAGGGGCGTGTTTGTGACCTCGTAGAAGCTGAAGTAGCTCCCCGAGTGCTGGAGGTTCGTGATGCTCGCAAGCGCCCACTGCTTCCCGTCCACTTCGGCCGTGCTGACGCTGTGGGGGCCGAGCACGGGCGTGGGCTGGAAGTCCTCGAAGGTGGGGTTCGCGGGATCCTTGATTCCCACGAGGATCGCGCCGGGGGCCAGCGGGATCGTGGCCTCGGGGCCGACGGCGCGCGTCTCGCCGGTGCAGGCGTCGCGGAACTTCGGCTGGACGCGGAGGAGGCCCTTCGTGAGGTTGAGGGGGACGGCGGGCGGGTTGTCGGGGCCCTCCGTGTCGGAGTTCGCGCCCACCACGACGTGGAGCCCGTCGAGGGTCATGGCGACGTCGTAGACGTGCACGTTCTCGAGAATGTACTCACCCACCGTCTGGGGCATCGTGGGGTCCGTGACGTCGACGACCACGAAGGCCACGTCGGTGGTGAAGGAGTGGGAGACGGCGAGGCGGCGGCCCTCCTTGGTGGTGGCGGCGTCCCCGCAGAGGTGGCCGCCGGCGGTACGGCCCTTGAGGTCAGTGATCATGGGGTCCCACCCGAGCACCTGAAAGTTGGGGGTGCTCAGGTTCTGGTGGTGCGCGGGGTCCCAGTGGTCGTGGCCGTCGCCGTAGGGGAGCGCGCGGGCGGCCCAGTCGAGGGGCGCTTCGGCGGCCGTGTCGCCCGCCGGGGGCGTGGTGGGGGCCTCGCCTTGGCCGATGCAGCCTGCGAGGGCGCCGCCAAGGAGGAGAAGCGTCACCAGGAAAGCCGTGGGGGAGCGGGCGCGCGCCATGGGGTTCGTTCCGGCAACGCGCCGAGGGGGCCTTAAGCTCTGTGGGGGTGGACTAGCGCAATCTCGCGCCTGCGCCGCCCGCGTTGTGGGTTTACTCCTTCACGAAGGCGAGGTGGAGGGCGATCTTGACCTTCTCGCTCACGAGGACGCCGCCGGCTTCGAGGGCGACGTTCCAGTTGAGGCCGAAGTCCTTGCGGTTGATGGTCGTCTCGGCGGTGAAGGCGATGCGCTCCTTGCCCCAGGGGTCCTTCGCGCGGCCTTCGAGGGTCGTCTTGAGGGCCACGGGCTGGGTGACGCCGTGGATGGTGAGGTTGCCGTGGACGGTGCCTTCCTCGTCGCCGTCGAGCGCCACGCGGGTGCTCTCGAAGCGGAGGGTGGGGTACTTCTCGACGTCGAAGAAGTCGGGGCTGCGGAGGTGGGTGTCGCGGTCGGGGGCGCCAGTGTCGATGGTCTTTGCCTCAATGTCGACAACGACGGTCGAGTTGGTGGGGTCCTTTTCGTCGTACACGAGGGTGCCCTTGTAGCCGGTGAAGCGGCCGGTCACGGT
>DATMKA010000260.1:0-11688 GCA_035553595.1 Thermoplasmatota archaeon | reverse complement strand
ACCTACGACCTGTTCCGGCCCCGCTTCCTCGCAAGCCAGGCCGACGCGGTGCGCACCCTCGCCACCGAATTCGACATCGGTCCGCTGTACGCGGAGGAGGTGTGCGCGCGGGCCCGCGTTCCCAAGAACAAGCCCGTGGTGGACCTCGCCGAAGGCGAAGTGCAGGGCCTCTTCGACGCGCTGCGCGGCATCCTCGACCAGTTTGCGGAGGGGCGCTTCGAGCCCGTGCTCGTGCTGAAGGGGGAGGAGAAGACCGACGCCTCCCCCATCCCCCTCGTGCTCCACGAGCGCTACACGCGCGTCCCCCAGCCCTCCTTCAACGCCGCCCTCGACGCGCTGTGGGGCCGCGGCCCCGCCGCCGAGAAGAAGCCCGAGGAAGACCCGCGGCTCGTGAAGTGGCGCGAGGAGAAGGCCCGCATCGAGCGCCAGCTGGCGCAGCAGACGGCGGCGCTCCGCAAGTTCGAGAAGGAGGAGACGGAGGCCCGCGCGAAGGGCGACCTCCTGTACGGGCACTTCGACCTCGTGAACCGCGTCCGCGACATCATCCTCAAGGCCTCCAAGGATCTGGGGTGGGCCGAGGTGCAGACGCGCCTCAAGGCCGGCAAAGCCGCCGGGAACCCCGAGGCCGCCGCCGTCGACACCCTCAACCCCAACGAGGGCTGGATCATCCTCGCGCTCCCGAACCTCGAGGGCAAGCAGGAGAAGGTGCGCTTCGAGCTCACGAAGACGGTGCAGGAGAACGCCGAGGACTTCTACGACAAGGCGAAGAAGATGCGGGAGAAGCAGGAGGGCGCAAAGACCGCCCTCGTGATCACCCAAGGGAAGCTCGCCGAGATGGAGAAGCACGGCCTCGCGCTCGTCACGCAGCTCACGGAGGCCGCCCAGCGCGCCCCACCCACGAAGCGCTTCTGGTTCGAAGGCTACCGCTGGTTCATCACTTCCGAGGGGAACCTCGTGATGGGCGGCCGCGACGCCACCACCAACGACAAGCTCATCAAGAAACACCTCGACGACACCGACCGGTACGTGCACGCGGACCTCAACGGTGCGCCGAGCTGCGTCGTGAAACCGAACGCGCAGGGCGTGATCCCCGAGAAGTCGCTGCAGGAGGCCGGCCAGTTCGCGGCGGTCATGAGCCGCGCCTGGATCAACGGCCTCGCGAACGTGGACGCCTACTGGGTGACGCCCCTGCAGGTGAGCAAGACGCCCCAGCCGGGCGAGTTCCTCGCAAAGGGCGCCTTCATCATCCGCGGCAAGCGCAACTTCATGCAGGCCCGCCTCCGCGCCGCCGTGGGCGAGATCGCGTGGGAGGGCGCACGCAAAATCATGGGCGGCCCTCCGGAAGCCGTCCTCGCGCGCGCCAAGCGCTACGTGGTCCTTGAGCCCGGCGACCGCGACCGCAACAAGCTCGCGGCGGAGCTCGCGAAGGCCTTCCACGTGCCCGTCGAGGAAATCCAGGCCGTGATGCCCCCCGGGGACGTGCGCGTCGTCGAGGCGGTCGGTGTGGACATTAGGTAACGCGGTGTGGCACTAGCAGCTTTAAGCCGTTGAGCGCCTCGTGGGATGCGTATGCCTTCCGTACCGGGTCCGGTCCTCGTCGTGGGCGCCACGGGCTTTCTCGGCCGCCGCGTCGTGCGCCAGCTCCGCGCGCTCCACGTCCCCGTGACGGTGGCCGTGCGCGACCCCGCCCGCGCAGGCTTCGGGCCCCACGTCGAGGTGGTACGCTGGGACGGCACCGGGCCCCTCGAATGGCAGGGCAAACCCCGGGCGGTCGTGAACCTCGCGGGCGCGCCCATCGCTGGCAAACGCTGGTCCGCCGCCTACAAGCGCGAGATGGAGGACAGCCGCCTCGGCACCATGGGGCGGGTCGTCGACTGGATCCGCTCCTCGGGCGCGCCCGTGGAGACGCTCGTCGCCGCGAGCGCCGTCGGCTACTACGGCGAGCGCGTGGACACGCCCGTCACGGAAGACTCCCCCGCAGGGACGGATTACCTCGCGCGGCTCTGCGCCGACTGGGAAGCTGCCGCGAGCCGCGCGGAGAGCTCGGGCGTCCGTGTCGTGTCCCTCCGGTTCGGCGTCCTGCTTGGCCCTGAGGGCGGGGCCCTCACCCGGCTTGAGCCCATCTACCGCTTGGGCGCCGGCGGCCCCATCCTCCCCGGGCGGCAGCCCTTTGCGTGGATGCACGTCAAGGACGCGGCGCGCGCCGTCCTCTTCGCGCTCGCGACCCCCGCCCTTCGCGGGCCCGTGAACGCCGTCGCGCCCGAGCTTGCGACCTACCGCGACTTCAGCCGTGCTCTTGCAAAGGCACTGCGGCGGCCCAACCTGGCTTTCGTGCCGCCGCTTGCGCTGCGCATCGCGTTCGGCGAGGCCGCCGGCGTGCTCACGGGAGGCCAAGCGGTGGTCCCGAAGCGGCTGCAGGCTGCGGGCTTCACGTGGCTCCACCCGCACCTCGCGCCCGCACTCGTGGACGTTTACACGAACCCGGAGAGCCCGCGGCCCGTCGTGAACGTGCGGGAGGGCACCCTCGATCATGCCTTCACGCTCGACGCATCGCCGGAGGAGGTCTGGGCCTTCTTCAGCGACCCCCGCAATCTCTCCCTCCTCACTCCCGAAGCCATGGGCTTTGACGTAGGGGCTGTCCCCGAAACGGCAGGGAAGGGCACGCGCCTCGACCACACGCTGAAGCTGGGCCCTTTCCGCACCCGGTGGCGCTCCCACCTCAGCGAGTGGCAGCCGCCCACCCACTTCCAGGACACGCAGGAGAAGGGTCCCTACCGGTGGTGGGTGCACGACCACCACTTCGAGCCCGCGCCCGTGGGGACGCGCAACCGCGACCACGTCGCCTTCCGGCTGCCCTTGGGATTCCTGGGGCGCCTCGGGGGTGGCGCCTATGTGCGGTGGAACCTCGACCGCGTCTTCGCCTACCGGTACGCAGCCCTGGAACGGCGCTTTGGCCTGATCGAGGACCCCGCCCTTTCTGCCCTTGCCTAGACGAGCTTCTGCTGCACGCCGCCGCGCCCTGTGAGGAGGGCGTCCGCCTTCCGGAGGATCGTCTTTGCACCCTTGTACGTGGCGCGGCTCGCCGCTTCATCGATGGGGAGCCAGTCGAAGTCCTCGTGCTCCCAGGACAAGGTCACCGTCTCCTCGAACGCCTCGACGAGGAAGTAGACGGCCGTCTTGCGGACCGTTTTGCCGCTCCGCTGGTAGAACCACGTGATCTCCTCCGCGAAGTCCGGGACCACGTCCACGTCGCTGAAGCCGGTCTCCTCCTCGATCTCGCGCAAGGCAGCCTCGAGGTCTGTTTCCCCCTTCTCCACGCGGCCCCTCGGGAAGTCCCAGTGGCCCGAACCGTACCGGAGCAGGAGATAGTGGAGGCCCTCGGGGGAGCGATGGAAGACGATGGCTCCCGCGGAGCGCTCGACCGGCATGCCAAACTTGCGGGGCCCCGGGGGCAAAGGGGGTTCTGGCCCCTTCATCGGAGGGGAAACCCTGAAGGGGGCCGGGGCGCTCCGGGAGGGCGTGAAGGTGCTCCACCAGGACGCCCGGGAAGGCGTGATCCGCGTCCGCCCCGACAGCCTCGACGACCTCTGGACCCTCCAGCAGCTCGTGGAGCGCGGCGACGTCGCGAAGGCCCTCACCTTCCGCGCCCCCGAGGAGGCGAAGACGGACGCGGCCCGGCAGGGCAAGGTGGAGAAGCGCCCCATGGTCCTCGGCGTGCGCGTGGAGGACGTGGAGTTCCACGAGTTCGCGAACCGCCTCCGCATCCTCGGCATCATCGTGGAAGGCCCCCAGGATCACTCGCAGCACCACACCCTCAACATCGAGGCCCACACCGAGCTCGAGGTCCGCAAGCCCCGCTGGAAGGACCACCACCTGCAGATGCTGAAGGAGGCCGTGGAGGCCACCGCCAAGCCCCTCGTGGTGCTGCTCGCCATCGAGGAGAACGAGGCCGTGGTGGCGGCGCTGCGCCAGTACGGTGTGGCGAAGCTCGCCGACATCGCCGGCCACGTCTCCGGAAAGCGCTACGCGCAAGACGGCCGCGCCGACGAGGCCGCCTTCTTCGACGAGGTGCTCATGGCCCTGCGCGACTACCGCAAGGAGGGACAACCCCTCGTGGTGCTTGGTCCCGGCTTCGCGAAGGAGCGCTTCCTCGCCTATGCCCGCGGCAAGGAGCCCGAGCACGTGAAGGGCGCGGCCGTGGAAGCAACGGGCCAAGCGGGCATGACGGGCATCCACGAGGCCATCAAGCGGGGCGTGGTTGACCGCGTCCAGAAGGACAGCCGCGTCGCAAAGGATACCCATACCGTGGAACGCGTCCTCGAGGCCATGGCCAAAGACGACCCCGTGGCCTACGGGCCCCGGGAGGTGGAGCACGCCCTCGACAGCGGCGCCGTCGAACTCCTCCTCGTGACCGACCGCCTCGTGCGCGACGGAAAGGCCGACGCTTGGCTCACAAAGGCCAAGGGCACGGGCGCGGAAGCCCACATCGTGAGCACCTCCCACGAGGCCGGCCAAAAGCTCGAGAACCTCACGGGCGTGGCCGCCCTCCTGCGCTTCCGCCTCGGCTAGCCACGGCAAAGGGGCCAAACCCCTTATCCAGCAGCGCGCCGGCATCCTCCCCCATGGCGCCCCGACTGCTCAAGCTCACCGCTCCCATCGGCAAGGAAGGGGAGTTCCGCTCCCTCGTGGGCCGAATGCCCGGCGAGTTCGCGGCCGGCGAGAAGGCCGATGCCGTGGCCGTGTACTTCTCCGGCCAGACCGCCCTCCTGCTCCTCCAGGACGAGGGGGAAGGTCCGTTCGCCGACCTGCAGGCAACCGAGGAGGGGCGCCTCTGGGTGGAGGACCTGGGCCGCGTGGCCCTGTTCGACCCGGACCGGTGGAACCGCCACGAGATCCCCCTCGCTCCCATTCCCTTGGGTGAGGATGAGGCCGTGATGCGGGCGCGCTACCTCCCCAACCTGCTCCTCTTCCACGTGGAACCCGGCAAGGCCCCGCTCCTCAAGGAGGGCCTTGCCTCCCTCCCGTGGAGCACCGTGAGCGGAGGGGCCTTCCTCCCCTTCCTCAGCGAGGACACCCTCGTCCTTCTGTTCGACAGTCCCACGGACCCGCCCTGGGAGGGCCTTTTCGGGGGCGACGCGGGCGAATGTCTCCTGGGAGCGCTCAGGCTCGGCACCAACTTCGAGGAGGCCTCCCTGGAAGGGCATCTCACGAAGGAGGCCCGGATCGCACCCACGACGCCCGCCAACGTGATGCGGTACGCGGACTGAGGTCAGGAGAAGTCTTTGCGGCCGGCCGCAAGCTCCTCGGCCACGTCGAGGTCCGCGTCCTCCCACAGCGTGTCGAAACGCGCCTTGAGGTCGCTCCCGAACTTCGGGTCCCACACGTACACGAGGGCGAAGTAGCTCTCGGGATCCAGGGGGTTCTTCACGCCAATCATGGCCTTCTCGCCATCGACGACCGCGAAGGGCACGCGCTCGCGTTCGCTCACGCGGACGTGCAGGTTGTGCCCGAGGGCAGGAAGCACCGTGCGCGCGATGACGGCGTTGTAGGGCGTCTCCAAGATCTTGGGGATGTCCTTGTCGTGGAGAATCACCTTGATGGTGATGCCCCTCGCGAGCACGCCCCGGAAGGCCTCGAACAGGAGATCATCTGCCGGGTCGTAGTCCTGGAACTCGAGGGTCACCACCACCTCGCGCTGCGCCTCCGACAGCTTCTCCGTGAGGAAGGCGCGCGTGTCGCGGGGCCCGATGCTCACGTTGTAGAAGGTGGACTCCGTCCCCCGCCCCATGCGGGGCGCGAGGGCGCGCTCCACCTGCGTTGCCGCCTTCGTGAGCGCCTCGTACCGCTCGTCGAACTCGCGGCGGCGCTGCGACAGGAGCGAAGCGAGGGCCACCCGCGGGTGGAGGGCCTTGTACAGCTTGGGGCGGTTGTCCTGCACCTGGAGGAGGTTTTTCTCCACGAGCCCGTTCAGGACGTCGTAGACGCGACCGAAGGGCACTCCGGTCTTCTGGCTGAGCGTCGTGGCATCCGTGGGGCCCAGGAACAGCAGGGTGGCGTAGGCCTGCGCCTCGTACCCGGAAAGGCCGAAATTCTTGAGCTCCTCCACGACGGCGCTGAGCTCCACGGCAACGCGAGCGCCCTGAAACCCATAAAACGCTTTGGGTTAGACTGGCTGAGAAGGATCAAGTTCCCGCCGCGCAACCGTCCCCTTCAGTGGACCTACGGGCTTATTACCTGTAAGTGATATTCTCGCTCCGATCCCTGTCATGCCCCGCCGACCGCTCAGCGCTCAGCAGAACGCCCAGAGACGCAAAGTGTACGACGCCACCAATTCTGATATTGAAGCGGCCGAATCCCTCGGCCTCTCCCTCTCCGGGTTCAAGCTCTGGCGGAAGGCCCAGGGCCTCCCCGCCAAGGGCCGCGGCGGCCGGAAGCCGGCCTCCGCGAAAGCGGGCCGCCCCTCGGGGCGCGGCGGAAAAATCCGCTGCCCCAAGTGCGGCCACCACATGTTCACGATCGACGTTTAACGGAGCGCCAGCCCGGCGGCGCCCTCCGGGGCGCCGATCTCTGCGAGGAGGCGGGCCACGAGGTGGTCCGCCCCGCGCGGCAGCACCTGGGAAAAGTCCCGGGGCGCCTGGGGAGCGAGCATCGTGAAGGAGCGCGCACCGCCCTCGCTGCTGCTGCCGCCCTTGGTGGCGCCAGCGTAGCGGACCTCGACGTGGAGCGCGTAGGCGCTGTTCACGTATTCCGCCGTCCCCGGGTTCACGATGACCTGGTACTCGCCCTCCTCGAGCTCGATGCCGTCCTCCACGTCGTCGAGGTCGTAGTCGTCGCCGTCCTCGCCCACGATCTCCACGTCGTTCTCGGGGGAGGAGGTGAGGAGCGCCCCGTTCACGTGGTAGGAGAGGGAGGCGATGTACGCGCCCTCGGCAGCGGTGAAGGCGAGGCTCGCCGCTTCGCCCTGCACCCCGTGGGTGCCTTCGAGGGCGCCGGTCCAGTACACCTCGTAGAGGCCCGAGGCGGCGCCCGCGAGGCGGTCGCCCAGGAACACCTCGGCGCGAACGGGCTTGAGGCCCATGTTCTTGAAGGCGGCCTCCACGGTGGGGCCCTCGTAGGTGGCTCCATCGATGGTCCACACGATCTTGGCGTCGGCGGGGAGCCCGCCGGGAGCGGTGGCGGTGAAGGCGGCCTTGTCGGTCTTGCTGATGTCGATGGCCTCCGGAAGCTGCAGGCCGACCTCCACGTAGGGGACGGCGTCAGCGGTTTCGCCAAGGGCCGTGGCGGTCACGAGCTCGGAAACCTCGTGGACGATGACCTCGAAGCGCATCTCGGGGGTGCGCACCGTGCCGACCTGGGGAAGCGTCATCTCGCGGGAATCCAGCCGAAAGCGGAGCACCGAGTCCCACTCGCCGCGCACGGGGTAGCCCACGGCGGAGGAGTACCAGTACCTCATGGTGTACTCCAGGTGGTACCCGTCCTCTTCGGCGCGCTGCCGGTCGCTCTCCGTGAAGTAGTCGCCGAGGCGCTGCTCCAGGCTCACGGTGGCGAGGGTGCTGTCGGCAAGGGTCAGGAAGTCGCGGTCGCCGGCGCTGAAGTGCACCCTGCGGTCGTAAGCCTCGTAGTCCCAGGACTTACCGGGGAAGAGCGGCCACTGGAACATGGGGAACTCGTGATAGCCCACGGCGTCGCCCCGCTTGCCGGCGCGAAGGTCGGCGGGCTTGGGCACGAGGGTGTTGATGGAGGCGCGGCTGTCGTAGAAGGTGGAGACGTGCTCTCCGTTGCGGAAGACTCCCATCTCGTAGACGTCATGCCCGTGCCGCGTCACGTTGTCGGCAAGCACGCGGATCGTGAGGAAGTTCTCCTCCGTCTCCGTCACGGTCTTCGTCCCCTCCTCGGAGCTGCTTGTGACCGTGACGGTGGCCACGCTCCGGAAGGTCCAGGAGTCCCCGGTCTTCCAGGTGGGTGCGTCCTCGTAGTAGGCATACTGCGCGCCAAAGACCGCGCCCGGGACCAGGAAGGCCGCGGCGATCACGATCGGCAGGAACTTTGAACCTAACAGGCCTCCCAAGGCTGCCATGATATCCAACCTCGACCGGTTCAGGGCTGGATAAGGCTTGCGGAGCGCCCCTTGACCAGCCTCGCCCCCGGCTCCGCGGGAGGGCGAAACTCCTGGTGTGGGCTTACAACTCCAGACCAGTTGGACGGGGAGGCAAAGTCTTAAATGGATTCCTCCGCGTCCCGCCCCCAGGAATCGCCGTGCTCGTGGAGCCCCTTCCCCCTGCCTACAAGCCCTCCTCCCGGGAGGAGGTGGACGCCGTCCTCGCGCGCGCCCGCCGCGGCGAGCGCCTGAGCTTCGACGACGCCGTCGTCCTCCTCAAGGCCAAGGATCTCGCCCCTATCGGGCTTGCCGCGGACGAGATCCGTCGCAAGAAGCACGGCGACAAGGTCTACTTCCGCAACGACCTCAATCTCAACCACACGAACGTGTGCGCCGCCGACTGCGGCTTCTGCGCCTTCAAGCGCAAGGGCACCGAAGTGGATGCCTACACCTTCGACCGGGACCAGGTGCGGGAGAAGGCCCGCGCCGCCCGCCTGTCGGGCATCGACGAGTTCCACGTCGTGGGCGGCCTCCACCCCGACCTCGGCCCCGAGTACTTCGAGGACATCTTCCGCATCATGAAGGAGGAGCACCCCCGCGCCTACATCCAGGGCCTCACGGGCGTGGAGATCGACTTCATCTGCAAGAAGTTCAAGATCGACCCCGAGCCCCTCCTCGTGCGCCTCAAGGCCGCGGGCCTCGACTCCCTGCCCGGGGGCGGCGCCGAGGTGTTCCACCCGGCAGCGCGCAAGCGCATGATGGCCACCAAGATCACGGCGGAACGCTTCCTCGGCATCCACGAGGCCGCCCACCGCATCGGCATGCCCACCAACGTGAGCATCCTGTTCGGTCACGTGGAGACGCCCGAGGAGATCGCGGACCACCTCATGAAGTGCCGCGACATGCAGGACAAGACCGGGGGCTTCCACGCCTTCGTGAACCTCGCCTACAACGCGGACAACAACGAGCTGCAGCACCGCTACGGCCTCAAGGGGCCCACCGGCACCCAGATCCTGAAGCAGGTGGCCGTGAGCCGCCTCGTGCTCGACAACTTCCCCCACATCAAGATCCCCTGGGTCACCACCGGCAAGCAGGTGGCCCAAATCTCCCTCGCCTTCGGCGCCGACGACATCGGCGGCAGCGCCTTCGAGGAGCGCATCCTGGAAGCGGCGGGCGGCAAAACCTGGGCCATGACGAGCTTCAGCGTCACCCAGCAGGTGGGCGTCCCGAGCGTCGTCCAGAAGGCCAACCGCACCGTCCACATCGTGCAGACGAGCAACCTCGAGAACCTCATCCGCGACGGCGGGTACGAGCCGGTCCGCGCCGCCGGGTGCTACGAGCCCATCGTGCTCTACCCGGAGGAACCCCAGTGATGCGGCCGGTCCGCCTGGGCGCCATCGACTTCTACAACTCGCTGCCCGTGTACCAGGGCCTCTACGAGGGCGCCGTGAGCGCGCCCCACGTGGATCTCGTGAAGGGCACGCCCACGGAGCTCAACCGCGCGATCTCCCGCGGCGACCTCGACATCACCCCCATGTCGAGCATCGAGTACGCGCTCCAGGCGGAGGATCTCGTGCTCCTCCCGGACCTGAGCATCAACTCCGTGGGCTTCGTGGACTCCGTCGTCCTCTTCGGCACCCCCACGGGCCGCGTCTGCCTCACCCGCAAGTCCGCCACGAGCGTGGTGCTGCTCAAGATCCTGCTCAAGCACTGGGGAAGCCAGGCGGAACTGTTCCGCGGCACCCCCCGCGTGGAGGAGGTGGGCAAGAACTACGACGGCGCCCTCCTCATCGGCGACGAGTGCCTCGAGGCGGCTCTCACCCACCCCGGCGTTCCCTACCGCGACCTCGGAGAGGAGTGGCTGCGCCTCACCCGCAGCCCCATGGTGTTCGCCGTGTGGGCGGCGCGCCGCGACTTCGCCGAACGCCACCCCGAGGAGGTGGAGCGCGTCCACCAGATCCTCCTGAAGAGCCGCGCCTGGGGCCTTGCGCACCTGCCGCGCATCGTGGAGGTCGCCACGAAGGCGAGCGGTTTCCCCGCGGGCTTCATGGCGCGCTACTACGAGAAGCTCAAGTTCGAGTTCGGTCCCGCCGAGCAGCGGGGCCTCGCGCGCTTCTACGAGGAGGCCCACCGTCTCGGCGAGCTCTCCCGCGTTCCCCCGCTTCCCCTCCCGAAGGTGCCCGCATGAGCCGCTGGCAGCAGATTCTCGCGAAGGCCAAGAACCTCGAGCGCATCACCGAAGAGGAGGCCGCTCACGTGTGGCGCGAAGCCCCCCTCGCCGCCCTCATGGAGGCCGCCCACGCCGTGCGCCTCGAGCGCGCCGACCCCAGGGTCGTGACGTTCGTCATCGACCGCAACATCAACTACACGAACATCTGCAACGTGTACTGCAGCTTCTGCGCCTTCTACCGCACCCCCAAGGACCAGGACACCTACGTCCTGAGCAAGGAGCAGGTGCTCGCGAAGATCGAGGAGCTCGTGGAGCTCAAGGGCACCCAGGTGCTCCTGCAGGGCGGCCTCAACCCCGACCTCCCCATCGAGTACATGGAGGATCTGTTCCGCGCCATCGCCGAGCGCTTCCCCCAGGTGGACATCCACAGCCTTACGGCCACCGAGATCGAGTTCTGGGCCAAGAAGCACAACACCACCTACGAGGCCATCCTCAAGCGCCTCAAGGCCGCCGGCATGAAGTCCCTCCCAGGTGGCGGCATGGAGATCCTCGTGGACTCGGTGCGCAAGCGCGTGAGCCCCCTCAAGACGAGCGCCGAGGAGTACATCAACGTCCACCGCGAGTGCCACAAGCTCGGCATGACCACCACCGCGACCATGATGTACGGCATGGGCGAGACGGTGGAGGACCGCGTGGAGCACCTCCGCAAGGTCCGCGCCCTCCAGGACGAAGCCGACCGCGCAGGACGGCGCGGCTTCACCGCCTTCATCCCGTGGAGCTACCAGACGGACGGCGAGTCCACGGCGCTGCGCGCGCCCCCGCCCAAGGAGCTCGGCATCGAGATGCCGAAGAAGGAGCACTGGGGCGCGACGGCGAACGATTACCTGCGCGTCATCGCGGTGAGCCGCCTCTACCTCGACAACTTCGCCAACATCCAGAGTGGGTGGGTCACCGAGGGGTCCCGCATCGCGCAGATTGCGCTCCACGGGGGCGCCAACGACTGGGGCGGCATCCTGATGGAGGAGAACGTCATCAGCGCCGCGGGCACCGCCTTCACCATGAGCCCCAAGGACGCCTGCGGGTACATCCGCGACGCGGGCTTCATCCCCGCGCAGCGCGACACGTACTACACCGTGAAGCGCGTCTTCGACAAGGGCGACCCCGAGGAGCGCGTGAGCCGGAAGCTGACGCTCGCAGTCTCCCAGAAGAGCCTCCTCAGCGAGACCGGCCGCACCTCCTGACCCCTCGCCGTGCTACCCGGTGTCATTATATGGCGCCGGGGGCATCCCGCAGGCATGACCGCGAGGCTGACCGCGACCGCTCTCCTGCTCCTCCTCATCGGGGCCACACTGGCAGGCTGCATCGCGCCCGCCCCTGCCACCCCGCTCGCGGCGGGCCTCGCCTCGCCCCCCTGTGAGCT
>DATMKA010000259.1:0-4737 GCA_035553595.1 Thermoplasmatota archaeon | reverse complement strand
CCTCGGGGCGGCCCTCGTCTTCTTCGTGCCCGGGTACCTTCTCACGAAGGCCTGCTGGCCCCGCAAGCACCCCGTCCCCGAGCTCGGTTGGGCAAGCATTCCCCTCATGGGGCTCGTGCTGAGCCTCGGCATCACCATCGTTGCCGGAAGCGTCCTCGGCTTCCTGCCCCACCCCGGCAAGCGCGGCTTCTTCCAGACGTGGAGCACCGGCGTCCCCATCCTCGAGATGGTGCTCCTCGGCCTCAGCGTCGCCTTCTTCATGGCGGCCGCGGCCCGCGGCGCCTTCCCGCGCATGAGCCGCAAGAGCCGCGAAGGCGGCGGCTTCCTCGCCGAGGGCGGCATGGGCCGCTTCGGCCAGCGCCTCAAGGAGGAGCTCCTTGAGAACAACAAGCCCCGCCGCGAGGCCCCGCCTCCGTCCCCCTGATCGGTTCTTCCTCCGGTCCGGGCCCCGCCGGTGCGGCAACGCCGGCGGGGCCCGGGCTCAACGGGGCCGACCGTCGGGCCCCACGCCGTTTTTCTCGCACAACCCCGCCACGGGACAGCTCCCACACTTCGCAAGGCGCGCGGTGCACGTGAGGCGCCCATGCTGGATGAGCCCCACGTGGAAGCTGTACTTCTTCTCGTCCGGCACCGCGGGCCGCAGAATCTCGTGGGCCTCCTCCCGCCCCACCTTGGGCCCGATGAGGCCGAGGCGGCCCGCGATGCGGTGGATGTGCGTATCCACCGGGAAGGCAGGCAGGTCTAGGGTGGAGAACAGGAGCACCACCGCCCGCGTCTTCGGGCCCATGCCCGCAAAGCGCGAGAGCCACGCATCCGCCTCCTCGTAGGATTTCCCCTTCAGGAAGTCGAGGGTGTAGGCGCCCACCTCGTCATGGAGCCCCTGCAGGAAGGCCTGGATGTTCGCGGCCTTCGCGGGACCAAGACCGCACACCGCCACTGCTTCCACCACCTCCGCGTAGGGCGCCGTGCGCACCTCCTCCCAAGTGGGAAACCGCTCCCGGAGGCGAGCATACGCGAGGTCCCGCAACCGGTCATTGGTGTTGTGGCTGAGGAGCGTGAGCACCGACTCCTCCACCGGGTCGCTCCGTGGCACCTCGAAGGGACCATACGCCGCCTCGAGGCGCGGGAGGAGCGCGCGGATGCGGCGCTTGAGCGCGGAGCGCGGAAGGGTTGCCATGCCACGGCTCCAGGCGGTCTTTACTCATGGAGGTTGCCTCGGGCCCAGGTCAGGTGACCCTCCATCGGACCCGCTCCGCGCGGTCCGATGGAGGGTCACCTGAACCCGTGGCGGGCCCCGGAACCCCCAAATCCCGCCTCGTCTTTCCCGCTCGCGTGACCCTCGACCCCGCCGCACTCCGCGAAGCCTGGGAAGCGAAGTACCAGCGGGAGCCGGCCCCGTGGCGGGGGCCGCCGGAGCTCGGGATCCTCGCGCCCCACCTGGCGGCCCTCCCGCCCGAGGCGCGCGTGCTCGAGCTGGGCGCCGGGGGCGGCAAGACGCTCGCGGCGGCGCGAGCGCGGGACGTCGTGGCGCTCGATTGGGCCCGGGCCGGGCTCGCGCGCGTGGGTGGTCCCAGGGTGCAGGCCTCGGCGACGGCGCTCCCCTTCGCGCCGGCCACCTTCGACGCCGTCCTCGCCGTCCACGTCCTTGGTCACCTGCCCCACGCGCTCCGTGCGCGCGCCGCCGACGAAGCGGTCCGCGTCCTGCGCCCGGGAGGCCTCCTGCTGTTCGCGGACTTCGCGGAGGGCGACATGCGTGAAGCGAAAGGGGACGCTGTGCCCGGCGAAGCGCGCACCCGCCAACGGGACGGCGGCCTCCTCTACCACTACTTCACGGAGGAGGAGCTGCCGGGGCTCGCGCCTGCGCTCACGCTCACCGAGCGGGAACTTGAAAAAAAGGAGGAGCGGTTCCACGGGGTCCGCCACGAGCGGCGGGTCCTCCGTGGAACCTTCCTGAAAGCCCCCGTTTAGGGGCTGCGGCGGCGGAAGGCCACCGCGGCGCCACCGAGGGCCGCGAGGGCACCGACCACGGCGCCCGCGGGAGCCTCGTTCTTCGCGCCCTCGGCGGGGACGGACGCGTCACCCTTCGGGGCGGGGTCCACGGCGTCCACCGTCTTCACGGGGGTGCCGGCCGGGGCCTCCTTCTCTCCCGTGGTGGAGGCGCCCACGCGGGTCGAGGGCGCTTCCTTCTGGGTGGTGCCGGGCGTCGTCGTGTCCCGTTCGAGGTGCGGCTGCTCCGTGGTGGCCTCGGGGCCAGCCACGGTCACCATGATGCTCTTGAGCGCCGTCTTCATGCCGTCGTAGGTGACGGAGGCCTCGATGCGGTAGACGCCGCCGCTCTTGGGGGTCCAGAAGGCCTCGAGGGCCTCCTCGGTGCCCTGCGCCACCATGAGGGGGTCGGAGGCGAGGAGCGCGACGCGCTTCCCGTTCAGGAACACCTCGCCCTTCATGACGGCGGAGTCGATGCGCTCGGCGCCGTTGTTCTTGAAGAGGGCGGCCACCTTCACGGGACTGCCCGCCTCGGCCTCCTCGTCGGCCTCGAGGCCAGCAAGGAGACCGCTCTTGAAGCGCGCCTTCGAGGCGCCCGCGGCAACGGCTTCGAAACTCTTGGCACGGTCGCCGAAGCTGCCGCCCGCCGCCTTCAGGGTGGCCGTCACGTCGTAGGAGCCCGCGCGGGGGATGGTGTTCTTCGTGAGGAGGGGCGCTTCGAGGCCTTCGCGGGGCGCGAGGGCGCCGAGGGCCATCGTCTCACTCATCACGAGGTTGCCGTCGTCGTCGCGCACCGTGAGCTCCAGGAGGGGTTCGGCGCGGACGTTGCCGGTGTTCACGAGGCGCGCGAGAAGGGCCAGGGGGCGGCCTGCTTCGGCCTCCTTCACGTCGAGGCTGTCGAAGGAGAGGGAGAACTGCTGCTCGCCGCCCACGCGGAGGCGCACGGCAGGCACGAGCTCCATGGCGACACTGCTGCCCGAGCCCTCGAAGCTGCCGGGGGGCGCGGCGCGGATGCGGAGGTAGCTCACGTAGTCGCCATTGGCGGCGTCCGCTGGCACCGTCACCTTCACCTTGACGTCGCGGGCGTCCCCGGCAGGCACCAGGAAAGCGCCCGAGGGGTCCACCGTGATCCAGGAGGCGGCGGCGCCATCCGGCGCGGCCGTCACGAGCAGGTCCTGGGCCTGGCGGTTCTGCACGTGGAAGATGCCCTCCACCTGGCTGCCGCGGAGAAGGCCCGGGGTCTGGAACTTGAGCTCCACGGGGGTGACCCCGAAGGCGCCCGCCTCGGAGGCGGTGGCCGAGGTCGTGGGGCCTGCGGCGGCAGCGGCGGCGAAGGCCGTGAGGACGAGGAGCATCGCGGGGACGGCCCGGTACAGGCTCTTGGGGAGGTGGTTCGTCGTCAAGAGTTCACCACCGCGGAGAGGGTGAGGGTGCCCTTGTAGGTGGAGGCGGGAACGTACTGCTCGTCACCCGTGGGCGTGTAGAGCACGAAGTAGGCCGTCTTCGTGGCCGCCGCGCCGGGCGCGAGGTCGAAGCCGGGGTCCGTGGCGAGGCTCGTGCTGAGCGGCATGGCCCCGAGCATCGTGGGGTTCGTGCTGTAGGTGAGCTTCTTCACGGGAATGCGCGCATCGTACTCGGTGCTCACGAGGTCCGTGCCCGAAAGACCGAGGTCGAGGCCGACGTTGCCCATGTTGCGCACCACGATGGTGGCGGGCGCGTCGAGGTTGCTCGTGCCGGGCTCGAGGGTGCCGCCCCGGCCGCCGAAGTTGAGGGCCGTCTGGTCGAGCACCATCGCGAGGGTGGGAAGCACCTCGAAGGTCCATTCGAGCTTGCCGGTGCCGCCCACCTTGTCCGTCACCTTGGCCTCCACGGTGTAGAGGCCAGGCGTCTGGTGGTAGGGGAGCGTCCAGGAGAAGGCGTAAGTGCAGCTGCGGCCGGTCCCCTCGCCCTCGGGAGTGGCGGTGCCTTCGGCAAGCTTCTGGCCGCCGGGGCCCTTGAGCTCGTAGGTCACCTTGGCGATGTCGCGCCAGTTGTTGGCGTCGCTTGCGCGGAGGCGGAAGGAGAGGTCGCGGCTGGTGCCGGGAGTGGGGCTCACCTGCATGCCGGCGGTGCCGGGGTCGTCGTCGCCCGCGGTGAGCGTGATGTCCTCGAGAAGGGGGTCTTTGTTCTTCACGCGGGCCTCGCTGTTCACGGACTCGGCGAGAACGCTCGGGAGTGCGGCGGCGCACAGGAGGGCGCCGAGGCCGAGCACGAGGGCGCGGCGACCGTTCAAGCGGTCACCTCCACCGCCTTGAAGGAGAACGCCCCGTTATAGGGACCGGCGGGCACGTAGGCCTCGGAACCCTTGGGGACGGTGAGGGTGAAGTAGAGCGTGAGCTTGCCGCCGGGAGCGATCGAGGGCAGCCCCGCGACGGCGTCGGTGCCGCCAAGGGAGGCCGCAGGACCGGTCTCGGAAGCGCTCACGAGGATGCGGTCGGCGGGGATCGCGCTGCCGAAGGGGCCCGCGAGGGCGCCAGCGACCACGTCGAGGCGGAAGGGGACGGTGCCCGTGTTCTCGATGTCGAGGGAGACGCGCTCGGAGGTCTGGCCAGGCTCGAGCTCACCAAACGCGAGGCCCGTCTTGGAGGCGCGGAGGCCGAGCACCTTCCCGGCGGCGCCGGGCGTGCTGGCCTCGGGGAGCGCGCTCTCCTGACCAGGAACCTGGGGGAGGCTTCCCGCAAGGGCGTGGACCTCCACCTCCGCCGTGAGGGG
>DATMKA010000258.1:0-2782 GCA_035553595.1 Thermoplasmatota archaeon | reverse complement strand
AGCATGGCCGCGCCCCACGTGGCCGCCGCCGCCGCCCTCCTCCTCAGCAAGGACCCCACCCTCACGCCCTTCGAGGTGAAGGACCTCCTCATTGGCACCGCGCGCGACCGCGGCACCCCCGGCCCCGACCCCCACTACGGGTACGGGTTCCTGGACGTGCAGGCCGCCCTCACGACCCTCCTCGAGGAGAAGGCCACCGAGTCGACGCAGGCCGTGGAGGTGCAGCGCCCCTTCCGCGCCACCGGCAGCTTCGGCGCCGTGGCGAACCAGGTGGTGCTCAGCGGCGGCAACCCCCAGATGCCCCCCAACGGCATCCTGAAGGTGCCTCTCGACGTGGCGCCCGGCGCCCAGGCCGTTAGCTTCACCTTCGAATGGAGCGCCCCCGGCGCCACCTTCGAGGTGCACCTCGTGGACAGCGCGGGCAAGGCCCGGTACGGGCCCTTCGTTCCCCAGGGGAGCGGCCGCATCAGCGCCACCGTGGAGAACCTCCCCGAAGGCCGCGCCTGGCACCTGGAGGCCCGCCCCAAGGGCGTCGTCACCCACGGCACCTTCGACCTCGAAGGCGAAGCCACCCTCATCGAACTCCACACCGTGGACGCGAAGCCCGCGGGAGGGTACGCCGCGAAGGCCAAGCAAGGCATCCACAACCCCGCCGCGGTGGGCTTCTTCGAGGAGCAGGCCCGCATGGAAGCCCTCCGGGAAGCCTTCAGCGGTGAAAACCTCCTGAAGCTCGGCGCCCTCATCGGGGCCCTTGCCGCGGTAGCGGTGGCCCTCATCCAGAGGAAACGCAAACAGTGAGAAAGGAGGGGAGGCGGCGCGAGGCCGCCGTCGGTTCAGAAGTCGCGGTTGGGCGCGGAGGCCGTGCGGGGAGCGCCGGGGCGGACCTTCGCCTTCTCGATGGTGACGTGCTCGGGCTTCGCGAAGTTCTGGGGGCCCCACTCCCAGATGCGGATGACGTTCGTGAGGCGGATGATGACGTCCTTGAAGCGCACGATCTCCGCGTCCTTGTCCTCCTGGCTGAAGATGCCCTGGAGGTTCACCGTCTTGTGGATGATGCCGGTGCTCACGGTGGGCTCCTCCCAGCCGTGCAGGTTCGCGCTGCTGCTCTCCTTGACGTCCTTGAGGATGAGAACCTCGTTGTCGAAGTCCACGAGGACGCCACGGTAGGCGCGGGTGTCGGACATGACCACGACGAGCTCGCTGCCCTTCAGCCGGGCAAGGGCGTTCATGAGAAGCGACATGGGGAATCCCTCGATGGTTTCCCCACGGGGTATTGGATATATAAGGTTAGTGAACCGCGCCGTGGCGTGGCCTGGTAGGATCACTCACGAGGGTCCACACCAAGCTGCTTGGAGACGTCGAGGTTCTTCGGCGTCCCCCCGCGCTCCTTGTTGACGGCGAACAGCTCGTCGATGGTGCAATCCAGGCGCACCTGGTTGCCCTCCACCTGGAGGCGCTCGGCAGGGAGGCCGAGATTGTTGCCCCCGCGCTCGGACCCGATACGGGTGTAAAGCTCCTGACTCGGCATCACGAAGGCCTCCGGATTCCCGTCCGGCCCCGAGTCCTCGATGCGGACGATACGTCCGATGGCCCCGCCAGCACTGTCCACCACCGGCATCTCCGGCTTCAAGTTGAGGTCCAACACCTGCCGCCCCGTGATCACGAGCACCTCGTCCACCCAGGTGCCCTCCTGTCCCGTCGCCTCTTCGATACGGCTCGTGCGCTCGACCATGCCCCTGCCTCGGGGGCTGGCGGGCAAAAGGGTTCCTGCCCGCCCTTCGATTCCGGCACCCTTCAAGCACTCCGGGGCCCTAACGTCCCTCATGGCAGACCTCCGGCGGCGCCACCCCCTCGACCAGGGCGGCGAATGGTTCGTGGACACCACCTGCACCGCCTGCGACGTCGCGCGCGAGGTAGCCCCCGGCCTCATCGCCGAGGACGCGCGGGGCCTCTCCTACTTCACGCGACCGCCCCGGACGCAGGAGGAGAATCTCATGGCATGGCGCGCCCTCCTCGCCTGTCCCTCGGCAAGCATCGGCGCGCCCCGCGGCGAGAAGCCCCCACCGGAGGCCTATCCCTGGGAAGTGGCTCCCGGCGCCTGGTATCTCGGCTACAACGCCGCATCGAGCTACGGCGCGAACGCGTACTTCGTCCCCCGCCCCGAAGGAAACCTCATGATCGACGCGCCCCGCTGGGTTCCCCGCGTCGCGGAAGCGATGGCGGAACGCGGGGGCCTCGCCCACATCCTCCTCACCCACCAAGACGACGTGGCGGACTACGAGGCGTACGCCGCCCACTTCGGCGCCCGTGTCTGGATCCACGAAGCGGACCGCCGCGCCGCCCCATACGCCACCGACGTCTTCTCCGGCCCCGTGGAGATTCAGCGCGGCGTCCGCGCCCTCCCCCTCCCAGGCCACACCCGCGGAAGCGCTGTCTTCCTCGTGGACGACACGCTCCTCTTCACAGGCGACAGCCTGGAATGGAGCCGCGAAACCCAGGACCTCAACGCCTTCGAGGACTTCACCTGGTACTCGTGGGAGGAGCAGGCCGACTCGCTCGAACGGCTCGCGCACAAGGCCACCTTCGAGTACGTCCTCCCCGGGCACGGGAACCGGGGCCACGCTCCCCCCGAGGAGATGAGGCGGCGGCTCCTTGCGCTCGTTGCACGCATGCGAGGGGGCCGCTCGCCACCCTGAGATCGAACTGAGCGAAGGGCACAGAGAGGGGCGGAGGGCGCGAAGTCTAGGAATACGCGGAGCGGGTAGGGGCACGGGGGGCGCGG
>DATMKA010000257.1:0-5017 GCA_035553595.1 Thermoplasmatota archaeon | reverse complement strand
CGCCCCACGCGTAGAGCGTCACGTCCGTGCCCTCGCGGGGCACGGCGGCCTTGCCGAGGGGCACGGTGTAGTCGCCCTCCGGCACCTCGCCCTTGAGGGCGCGGTAGATGCGCTTCGGCTCCATGAAGACGACCGGGTCGGGGTCGCGGATGGAGCTGATGAGGAGGCCCTTCGCGTCGTACGGCGTGGACGGCACGACGACCTTCAGGCCGGGCGTGTGCGTGAAGTACGCCTCGCCGCTCTGCGAGTGGTAGTGGCCGCCGCGGATGCCGCCGCCGTAGGGCGTGCGGATGACCATGGGGACGGAGTACTGGCCGCCGGAGCGGTAGCGGATCTTCGCCGCTTCGTTCACGATCTGGTCGAAGGCGGGGAAGATGAAGTCCTGGAACTGGATCTCGGGCACGGGGCGCATGCCGTAGAGGGCCATGCCGATGGCGGTGCCGATGATGCCGGCCTCCGCGAGGGGGGTGTCGATGACGCGGGCCTCGCCGAACTTGGCCTGGAGGCCGTCTGTCGCGCGGAACACGCCGCCGTTCTTGCCCACGTCCTCACCGAGAACGATGACGCGGTCGTCGAGCTCCATCTCCGTGCGGAGGGCGTCCGTCACGGCCTGAACGAGTGTGAGGTTTGCCATGTTGTTGCCTCCTTAGTGCTCTCCGGCGCTTTCCTTGAGCTCCGCCATCTGCTTGAGCAGGGTGGGGGTGGGTTCCTTGAAGACGTCCGTGAAGAGGGTCTCGAAGGCGGGCGGGGGCGTGGCCTCGACCTCCTCCACGGCGGCAAGCAGCTCGGCCTTGGTGGCCTCGATGAGCTCCTGTTCGTCGCGCTCGCTCCAGATGCCGCGCTTCTCGAGGTAGGTGCGGAAGCGGGCGATGGGGTCCTTCTGGGCCCACTCGGTGTAGAGCTCCTGGGGGACGTACCGCTTGGGGTCGTCGGAGCTGCTGTGGGGGCCCATGCGGAAGGTGACGGCCTCGATGAGGGTGGGGCCCTCGCCGCGGCGGGCGCGCTCGGCGGCCTCGTGCACGGCGGCGTACACGGCGAGGACGTCGTTGCCGTCCACGCGGATGCCGGGCATGCCGTAGGCGACGGCCTTGATGGCGATGCTCTCGGAAGCGGTCTGCTTCTCGAGGGGGACGCTGATAGCGTACCCGTTGTTGTTGCAGATGAACACCACGGGGCACTTCCAGACGGCCGCGAAGTTGAGGCCCACGTGGAAGTCGCCCTGGCTCGTGCTGCCGTCGCCGAAGCCGGTGGCGGCCACCTCGCCCTTGCCGGCGAGCTTCATCGCGTAGGCGGCGCCCACGGCCTGGGGCACCTGGGTGGTGAGGGGGCTGCTGATGCTGAAGAAGTTGACGTCGCGGAAGCTGAAGTGGTTGGGCATCTGGCGGCCCTTGGCCTCATCCTTCGCGGTGCCGTACAGGTTGTGGACCATGGCGTTGATGGGGGCGCCACGGGCGAGGGCGACGGCGAGGTCGCGGTAGTGGGGGAAGTACCAGTCCTTCTCCTGGAGAGCGGCGGCGACACCGGCGGGGATGGCTTCCTGGCCCTCGGCGCCGATGTAGAAGCCGATGCGGCCTTGGCGCTGGAGGAGCATGCCGCGCTCGTTCACCATGCGGGCGCGGACCATCGTGGTGTACATCTGACGCAGCTTGGCGTCAGGAAGCTCCGGGACGCGGGCCTTGTCGGCCGTCCCGTCGGGCTTGAGGATGCGAAGGATCTCTTGGGCCAAGGAAACACCTCCAGTCACCGATCGAACAGGGCAACACCCCTGAACCGGTTCAATTCCGGCTGTGGCAACCGGCTGGATAGCTACGGCAAGCCCCAGGGGGTAGTTAAGGGTTTCTTCCGCTGGACAGTGGAGCGTTCGGCCCACAGGCGGAGAGAGCGAACGGGCGCCCGCGGGACAAGGCCCAAAGCCATATGGGAAGGGACGGCCAAGGCGGAAGAAGACCCCGGGGTGTGTGGTGCGCCAGTTCGATGACGTCGCAATGCACAGGATGTACGCCGCGGAGGACCGCAGCGGCATCGTGCGCCTGGGCGTCGTGGGACTGGCCACCGCCGTCTACGTGGGCCTCGCCACCCAAGGCACCCCCGTCAACCCCGCCGTGGTCACGGTGCTCGGGCTCGCCTGGGCCTACATCCTGTTCGTGTACTTGTGGCGGCCCTTCGACAAGTTGCCGCTGCGGCCCGTAAGCTACGCCATCACCACCCTCGACTCCGGCTTCATCGCCCTCTTCATCGCCCTCACGGGGGGCGCGGAGTCGCTGTTCTACCTCCTGTGGTATATCGAAATCACGGGCGTGGGCTTCCGCTACAACTACCGCGCCACCCTCCTCTCCGCGGGACTCTTTGCCGCCGCCTACGTGGCCATGGCCGCCGCCTACGGCCAGCTCGAGTCCCACGGCTTGGAGCTGCTCGTGCGCGTGGGCTTCATGTTCCTCGTGGCCATCGAGGTGGGCCTCCTCTCGGAGGAAGCGTACCAGCAGGCGGAGGCGCGCCGCCGCTCCCTGAAGGAGCTGGAGGTGGCGCACGAGCGCCTCGTGGAGCTCGACCGCCTCAAGACGCGCTTCATCAACACGGCCGCCCACGAGCTCGGGACGCCGCTCACCCCCCTGAAGCTGCAGTTGCACGTGCTGAAGAGCCAAGGAGATGCCCACCTCACGCCGCCCCAGCAGAAGGCCGTGAAGGTGATGGAGCGCAACCTGGACCGCCTCCACCTGCTCGTGCAGGACGTGCTGGACGTGGCCCGCTTGCAGAACGCCCGCCTCTCCCTGCACCCTCAGCCCCTCGACCTGGCGGAGCTCGCGCGGGAGGCCCTGGAGACCTTCGAGGCGCCCGCGAAGGAGGCCGGGATCGCGCTCCGCCTGGAGGCCCCCGCCGAGGGCGGCGTGGCGCTCCGCGTGAACGCCGACCCCCACCGCGTCACGCAGGTGTTCACGAACCTCCTTCACAACGCCCTCAAGTTCACGCCCGCGGGCGGCGCCATCACCGTCACGCTCTCCCGGGAGGGCGACGGGGTGGTGACGCGCGTCTCGGACACCGGGAACGGGCTCACGGCGGAGCAGATGGCGCAGCTCTTCAAGCCCTTCAGCCAGGTGCACGACACCCACCTCCAGAAGGGGGGCACGGGCCTCGGCCTCTACATCTGCAAGGGCATCGTGGAGCAGCACGGCGGCCAGGCGGGCGTGGAGAGCCCGGGCCCCGGGAAGGGGACCACCTTCTGGTTCCGCATCCCCGCCGACGGGGCGAGCGCGGAGCCTACTCCACCTTCATCGTGACGTGGCGGTTCCCCGTCCACTTGTGGAGCACGCCCGAGGTGTCGAGCACCTTCTCCTCGAGGCTGCCGCAGCCCGTGCACCGGAAGCGGTACTCCTGCACGCGCCGCACTTCGCCCGTGCGGGCGGCCCGGTCGCTCTCGGCGACGCGGCGCTCCCGGAAGAACTCCTCGTAGGCGCGGTCCTTGCCGCACTTCTCGCAGGGCGCGGTAAAGGTGGGAGGCATCGGGCGGCGGATCCCCTGTGGTGGGACATAAGCGTATCTCCCGAACGGATCCGTGGGGTTTTTCCGCCCACCCTCCACTCCCGATGCATGCGCGCCGCCCTGGCCTTTGCTCTTGCCTTCCTGCTCCTCCCCCTCGGGACCGCGGTTCCTGCAAGCGGGAGTGCCGCCCTCCTGCTTGAGGACACGTTCGAGGGGCAGGCTTCCGGCTGGGTCCGAAGCGGGGGAGGGGTGCAGCCGCGGTGCTCGGCGGAGGGCGACTGCGTCCTCCTCGTGGACCCGGAGTGCTGCAGCACCTATAGCATCCTCTCAAGGGAAGCGCGGATTCCTCTCGAGGGAACCGTCGCGGTGTCGGTGCGGTTCCTTGGCGCGGACGTCAACGGGGACACCGACACGTCCTTCGACGTGCTCCTTGGCGGGGACCGGAAACTCTCGGTGTCCGTGAGCGAGGCGTGGTCGCCGAACACGGGCGTGGGGTTGTACAGCGAGGGAACGGTCCCCGCCGAGGCGGGGCCTTATCACCAGCGGTGGTCCCGGGCGTCGTTCGCACAGTGGTCCGCGGCAGGGGAGTGGCACACGCTCACCCTTCGCCTCAGCCGTGGCCTTGCCCTTGCCGACGCGCTCGTGCATGGGCCCACGGGTGAACTTCTCGCCGCCTCGCCCCCTGTTCCCCTTCCCGTGGGGACGGAAGCCATCGAAGGGTTCCAGTTCACGGGTGTGCTCTGGAGCCGCTTCAGCACCACCTTCGAGTATGACGACCTGCGGGTGGTCCGTGTCCCCGATGGAACCGTTCTCCCCCCGCCCGTGAGCACGAGCCACGTGCAGGAGCGTGAGACGTTCCGCGTCCAGTGGGAGCCAGTGTTCCCCGAGCCCGACGGTTACCGCTTGACCCTTGTGGGGCGGGCCGGGGAGCGCACAGTCGTGGAGACGGGGCCGAAGCCTGTCTACGTGGGCGACGGCCGCCTCCACTCCCACGCGGAGGCCGTGGCCGCCATGAAGGGGGGCGTTCCCGGGTTCGCCGCCGAGCTCCTTGGGGCGGGCCCCGAGTCCACGGTGGTCGGGCCGGCGGCCCCCGTGACGCTGCAGCCCGTGGAGGACCTGCCGGTGCAGGGCCCGCGCCTCTTCGGCGTGGGTGCCGCCGGCATCGCGGGCCTGCTCCTCGGTCCCCTGGGTCTTCTCCTTGCCTACCTGGGCCTCGGCTTCAACTGGTGATCACTGGAGGCGTTCGCGCCTCAGCACCACCATCAGGTAGAGGCAGAGCGCGAGGGAGAGGGCAGCCACGAGCAGGGAGAGCACGGCGACGCCTGCGGCAAGCGGGATGAGCCACGCGAGTTCCGGCTGCGAGGGCACGTAGATGATCGTGTGTCCTCCCTGGCTTGCGCCGGGCGCTGTCACGGTGGAGGGCGTTCCGGGAAGCCCCGTGCTGGGCGCGCTCCCGTTGGTCGTGGGGGTGCGGTTGTCCTCCACGGGGGTGGGCGGGTCCGTGACCACGAGGTCGCCTTCGAAGCGGATGATCTCGGTG
>DATMKA010000256.1:0-5559 GCA_035553595.1 Thermoplasmatota archaeon | reverse complement strand
CCCCGACCGCCCGCGGAGGTTCCCCCCTTCTCCTTCTCCCTCGCGGTTCCCTAAGGTTTAAGCCCCGGGCGGCGTCAGGGGGACCACCTTGCCCTTCTGCACCCACTGCGGCGAAGCCCTCACGGACGTCATGCGGTACTGCTTCCGCTGCGGCACCGCGGCCCCCGGCGTCGAGCCGGCCCAGGCCCAACGGCTCCACCTGGACGACCTCCTCTACAACTGCCGCCAGTGTGGCCGCGAGGAGCGTTACGGGTCCCTGCAGAAGTGCACCCTGTGCCATGACGCAACGTGCGAGGACTGCGCGACCCTGTGCGCCACGTGCGGCAGCACCGCCTGCACCAAGTGCCTCCTCGACTGCAGCGAATGCAACAAGACGGGCTGCAGCCGCTGCATCGCGCTCTGCGAAACGTGCCGCCTGCGCGGCCTCTGCGGCGACCACGGCCTCGACTGTCTCGACTGCGGGTACCCCACCTGCAAGACGTGCACGAAGCACTGCAAGAAGTGCGACCTTGACGTGTGCGCCTACTGCTACGAGCAGGCGCACGCCGCCGGCGGACGCTGACCTTCAGGGATTCGCGGAGGCGCTGTCGGGCGGCACCGGCGCCGGCTGATCGGGGCCGCGGCGGGCCCGCGTGCGGGGCGTGAAGCTGCGGTGGAACTGCGCCACCACGAGGCAGCCCGCAACCGCGAGGGCCGCCACCAGGAAGATGCCGTCCATCATGCCAGCGCCACCGATCACGATGCGGTGGGGGCTGCCGGCGGGGCTCATGAGCTCGTGGAGGCGGAGCGCGTCCGCGCCCACGATGACGCCGAGCGCGCCCGCGCTGTAGGCCATGGGCCCGGCCTGGTGCCAGGTGCCCCACCGGAGCACCACGGCGAGCACCACGGCGGCCGCCGCGGGGATGCGGTAGTACAGGAGGACGCCCTGGTTGGGCACGGCGAAGGAGCTGAGGTAGGCCACGCCCGTGACGATGCCGAAGCACCCGAGCGTGGGGAGGAAGGGGGCTTTTCCCTCAAGCATGAACTTGAGGACAAGGAGCACCGGGATCAAGAAGCCCGCGACGTTGAACGCGAGGGTCGTCTGCCCTTCCGTGTGAAACACGACGTCGGCCTCGCTCAGAAGCGGGGCCACGACGACGAGGAGCGCGATTTCGAAGTAGCTGAACCCCACGGGCCGGAAGACGCGGCCGAGGATGAGCACGAGGAGCCCCACCGCGAGAATCGCGATCGGGAGCCAGTGTTCCGGGAGGGTCCTCCAGTCGAGGGCTTCCACGCCTCCCCGTCCGCTTGAGCCGGCAAATCGCGTTCCCATGCACCGGGGTGGGTACTCGCGGGCCCCCTCGCCACCCCTCCGTTATACCAGGACGGATGAGGGAAGGAAACACTTTTATCCGCGGTCGAGGCTGGTTGGGGCCATGTCCTCCCTCCGCTCCGCGGTCACCCCCCAGAAGACACCGTCCCCCGCCGAGGGCAAGTCCACCCGCCGCCAGCGCGCCCTCGCCTGGTTCTTCGTCACCATCCTCCTCGTCTCCGCCCTCGGCGGCCTCGCCTACCTCCTCACCGCCCAGTAAGGGGCCCTTCGACCGACCGCGCCCCGGCGCGGCATCCCCGCTTTTTTCCGCCGACAACCTGAAAAGGAGAAGGATCCTTCCTCGCCTTGGCCCGAGGAAGAATCAGTTATAAGCTGAGAAGCTGGCAATCTACCGGCTTCCGTGATGACCATCTTATCTGAGGGCCCTTACACTCACTTTTCCTTGCCCCAGGGGGCCGGAAGCAGCGTCTCGGGGGCGACGCGCTGCAGGTGGATGCCGCCGTCCGCGAGAAGCGTCACCTGGGCGCCGTACACGGGCGTGACGACCTGGGGCACCATGCCCTCGAAGGCGCGCTCGAGGAAATGCAGGAACGGCCGACCGAGCTTGCGCGCATCGTTGAGGCAGCGCAGCGCCTCGTCCACCGCCTTCGGGTGCTTCCCGGGCTCCGAGAAGCGCCAGCCCACGAGCCGCCCATCCATCGTCAGGATGTAGTGCAAGTGGTCCCCCCGCACCGTGGCCCCCAAAAGGTCGAGGCCGCTCGGCACCGGGATACTCTTACGGTTGGGGTGGGTGTGGAAGCTTGCCGCCACCGTGGCCTCCGGGTGCTGCCAGTGCCACGTGATCTCGTACCGGGTCCCATAAGCGATGGGCTCCGGGGTCACGCCCCCGCCCGCGCTCACGTAGGACAGGAACCCGCTCTCCTTCACGTTGTCCCGGCTCCACCGGTAGCACGTGTTCACCTGCGGCAGGAAGGCCTCGATGACGTCCTCCAGGAGGCGCGGCGGCGCCGTCCCGCATGCCACGTGGCCCGCCCGGGACGGCATCAGCACGGGGACGGGGAGGAGGGAGGCGGGGGAAGCGAGTGCCAGGTCATCGGACCGGCCGCGGGCAGGCATGCCCCCTCCGTTTCTCACGAGAGGCTCTTAACGGATCGGAATCCGCCCTTTTCCCCGCACGCCGCGCAAGCCGCCCCCGCGGGACCAGCGCGACAGGCAGAACCGGCGACCCTGCCACACCCGCACCCCGCCGGAAAAGGCATAAGCGGGAGGCGCGGATAGCGCCCCTGGCGCGGTGATGAGCAATCTCGCTCTGAGGTCAACTGTGACCGTATTACTCGATTGCTGAGTGCCCGCGGAAACCCTCCTTGCACGTTGGGTGTCGGGGCCCCTCGGGGCCCCGCGGCCGCGTCCCTTCTTCTGATGGCCCCCCTCGAGCGGGATAGGATCTATCCCCTCGCGTACTGGCAGGAAGGGGTCCGAAGGACCCATGGGTGATGCCGTGGCGGCTTCGCCGCTAGGTGAGGCCGCGCCCAAGCTCGGCCGGGATCGACCTTTCTGAAGCGCCCTGCAAACCGGCCGCTTCCTTTGGGTTGGGGCCTCCGGCCCCAGGGAGGCCGGGTGCATGCCTTCGCGTACTGGCAGGATTGGGTCCGAAGGACCCATGGGTGATGATCGACCTTTCTGAAGGTCGGCGGGGACCCTCCTTGCACGTTGGGTGTCGGGGCCCTGCGGGGCCCCGCGGCCGCGATTCTGCTTCCAACAGACCGGTCGGGCTGCGTTCCCGTGGTGTTTCTCAATTGTGATTCTCCAGTGAGGTTTCGGCGCGCGCCATACGCCTTCGATAGCGCCTTGCGCTCCGGCGTCCATCCCACCATCATGGCCCGCATCGCGCTCGGCATGGTTGCGCTCGTCCTGCTTGCCGGGGGTGCCGACGCCTGCGACGTGCGGGCCCCGGAAGATTTTCGGGACCTCCACTGGCTCGACGAGGACACCCTCGTGACGAATCAGGGGATGCTCGTGGGCCTCTTCCACCTGGGGAACGCCACCTTTGAGCCCGTGACCAAGGCCTTTCCCATCTTGAGCCAGGAGGTGCTTCCCCACGGACGCACCTTCGTCGTGAGCCCCGACGGTCGGTTCCTCGCCGTGACCCGGGGCGTCGGGACGCCCGCCGAGGTGGACGCCCAGTGCGAGTTCGTCCTCGGCACCGTGGAGGTCGTGGACCTCCTCACGCGGGAACGCCGCACCTTCCTCGAAGGCGCCGCGCTCGCGCTTGCCGCCACGGAGGAGGGGCTCGTGGTCGCGCACCCCACGGAGCCGGACCTCCTGCTCTACCCGTGGGAGAACGGCACCGCGACGCCGCGGCGCCTCGGCGAACCCGCGGGTTCCGGCTTCCCCGGGGCCGGCGCGGAGAACGCGACCGGCGCACGGGGCCCCCGCTTCGATGCGCGCAACGTCACGCACCTCACCGCCGAGGGCGGCCTCGTCGCAGCCATCGAAACGCGCCAGGGCGCGCCCCGCCTCTTCCTGTTCAACCTGACCACGGGACGCCCCCACGCGGCAGCGGTGGCCTACCTGCCGCTTCCCCACACGGACCCCGTGGCGGGCCTCGCCTTCCATCCGGCCGGCCACCGGCTCGCCGTGGCCGTCGCGCCTGCCGGCCGCTTCAGCGAACTGTACACGGTCCGCATCGACCCCGACACCATGGCCCTCCTCGCGGAACGCCGCGACGCCGCGACGGCTTCCGCCGTTGCCTGGGGCTCGCCCGGGATCGCGCTCGCCGTGGGTCGCGCCGTGGAACGCATCCCCGACGCCGCCGAACTGCAGCTTTCCGGCGGCTGGGGAGCCCCCCGTCAGGAGCGTCCCTCCCTCCTGGCCTTCGGTCCCGACGGGGCCACCCTCGCCGTTGGCGACTCCGGCCGCCTCCACCTGTTCCCGGCCGCGGGCGAGGGCCGCACCTACCTCCGCAACCCCGCAGCGAACGCCTCGGCGCCCTACCAGGTGGAACCCCACGGCAGCGAAACCACCACGCCACCCCTTCCCGGCGAGGTGCCTGCTCCCGCCCTCCTCCTCGCGCTGCTCGGTGTGGCCCTCGCGGCCGTCCTCCGCCGCCGCTTGCCCTCGTGATCGGCTGGCCGGAACGTTCAAGCGTGAGCCCCGCCGTGCCCCACCCATGACCGACGACGAGATGGACGGCGAGATCGAGCTTCGCGAAGGCATGGAACTCATGACCATCGACGGCGTGCCCCTCGGCACGCTCGTGAGCATGCTCGTGGACGAGGAGGAAGAGGAGGAGCCCGCGTTCCTCACCTTCACCGGCCACAACAACGGCGACCGCGAATACCTCCTCCCCGTGGAGGCCGTCGTCTCCCAGGAAGGGAGCACGCTCCGCGTGAGCGTCGAAGCCAACGACGCGAAGCGCCTGCCCGCCTTCCACGAGGACCGCGACCCCACCGACGCCGAGATCGCGCTCGCGTACACGCTGAGCGGGCTGGAGAACCCTTACGAAGGGTAAGTCGGCCACTGGCCGCTGCGGCTGCCCGCGCTTCCGGGGCCCGACACGCTGTTCACGCGATCCTCAACGACCTGCGGGTCGTCGGGGGCGCCGCCAGGCGCGGCGGCCGGCTCCGCCGGCAAGCATCATCGCTCGCTCCGCTCGCTGCGGAGGCAACGCGGAGGCCTCCTTTAGGTGCGCGCTCCACGCCCCCAGCCTAGGCAGCGGTGGGCGTGAAGCGGCAGACGGCCACAAGCCCTCCCCCTGCCTCCGCGAAGCTCCGACCCACCGTGCCACCGCGGTTTCGGCGGAGGGCAGCGCGACAGGTTTTCCGGACACCAGAGCCCGACACGCTGTTCACGCGAAGGGACGAAGGGCTACGCGAAGGTTCGCGGAGGCTTCAGGAAAATTTTTTCCGTGCGCTTCGCGACCCTTCGCGTTGCCTCCGCCTCTTCGCGTGAACAGGGCCTCCCGGGCCCGGCGGACGGTACGCCCAGGGCAAAGGTAGAAGAAAAGAGAGTGGGGGCCAAAGACCCCCGAGTGTTGGGGCTTCAGGTGCGCTTGAGCCTGCCAAGAACCGGCTCGTAGATGAGGCCCTTGTCCATGAGGGAGTTGAGGGCCTCCTCGACCTGCTCCTCGCTGATCTTCTTCTTGCCGGCCTGGGCCACGATCTCCTCCCAGGGCGCGCCCTTGCCGTCGTCGAGCGTCTTCGTGAGCTCGAAGATGGTGTCCTCGACCTCGCTGCTCTTCTCTTCGA
>DATMKA010000255.1:0-3597 GCA_035553595.1 Thermoplasmatota archaeon | reverse complement strand
GTGCGGGCGTGGTCCCACACTTCGACGTCCTGGGCAGTGGCCTCTTCGGGGATGCCGGCTTCCCACCCGTTGAGGGCGAGGAAGATGCCGCGCTGGGCGCCGGTCTCGCGGAGGGCCTGGACGAAGCCGTTGAGCTCGGCGCGGGTGAGGATCTCGGTGGTGTTCCAGTCCACGAGGATCGTCTGGTGGCCGGCCTGGGCGAGGAGGGGCACGTGGTAGAGGGCGCTGTTGCCGCCGCTCACGGTCGCGTTCGTGGTGACCCGGTAGCCCTTGCGCTCGAAGGCCTGATAGAGATAGTCGTCAATGGACGGCATCAGTGCATCCCGCCCCATTCGAGGCGGCAAGCCCAATTTAAATCTTCTTTTCTGAATTCACGCGGTGGCGGGGTGGCGCCCGGCCCCTTTCCGGCCTGAGGCTTTATGAAGGACAGGCACGAATGTCGCCTTGTGACCCCCACGCCCGCGTTCCCGCCCGAGGCTCCCCGCTACAGCGTCCTCGAGCTGTGCAAGAACCGGGCCGGGTTCGAGGCGGCGCCGACGCAGAAGCTGAACCTCGATCTCGCGGACGTGAAGCGCCGCGCCGAGCACGCCGGGTGGGAGGTGCTCGCGGACGCGGGCATCATCCTCGTCCTCGGCATGGGCCTCGTGGAGGCAAGCGTCTTCGAGTCGGGGAAGCTCCTGTTCAAGACGAAGGACGAGGGGCAGGCCGCCGCCGCCATGGGCGAGTTCTTCCGCCTCATGGGGTGGACGGCGTGAACGTCGAGGCCCTCCGCCGGGACTTCCCGCTCCTCACGCAGCCCGACCCGCCCCGCTACTTCGACTCGGCCTGCATGACCCTCAAGCCGCGCCAGGTCATTGACGCCGTGGTCGAGTACTACGAGCGTTTCCCCGTGTGCGCGGGCCGCAGCGTGTACGACCTCAGCCAGGAGCTGGGCGCGCGCATCAACGCCGGCCGCGACGCCCTCGCGCGCTTCCTGGGAGCGCCCCCCGAGGGCGTCGTGTGGACGAAGAACGCGACGGAGGCCGTGAACCTCGTCGCCCACAGCTTCCCCTTCCAGCCGGGGGACGTCGTGCTCACCACGGACCGGGAGCACAACAGCAACCTCGTCCCCTGGCAGATGCTCAAGGCCAGGGGTGTTCGTCACGAGGTCCTCCCCTCCCTCCCCGACGGGCGGTTCGACCTCGCGGGCTACCGGGAGCGCCTCGCCCGCGGCGGGGTGCGCCTCGTGTCGATGGTGCACGTGAGCAACCTCGACGGGTTCCAGATTCCGGCGCGCGACGTGGTCCAGGCTGCCCACGCGGTCGGCGCGCGCGTCCTCCTCGACGGCGCGCAAGCGGCCCCGCACCTGCCCGTGAACCTGCGGGCCCTCGACGCGGACTTCTACACGGTGTCCATCCACAAGATGCTCGGCCCCACGGGGGTGGGCGCGCTCGTGACGCCGCGCCCCGAGGTGCTGGAGGAGCTGTCACCCTTCCTGGTGGGTGGGGACACCGTGGCGGGCACCACCTACGAGGGCCCCACCTTCGTGCAGGGCCGTCAGCGCTTCGAGGCGGGCCTGCAGAATTTCGCGGGGCTCGTGGGCGTGGCTCCCGCCGTCGAGTACCTGGAGCGCGTCGGGCTTGAGGCGGTGCGCCGCCACGACGAGGAGATCGCGCGCGTCCTCGCCAAGGGGCTCGCGGCGGTGCCGGGGCTCCGCCTCCTGGGGCCGCCCCCGGAGAGCCGCAGCGGGTGCATCGTGAGCTTCACGCACGAGGCGTGGGGCCGGGACGATCGCCACGGCGAGAAGGGCCTCGGTCGCCTCGGGGCCCACGAGGTCGCCATCCTCCTCAACGACAAGCACCGCGTGCTCGTGCGCTCGGGGGACCACTGCGTCCACTCGTGGCTCAACGCGCACGAGGTGCCGGGCGCCGTCCGCCTCTCGGGCTACCTGTACAACACGGTTGAGGAGGCGGAGGCCGTGGTGGCGGCCGTGGAGGATCTCCACCGCAGGCTCGGCGGCTGACCTAGGGTTGGGGCATCTCGTCGCGGTGGGCCGTGACGGTGAAGCTGTAGGACCCGTCGAAGGCCGCGATGCCGGCCCCGTCGAAGGCGAGGAGGGGGAGCACCTGGAGCGCGCTCGGCCCCTGGGCCTCCCAGTCCTCGGGCGCGAGGGGGATGTAGTACACGAGCTGGCCGTCGAGGGCGGTGTCTGGTTCAGGGTAGGTGAACTCGGGCCGGTGCCCCTTGGCCACGGCCACGAGCCACGTGGGGTCCGGGGACGCGGGCGTCGCCTTCCGCCACTGCAGGACGGCCTTTGCGTAGGTGCTTCCCGGCGGCACGGGCGCGGGGCCGAAGCCTTCCCCGATGGGGGGCGAGGCGAGGTAGGTCCATTCGCCCTCGGCGCTCCGCGTGGTGAGGCGGGGTCCCGTCTCGCTGAGGAAGTAGAGCGGGAGCACGTTTTGGTCGGCCCAGGCGGCTTCGATGGCGGCCGCGGTCCACTCGCGCGGGACCGGGGGCGTGTAGGCCGTGGTGGTGTTGAGGGTGGCCTCGTAGTAGCCGTCGTTGTCGAGGGTTCCAAAGGCCCACTTGTCGGTGGGGTGGTCGTTGAAGGCGAAGGCCGCGACGTGGATATACTCAGATGGCGCCGTCGTGTTCCACGCCAGGGTCAGGGGGGCGGTGCGGGTGACGGGACCATACGGCTGGTACCCTTCTGGGAAGGCGCGGAGGCGCACCATGACGGGGCGCGAGAAGGGCTCATCGTCGTAGTACCGGAGATCCACCTGCACGCCACCGGTGAGGAGTTTCCCGGGCTCGGGGAGGAGGACGGCGTGCTTGACGGCGCGGGACCCCTTCCCTACCACCGGCTCTCCGTCCATGGAGGCCGTGAGCGTGAGGAACGGGTGGCTCCCGTCGGAGGGGAGCCACGCCTCCACGAGGACAGCGGCCGCGGGGAAGGGGAGGGTGAGCCGCATGCCAACGGGGGAATCGGGCCGAGCGTCCATGCGATGCTCGTTCACGTAGATGCTCGGCCAGGTCGCGTTGGTGTGGCGCGGCGCCACGGCCACGAGGGGCACCTCGTAGTCGGCCTTGATCCCGAGGCTCAGGTTGAAGGCCGTCGTGTTGTTGGCGAGCCCGTCCAGGCGGGAGGCCTCAAGCTCGAAGGGGATGGCCCACCCGTAGTGGCAGGTGGCGCAGAGGTCGCCGGCCTTCGGGAAGGGGTCGCCGTAGGCGCCGTAGGAGGGCGCGATGCGCATGAGGCGGAGCTCCTCGGGGGTCGCGCCAGGGGCCTCCTGGGGGAGGCTTGCGAGGGCGAGGAGGACCACGGCTGCCACGGCCGCGGTCACGGCGCCGAGGAAGGCGAGCTTGCCGGCCACGCTCCGGGAGACGCCCAGCCGTCTATGAGGGTTTCGCGCCCGCCTCCGGGAGGGGGCCGCGGTGGGCGGTGAGGACGTAGTGCTGCCGCCCGTCGAAAGCGGCGCGCCCCTCCTCGTCAGTCCCGAGGAGGTAGAAGGCCTGGAACCAGCCCGTGGGCGTGGTCTCCCACTGGTCGGGCGTCACGGGGACGATGTCGATGCGTTCCCCGGGGGCCACGTGGGTGGGCTCGGGGTACAGGAAGTC
>DATMKA010000254.1:0-3435 GCA_035553595.1 Thermoplasmatota archaeon | reverse complement strand
GTCGGGGGATGCGCTCCCGTCTCCCGTGGAGGTGCCGGAGCCGTCCGCGCCGGCGGACTCGAGGTCGGCGGGGTCCTCTGTGGGCGTGACGTTCCCGTCCTCGGGCGCCGTGTGGTTCCCTTCGGTCGTGTTGCCGTGGGGATCGTGGTGGGCCTCCACGGGGGCGGCCCGGAAGGTCCACGTGACCCTCCTAAGGTTCTCGGCGGCATCGGCGAGGATCAGGGTTACGGTGTGGTTTCCCGGGAAAAAGGGAGGTTCTGGGAAGAACTCGAGGAAGGTATCAGAGAAGTGGAGGCGGCCCTGTGGGGTTTTCCCATCGATGAGAAACACCGACTTCGAGGGGATGACGCCTTTGTTGTCGGAGAAGCTCGCGATGATGGGTCCATAGGGGGAGAACTCGCGGTCTCCCTCGGGGCCATAGCTCTCGATCTTGGGTTTCTCCGTGTCGGCCGGGGGCGGCGGCGTGGGCGTCGGCTCCGGAACCTCGGGCGCGCGCAGGGTGGCCGAGTGAACAGTCAGGGTGCTCGCGGGAGCCGGGACGGTCGTGGACTGCTCGGTCCGGTACTCGTACCCGGAGTTGTAGGCCATGAAGCCCACGTGACCCGCCGAGGTCCAGGGCATGGCGGCAAAGGTGGACGTCTCGCCGTTGCTCTCCACGGACGCGGTGAGCATGCCGTCCGAGCGCGTGAGACGAAGCGTGGAGGAAGCCTCCACGGTGAAGGACTCGTAGGGCCGCTCATCCTGGGGGGAAGGGTGCGCGTCGAAGGTGGCGTAGTAGCCGCCCTCGCCGTTGTAATTAAGCCGCAGCAGGGCCCAGGTGTCATGGGACGACCACAGGACGAGGCCGCCATGGGGCTGGTCGGGGTACCCGGAGGAGGCGGTAAAGGTCACCGATGCCGAGGCCTCGAAGTCGCCGCCGAAGGACTTCTCGTACACCACGACGTTCTTGGGGTAGTTGGGGTAGCCGTAGGGGCTGCCCTTGAGGGCGGAGAGCACGAGGTTCCCATCCGCCACGGAGAGCCCCGCGGGGTCGGAGTCCACCACGTCCCAGTGGCCTCCGAGGCTGCTGCCGCCGAAACCGTCCGAAAGGGTGCCCGCGGCGGCAAGGGGCGGAAGCAGGCTCAGCGCGAGCAGGGCTCCGAGGGCAAGCTGGAGAGGGGTGCGGCGGGCGACCACGCTGGGGCATCCCGCGGCCTCCTCCTAAGATTTGCGGCCTCGTCAACTCGCGGCCTGAGCCGTTAGCCGCGGAACACCGGGCGGGCCGACAGCTTGGCCGGGACGGCGAGGCGGGCCGGCGGAAGGTCGCCCTGCTTCTCGCGGATGAGCCGCGCGAGGGCGCCCTCGTCGAGCTCGGCGTTCTCGCCGCCGCGCACGCGCACCGGCAACTGGCCGGAGGTGGCCTCCTTCTCGCCGAAGACGATGATGAGGGGCACCCACTCCTTCTCGGCGTCGCGGATCTTGCGCCCGATGCCGAGGTCGCGGTCGTCCACGTCCACGCGGGCCCGGGTTTCCCGGGTGAGACGCTCGGCGAGCGCCATCGCGTTCTCCTTGTAGGCGTCGCTTACGGCGAGGATCCGCACCTGGGTGGGGGCGAGCCAGAAGGGGAGGGCGGGCTTCACGCCCTTCTCCGCGAGCTTGGCCTGCGTCTCGAGGAGCGCGTACAGGTTGCGGTCGATGCTTCCGGAGACGGAGGCGTGCAGCAGGAGCGGGGTGCGCTTCTGGTTGTCCGCGTCCACGTAGTGGATGCCGAAGCGCTCGGGGTTCTCCACGTCGATCTGCACCGTGGAGAGGGCGCTGCACTTCCCCTGGGAGTCCACGACGTTGAACTCGAACTTCATCACGAAGTAGAAGAAGCGCTCGTCCCACATCTCGATGAGGATGGGGCGCCCCAGGGTCTTCGCGAGACCGATCGCAAACTCGCGGTTCTCGTCGAAGTAGGAGCGCACGAAGCGCACGCCCGCCTCGTAGGGCACCTCGATGTCCTTGAGGTACTTCATGCCGAGCTTGAACTGCTCCAGGAACTCCGTGCGGGCCTGCTCGGGGTCCGCCACGAAGGTGTGCATGTCCGGCATGGTGAACGTGCGGAGGCGGCGGAGGCCCGAAAGCTCCCCGCGCTGCTCGCGGCGGAAGCTGTAGTGGGTGAGCTCGTACAGGCGGACGGGGAGGTGCTTGTACGACATCGTCATGTCGTGGCCGATGAGGTACTGGCCGAAGCACGCGGCAAAGCGCAGGAAGTACTCCTTCTCCTCCGACTTCAGCACGTACTGGCGGGCGGGGAAGCGGTCGAGGTACTTCTTGAGCGCCGGGTGCTCGTAGTCGTACATGATGGGCGTCTCGACCCGCATGGCGCCGGCGGCGGCGCAGAGGTCGGAGACACGCTCCTCCAGGAGACGCTTCACGAGCTGGCCCTTGGGGTACCAGCGGAAGTTGCCGGGGTCGCTCCCGGGCTCGTAGTCGGCAAGCTCGAGCTCCTGCATGAGGCGCACGTGCGGCGGCTCCTGCTCGGCCTTGCGGCTCCCCTTCGTTTCGTAGAGGTAGAAGTCCTTGAGCTGGGGGTGGCCCTCGAAATCGAACTCCTCGGCCTTCGTGAGCACGCCCTCAGGCGTGAGCACGTACCAGGTGGACACGATCTTGGATTCGCGTTTGAGGGCCTCGGACTCCACGATGCCGTGCTGGTGCCCGTGGTGGTGGGCGTGGTCGTGCGCGTGGGGCACCGCGGCAGGGCCGGCGGCCGGCGCGACGGGGGCGGGCGCCGTGCCGAGGGCGATGGAGCGGGAAAGCTCGCTGAGGGGGTGGCCCTTGGCCTTGAGGTCGAAGGCCTTGTACCACCCGAAGGGGGCGGAGCCGGTCTCGAAGCCGGCGGCCTTCACGGCCTGCTTGAGCTTCTCGCCGGCCTCCTGCGCCACCTTGGGGGGCGCAAGCTGGTTCGACAGGTGGGCGTAGGGGTAGAGCATGACGCGGTTCGTTTTCACCTGCCGCGCCACGTCCTGGAGGTTCTCGACGGCCTTCGCGACGGTGTCGTCAACGTGGCCCTCGTCCACCTTCTCGACGCTGTAGAACATGACGAGCGTCTCCTCCATGCGGCCTGTCTGCTCGCCTTCGGCAAGCTGGGGGGCGCTCTTGAGCGCGGGCTTCTTGGCCTCGAAGGCGATGTGGTCGGCGTGGATGAAGAGGAGCTTCACGGAGGCACTCCCGGCCCGGCAAGCTTCTCGATGTTCTTAAATGTGGTGCGGTCCACGGGACGGGCCTTCCGGGGGGAAGGTTGAAGCAGCCCAGGCTCCAAGGGTTTCACATGATTCATGACGTCCACCTTGAGCAAGACGTGGCCCTGCGGGTTCAGGGGCTCGTGGATGCCGGGCTGTACCGGGACGTGGAGAGCGCTGTGAACGAGCTCGTCCGGGCCGCCCTCGCGGGCCTCGGCCGGGAGCGCCGCGT
>DATMKA010000253.1:0-4305 GCA_035553595.1 Thermoplasmatota archaeon | reverse complement strand
CCTCCGTGATCCGCCGCGCGGGCCCCATCGCCGTCGCCGCTCTCCTGCTCCTTGCGGGGGCCGGCGCCTTCCTCCTCCTCCGCTCCGAGGAGGGCGACGCCACCGCCACCGACTGGGGACCGCTCCGCCTCGGCGTGGACTCGGGCGGGCTCGCGGAAACCCTCACCGAGGGAGGCGCGCCGGGGTACTCCACCGTGTGGGCGGGCCGGTGGAGCGTGGCCGACGACTTCCGCGAAATCCGCAAAGCCATCGAGGCGGCGCAGGCGCGCAACGTCACCCCCGTCGTGCAGTGGTACTACTGGGGCGGCGACCTCACGCGGCAGAACGTGGAGCACGGCGCAAACGGCAAGAGCCGCGACGAGTGGTTCGCCACCGCCGACCGGCTGGCCCGCGTCATTGCCGACGCGACGGGAAACCGCGCCACCTTCGTTGTACTGGAGACCGAGTTCAACCACCCGGACATGGTGGGGTGGGCGCCTTTCGACGAGGCGCTCGCGGCCCAGGCGCGCCTCTTCCGCGCCGCCTCCCCCCACGTCCGCATCGTGCTCGGGTTCGGCTCCTGGAACCCGGAAGGGTGGACCACCTTCCAGAAGGCCGTGGAGGCCTCCGACCTCCTGGGTTTCCAGCTCATGCGGAGCGTCGAGCGCGACACGCCCCTTGGCCTCCGGTCGGCCCACCTCGCGGCCCTCGACGCGGCCAAGAACCTGCACGACCGCTGGCCCCGCAAGCCCCTCCTGCTCCACGACCTCGCCCTTAGCACCTATGGCCACACGAGCGGGGAAGCGCTCCAGAAGGAAGCCATCGACCGCATCCTTGCGGAGCGGGAGACCCTCCGCGCCCTCGGCTGCATCGGCATCCTGTACCGCGGCGTCCGCGACTACCCCGACGCCCCCGAGGGGTACTACGGCGAAGGCGAGAAGCACTTCGGCCTGAAGCTCGCGGACGGCACCCCCAAACCGGCCTGGGACTCCTGGCTCAAGGGCTTGCGGCAAAACCGTTAAGGACCCGAGCCCCCGAGCTAGAGGCATGACCCCCGCAGATCTTTCCGCGAAGGACCCCCATGCCGGGCACGGAGACACCCAGCCCGCGCTGAAACGGTGGGCCGGCCTCGAGGGGTGGTGGATCGTTGCGGGCATCATCGCCCTCCTCGTGCTGCTTGCCCTGCGGGCTGCCTGGTTTGCTTAGGCGGGAGCTCTCCGAACCGTCGAGGCAAGGGACCGGACAATCAACGAGAGCACCGCCACCATTCCGAGAAGCTGGAGGAAGGCCCCGGCACGGAAATCGGAGGAGATGAGGCCGTAGAGCGAGACTGCAAGGAGTGCGAGCGCCGCCAAAATCGCGAGGCCCGCAAAGATCGCCTCTGCGGCACCCACGCGGGGGCCGCGGGCCGCAAGGGCAGGGACGCAGAGGAGGAGCGCGAGAACCACGTCCAGGCGGGCCACGAACAAGTATGCCGCGCCCGCAAGACCAAGCCCGCCCACTAGCCAGGTGTAGAGCCCGAGCAACGCCGCGGCCCCGAGGGCCACCACGATGGCGGTGGCATACCCACGCGACCGCCCGGCCTCACCCACTGGTGTTCCGCTCCTGGCGGCCGTTTGCTGCATGATGTGACGCTCACGGATGGAGGGGGGCATAAACCCTACCTGCCAGCCCCCTCAAAGCGCAGGCGGTACGCTCGCACGAGGAGGATCAGGACTGCAGCGGCGGCAGGCAGGTGCGCGAGCCCGCCCACGAAAAAATCGCTCCCCAGAAGCCCCCGGAAGGAGACCACCAGGTAGATTGCCGCAAGGATGCCCGAGGCTCCAGCCGCCACCCCCTCGAAAACCCCGGGGGGCGTGGTGCGTGCCGCGAAAGCGGCCACCGCGAGCGTTGCCGCAAGAAGGAGGTCCAACCCGATCGCGATCATGTATAGGCCCACGCCCAGCCCGAGGGGCGGCCCCAGGTTGAGATACACCAGGATGAAGGGGATGGGCAGGAGGGCCAGGAGGCTGCCACAAGGTAGGACACTGCGCGGGCCCCGCGTCCGTCTTGCGTCTCAGCCGTAACTAGCCCCTCGCGTTCCACGCGGGTTTACCCCGCCAAGGCGACATAAACCCTGCACCCCTGACCGCCCCCCTTGCCCGATGCCGATAGGCTTATGGCGACCGCCCCCGCTGGGAAGGCGGGGTCCCATGCCGTTCGACACCGAGGACAACACGTTCCTTCTCCCTGGTCCTGTGAAAATGCACCCGCGCGTCACCCGCGCCATGAGCGTGCCCGCCGTGGCCAACCGCGGCTCCGAGTTCGCGAAGGTGAGCCAGGAGATGAACGCGCTCCTGCAGCAGGCCTACCAGACCCGCGCCCCCGTCGTCACCCTCACGGGCTCGGGCACCGCCGGCATGGAGGCCGCCGCCGTGAGCCTCCTCAAGAAGAGCGACAAGGTCGTGGCGCTCGACAACGGCAAGTTCGGCAACCGCATGGCGAAGCTCGCCGACCTGTACGGGACCGCCGTCCCCCTGAAGGCTCCCTGGGGCCAGCCCGTGCCCCTCGAGACGATCGAGAAGGCGCTTCGGGAGCACAAGCCCAAGGCCCTCTTCATGACGCACAACGAGACGAGCGTCGGCTTCACGCAGCCCCTGAAGGAGATTGCCGCGCTCTGCGGCGAGCACGACGTCCTCACCGTCGTGGACGCCATCACGTCCCTCGGCGGCATCGACGTGCCCGTGGACCAGTGGGGCCTCGACGTGGTCATCACCGGCAGCCAGAAGTGCCTCGGCGCCCCCGCCGGCCTCGCCTACGTCTCCGTGAGCGAGAAGGCCCAGTCCCGCATGTACAAGGACCAAGGGTACTACCTCAACCTCACCCGCTACATCAGCAAGCTCCCCGAGGGCCAGACGCCCTACACGCCCTCCACCCACCTGTACTTCGCGACGGTGGAAGCCCTCAAGATCCTGGTGAAGGAGGAGGGGCTGCAGAACCGCTTCAAGAAGGTGCGCGCCCAGGCCGAGGCCGTGCGCGGCGCGGTCGCCGCCATGGGTCTCGAGCTGTACCCCGCCGAGGGCTACGCCTCCGACACCGTCACCGCCATCAACTACCCGCAGGGCGTGGACGACAGCAAGTTCCGCAAGGCCCTCAAGGACACGCACAACCTCATCATCGCGGGCGGCCAGGACGACGTGAAGGGCAAGATCTTCCGCATCGGCCACATGGGCACCGTCAGCTTCGTGGAGCTTGCGGGCGGCCTCGCCGCCATCGAGCACGAGCTCCTGAAGGCGGGCGCGAAGATCCGGCCCGGCGCGTGGACCGAGGCCTTCCGCGCGAAGATGCCTTAACGGGCCATCCTCCAAACGCGAGGGCACCGCTTGCCTGCACGGTCCTCCCGGTCGGCAGCCAGACAGGAGTCTTAAGTGCTATCAGCGACCTAGTGTGGGTAGTGTAGGTAGTGGGAGCCCTTGCCCCCCGAAGCGCATCCTTCCCCCACAATCGCCCCCCATGAGCTTGGCTTCGGTCGCCTGTTCGACGCCATCCGGGACGGCGTCATCGTCTCCGACGAGGAGGGCCGCATCGTGCTCTGGAACCCCGGCGCCGAAGCCCTCTTCGGGTACACGGCCGAGGAGGCCCTAGGCCAGAACGTGAGCCTGCTCGTGCCCCCCGAACACCAAGAGCAGCACGAGTCAGGCATGCGCCGCTACGCGGCCACCGGCCAAGGCCGCCTCATTGACAGCGGCACCGTGCTCGAGCTGCCGGCCCTCCGCAAGGACGGGAACCGCATCCACGTGGAGCTCACGCTGAGCCCCATCGAGGAGAACGGCCAGCGTTACGTGCTTGCGCTGCTGCGTGACGTGACCGAGCGGGTGCGCCTCCAGCAGGAGGTAGCGGCGCGTAGCCACCGCCTCCAGGAGGCGCTCGAGGCGCTGCGCGACTCGAACGAGGCCTTGGAGGCCTTCAGCTTCGTGGTCAGCCACGACCTCAAGGAGCCCGCACGGGCCGTCGAGGCCTACCTGCGCGCCATCCGGGAAGACTACGGCGCCGTTCTTCCCCCCGAGGGCACCCAGCTTCTCACGCAGGCCGAGCGAGCCACGGGGCACCTCCAGCAGCTCCTGCGCGGCCTCCTCGACCTCAGCCGCCTCTCCCGCGCCGAGCTCCACCCCGAGCCTTGCAAGGTGAACGAGGTGCTCGACAACGCGGTGTGCCGCGCAGCCTACGGGCAGCTCCTCACGGAGCGCAACGCGCAGCTCCACGTGGACCCCGACATTCCCCCCGTTCAGGCCACGTTCTCCGTCCTCTGCCAGGTGTTCGGGAACCTCGTCACAAACGCCATCCGCC
>DATMKA010000252.1:0-13966 GCA_035553595.1 Thermoplasmatota archaeon | reverse complement strand
CTCGGGGGGCGGGCGGCGGACGTGGGGGAGGCCCGTGGCGAGGAAGGCGACGCCCACACCGAAGGCCGCGGCCTCGATGAGCGTGTAGGCGATGAGGAGCCCGAGGGTGAGGCCCGCGGGCTGCGCGCTCTGGTCCTAGGGGGCCACACCTGGCTTCCGAGGGGGCATCGGGCCCCATCAGGAAGGCGAGGATCGTCACGGGGAGGGCAATCGCGAGGAACTTGGTGGTGGGCTTCACGGGGGGACACCCAGTCCCGGAGCCCCCTTAGGGGACTTCCACACCCGGGGGACCCGTCCCACCAGTAGTTTCACCCCCAGGCGGGCAGGCTTAAAATGCGGAGGCCGTTCAAGCGCCGTCATGCGCGTGGCCTACGATCGCGGCACCCTCGTAGTCCGGGGAGCGGAGCTGCCGCAGGCCCTCCGGGGGGCGGACTGGCTGCGTTGGGACCCCCGCAGTCGCTTCCACCGGGCCGAGGGGTACCGGTACCGCGCGCTCCGCGAGCGCCTCGAGGCCGCCGACGTGGAGGCGGAGGACGAGGTGTTGGACCTCATCCCCGCCGAGGAGGAAACCCTCGCCGCGCCCGGTCTTACGCTGCGGTCCTACCAGGAGGAAGCGCTCGCCGCCTGGGAAGAGGGGGGCCGCGCGGGCATCATCGTGCTCCCCACGGGCGCCGGGAAAACCGTGGTGGCGATTAAGGCCATCGAGAGCCTGAGCACGGCGACCCTCGTGGTGGTGCCCACGCTCGACCTGCTTGAGCAGTGGCGCGCCCGCCTCCGGGAGGCCTTCCAGGTTCCCGTGGGCGCCATCGCCCGGGGCGAGACGCTTCTCCACGGCATCACCGTCACCACCTACGACTCCGCCTACCTGCAGGCGGAGCGCCTCGGCAACCGCTTCGAGCTCGTGGTGTTCGATGAAGTGCACCACCTGCCGAGCGAGGGGTACCGGCAGATCGCGCAGCTGTTTGCTTCCCCCTACCGCCTGGGTCTCACCGCCACCCTGGAGCGCCCCGATGGCTTCCACGAGCTGCTGCCCGACCTCGTGGGACCCAAGGTGTACGAGGCCACGCCCGCGGCCCTTGCGGGAGACCATCTCTCTCCCTACACGGCCGAAACGATCTTCACGGATCTCACCCCCGAGGAGCGCCGCCGTTACGAGGACGAGCATGGTCGCTTCCAGCGCTTCGTGGAGCGCCACGGCGGCCGTTTCCGCGGCGTGGAGGGCCACAAGCGCCTCATCATGGCCTCGGGCCGCGACCCCGACGCGCGCGCAGCCCTCCTTGCGCGCGAGCGGGCCCGGGACGTGATGATGAACTCCGAGGCGAAGCTGCGCCTCCTCGGCGAGCTGCTCCTCCGCCACCGGGAGGACCGCGTGCTCGTGTTCACCGAGCACAACCGCCTCGTGTATGCGATCAGCGAGCGCTTCCTGCTGCCCGCCCTCACCCATCAGACAGGGGACGGGGAGCGGGAGGAGCTGCTTGCGCGCTTCCGCGCGGGCAAGTACCGGGTCCTCGTGACGAGCAAGGTGCTCAACGAGGGCGTGGACGTGCCTGAAGCGAATGTGGGGATCATCCTCTCCGGCTCCGGGACGCGCCGCGAGTTCGTGCAGCGTCTCGGCCGCATCCTCCGCAAGCAGGAGGGGAAGCACGCCTACCTGTACGAGCTTGTGAGCCGCGACACGCGCGAGGTGCACACGAGCGAACGCCGCGCGCCCGAGAAGCCGAAGGCGAAGCGGGGAGGCCGCGCCTGATGCTTCCGCGGGACCTCCTCACGACGCGCCGCCGAGGGAGTTCCGTCACGCCCGTGTGGGCGGACCTTGAGGGCGAGGATCTCGCCACGGCCAAGGACCTGGTCGCCCTCGTGGAGGCTCACGTGGGACGCCCACGGGCCGCGCTCCTGGCGGAACGCCTCCGCCTCGAGCAGGAGGCGGGAACGCGCTTCAAACTCGTGCGCGGCCTCCTCGAGCTGCTCGACCGCCGCGCCCACTTCGAGGTGGCCTCCCGGGTGGACCCGGCGCGCATCCGGAAAACGGTGTTCGAGACGGCGACCCTGCTCGGTCCCGTCGTGGGTCCCGAGACCCGCGCAAAGGTGCTTGCCGAGGCCGGGCGCGCCCTTGGCCTCGCGCCGGAGGCGGTGGAGGGAAGCCTGTACGCGGACCGGGAGGAGAACCTCGTTCTCGCGGCCTTCGAGGCGCCCGACCCCCGCGCGCTCCTCGCCACCTATAACCTCGCCCTCGCGCAAACGCTGCTCTTTGACGCGACGCGCATGCACCTGTTCTTCACGCGCGACGCCAACCGCCTCTTCCGCGCCATCAAGCGCCACGGGCTCATGCACGTGGCCACGCGCGATGCCTCGGGGCGTTTCACGCTCACGCTCGATGGCCCCACGTCGCTGTTTCGCAACACGCGGCGGTACGGCACCTCCCTCGCGAAGGTGCTGCCCTCCCTCCTGCGGTGCGGCCCCTGGCGCCTCTCGGCCACCCTTGCGCCGCGGCCGGAGCAGGGGCGGCCGGAGGAGGCCACTTTCGATCTCGCGAGCGACTTCCCGCTTATCCAGGGCGCGCTGGACGAGGAGGGGGGCGGCTTCGACAGCGCTACCGAGGGGGCTTTCGCGCAGGCCGCGGGGGCGCTCCCGAAGCCCTGGGTGCTTCTGCGGGAACCCGCCATCCTGCAGGCGGGGGACTCGGTGGTCATCCCGGACTTCGGGTTCGCGTGGGGCGAGAAGGGGCCGCTGCGCCTCTTCGTGGAGATTGTGGGCTTCTGGACGCCCGAGTACCTTGAGCGCAAGCTCGCGAAGGTGCGCGTCCTCGACGCGCAGGGCGTGCCTGTCCTCCTTCTTGTGGACGAGGCCCTCGCCTGCTCCACCGACCGCTTCGAGGGGCTTCCCGCGGAGGTGGCGCTCTTCTCGGGGACGCCCTCGCTCCTCCCGGTTGCGAGGCTCCTCGAAAGGGAGCGGGAAGCGATGGTGGCGCAGGAGGGGGAACGGATCGCGCCCGCCCCCGCGTGGGAGGAGCCGATCCTGGCTCTCGACCGCGCCGCCGCGCGTCTCAACGTCCAGCCCGCCACCCTCCGCCGTGCAGTGGAGGAGGGACGCCTTCCCGGTGTGGAGCTTGTGGGGAGCACCCTGTTCCGGGGGCGCGCTCTAGAGGAATTGTCCGCTGCCCTCCCGCCGCGGGGGAGCCTCCGCGATCTGGAGGAAGTGCTCGCGGAGCGCGGTGTCGGCGAGGCCGCAAGCGTGCTCTCCCGGCTCGGTTACACGGTGAAATGGCGCGGGCTCGACCCTTCCACGGCGGAGGCCGTGCGCGGGTCGCCTCCTTGATCGCTGCCGAAAATGGAGGGGGGCTGGAAATGTCCGGCCGCCCGCCTTCTCCTTTATCTCAGGGTGGGGGCCTCCGCGGTGGCGAGCGCGCCGGGTTCGCGGCTTCTCCAGATGCGCCGATTCGCCAACCCGAACCCCGGGATAAAGGATCCCCAAAGTGGGTCCCCTCATGGCATCGACAACGACCACGATCTGGCCTGGCCTGCTCATCGCGGGCCTCGTCCTCCTCGCGGCCGCCGGCCCCGCCGCGGCAATGGGCTTCGGCGCGAACACGGAGTCCCTCGACTTCGCCAAGTCGAAGGGATGGACTCCTTCCTACACTATGTACTGGGTCGGCCCCTGGAGCAAGAGCTCCTGGAACGCCGTCGAAGGCGCCCTCATCAAGGCCCGCGACGCCGGCGTGACTCCTGTCCTCCAGTGGTACTACTGGGGCGACTCCATCAGCGTCAACTGCGTGAAGTACGGCTGCGACGGCCGCAGCCAGGGGGACTGGAACGCCATGGGCGCCACCCTCGCGCAGAAGGTCAACTCCATCATGGGTGGCCGCCAGGCCATCATCATCGTCGAGACCGAGTTCAACAAGGGCGGCATCGACAACTGGGAAGAGTTCGACGGCATCCTCGCGAACCACATCTACATGATGAAGAGCAAGGCCCCGAACGCGCGCTTCTCCCTCGGGTTTGGCGCCTGGGGCCAGGACAAGTACGGCATGTTCGACCGCGCCGTGGGCGCCGTCCACATGACGAGCTTCCAGCTCATGCGCGCAAGCACCCGCGACACCGACGCGCAGATCTCGAACGCCCCCGACGTCATCAAGTCCATGACGGTGACCCTCAAGGGCAAGTTCGGCAAGCCCGTCCTCCTCCACGACCTCGCCATCAGCAGCTACGGTGGCAAGGAGTGGCTCCAGGACCAGGTCATGAAGAACATCCTCTCCCGCAAGGGCGAGTACGAGGCCGCCGGCCTCACGGGCATCGTGTACCGCGACGTCCGCGACAACCCCAGCATGCCCCTCAACAACTACTACGGGTACGGCGAGCGCCACTTCGGCTTCTGGCGCGCCGACGGCTCCGCGAAGCCCGTGTGGTGGACGTGGAAGGCCGGCGCGACCGGCGGCTACGTGGCCCCCGCGACGAGCACGCCCCCGTCCTCCACCACCTCCGTGGCCTCCTCCGGGGTCCCGAGCTTCACCGGCATCCAGGCGAAGAACTGGTGGCAGCAGGTGAGCGTGAGCGGCAGCCCCATCCGGGTGGACGTCCGCATCAACGACGGCGCCTGGATCCAGATGGAGAAGAAGAGCTGGGGCGCCTACGCCACCAGCAAGCCCCTCAACGCTGGCGACAAGGTGCAGTTCCAGGCGGGCATGCCCGACGGGAAGTGGCACTGGTCCCCTGCCTACAAGGCCAACGGGGACGGCTCCGTCGCCGCCTGGAGCGGCAGCACCTCCTCCGCTCCCGCGCCCTCCACCTCCGGCTCCGTGACCTTCACCCCCGTGAAGCTCAACAACTACTGGCAGCAGGTGAAGGTGGGCGGCTCCGTCGCGACCGTCGAGGTCAACGTCGGCGGCACCGGCTGGGCCCACATGAAGCTCGAGAGCTGGGGCGACTGGACGAAGTCCGCCTACGGCCCTGCGGGCACCTCCGTGCAGTTCCGCGCGACGCCCCACGGCGGCGCCACCGTGTACTCCGGCATGTACAAGACCGCTTGAGACCCCCACGGGCCCGAGCCTGGCTCGGGCCCCCTTTTCTCCTTCTTAGACGCTCTCGTGATATCGAGGGCCGGTTTCGAGCCGCTTTATTTTCCCCTCGCCAACAGGTGATCATGCGCCTGTCGAGCTTGTTCCATATCCTCGCCGTAGCCTCCCTCGTGGTCGCGGCGCCTGGTGTGGGCGCCGAGGCCTCGTCCTCCTGCCCCACCGCGCCCGTCTGCCTCGACATCCTGCAACCTCCGGAGGAGTGCGACCCGAGCAAGCTCCCAGATGACCCAGTCGGAACCGCTCTTGAGTGCCTCCCTCCGGTGACTGATAACGCCTAAATGGGGCGACGACGCTCCCGCCCTCGTACATGGGGGCCCGGGGCAACAACGGTTCAACGGGAGGTTCCACGCTCACCCTAGCCCTGGCGCTCGTGGCCGTGCTCCTTCTGCCGCTCGCGCAGGCGGATGGCTCCTTCGAGACGGAGGTGCTCGTGGTCGAGGTCGCCAATGGCTTCGACGAAGGGTGCGCGCCCTCGATCCTTGGCTTTTGCCTTGTTGACGTGGAGACCAACCGCTCGGTGAGCGACTGGAACATCGACGGCTACCAGCGCTTCGATTACGTGGGCGTCGCCGTGACCCCCCTCGAGCCCCTTGTGTCGCGCGGCATCGATCCCCTGGGCGGGAGCCCCCGCGTGGAGCACGAGATCCAGGGCTCCGAGGTGATGGTCGCGAACCCCGTGATTCCCCCCATCACCGAAGCTTGGGCCCAGCTTCCCCTCGTGAACATGCTCCCCGACCGCTTGGGGGTTCACCCGAGCGAGGAGAACATCACCTTCCGGTACTACGGCGTCACGGGGTGGGACGGCTCCACCCGGCTCCCCCTCAAAGAGTGGGTGATCGTCTACAACCGCGAGAAAAACATCGGTTACGACCGCTTGGGGCCCGTGAACAACCAGGGGGGCACCTCCGGTGACGAGCAGATGGCCACGCTGGAGCGGGAAGGCTGCGGCGCGGCACGGAAACCGCCGGGATGCGACCGGGCGCTGCGGGTGAGTGCGCGTTTCGTGGACGCCGTGACCCCCAACGCCTCCTACGGCTTCGAGCTGTACGAGGTGGAGGCCGCCACGGACGCGGGCCTCCTCGAGGAGAACGCCCTGAGGGAGGCGGTGGAGCGGCTGGGCTCCCCCAGTCTCCTGGACCCCGTGAAGGAGGCGGCGGGAGAGGGGGTGCCGCCGCCCGAGGAGGGGACCTTCCTCCTTGAGAACGGGGCCTCGCCAGGTCCTGGGTTCCCCCTCCCCCCGCGCGGCGGCAGCGAGCACCTCCCGCCTCCTGCCCAGGGGCAAGCCTCCCGCAAGACCCAGGCCACTCCCCTCGCCTCGACCTTGGGAGGCGCTGCCGTCCCCGAGGCGCCACCCCACCTCTTGGGTCTCCTTGCGGCGGCTGGCCTCGGCCTCGTGTGGGCGTGGAGCCTCTTCTACTCCCGCATCACCTCCCGCCGTGAGGCCCTCGCCTCCGCGCGGCGGCAGCGCCTCGCGGACCTCGTGAAGGCGCGGCCCGGCATCTCGTGGAAGGAGGCCGCGGAGCTCCTTGGCGTCACCCGGAATGGGCTCGGTCACCACGTGGACGTGCTCGCGCGGTCGGGCCTGCTCACGGTGGTGGAGGCGCGACGGAACCGCTTCCTGTTCCCTGCTGATGGCGCGCCTGTCAAGAAGGTGATCCCGCCCCTCGTGCGGAGCCCGGTCCAGGCGCGGATCCTGGCGCTCCTCGATGCGGCCCCCGGGGGGCTCTCCCGCGCTGCGCTCCACGCGGCCCTCGACGGCACGCCCGAGCGAACGCGCAGGGATGCGCTTGCGCGCCTCCTCTTCCGCGGCCTCGTCCGGGAGGAAGAGTGCGCGGACGGAGAATCGCGGCTTGTCCGCGCTGCCACGGCAGCGGAATTCCCGCACCGCCTCACGCTCTCCCCTTGACGGCTCCTCCAGCGCTCGGGAGGCGGCAAGTCGAGGTCAGCAAATCCTATCCCCCTCTCCGTTGCTCCTTGGCTGCGGACCCGTTGGGCCGCGGGGCCTTCCTCCTTCGCTTCGCCCGGAGGGCCCCGCCGCCCCGGTCCACCCGGCTCCCGGCTGCGGTCGGGGGTGCCGGCTTCGGAGGCTGGCCGCCGGGCCGGCGAGGGCGACGCCCCGTCATGGGGGCAGGCTGGCGCCTTCGTCGGTCCTGGCAAACGGCCAACCTGGCGGCACCTCACCCTGACTTGAAGGGTGGAGGCCTGACTGCCTGCTTGATGCTACCGAAAACAAGCCTCGGCAACATCGGCACCCTCACGGCCCTTGCGCTCGCCGGGTGCCTCGTCCTCGTTCCCACCGTCGGTGCCTTGAGCATCGGCATGCACGTGAACGAGGTGGGCCTCGCCAAGAAGGCGGGCCTTGCCACCACCTACGGTCAATTCTGGATCGGTTCCTGGATGAAGCAGTACGGGTGGGGCGGCCTCGACCAGTACCTTGCGACGGCCAAGGCGGAGAACGTCATCCCTGTTATCGAATGGTACTACTGGGGCGACGCCATCACCGTCAACTGCGTGAAGTACGGCTGCAACGGTCTCTCCCAGGCCGACTGGAACAGCATGGGCAAGACCCTGGCCCAGAAGGTTCACGCCACCATGGGCGACAAGCCCGTCATCATCGTCGTGGAGACGGAGTTCAACAAGGGCGGCGTCCAGTCCTGGGAGGACTTCGACGGCCTCCTCGCCGCCCACATCGGCATGCTCCGCTACCACGCTCCCAACGCCAAGTACTACCTCGGCTTCGGCGCCTGGGGCGACTCCGAGTGGAGCCGCTTCGACCGCGCCATGGCCACCGCCGACGGGTCTGGCTTCCAGACCATGCGCGGCCGGCCCCACGACTCCGACGCGAGCTACCTCGGCGCCACGGACTTCGCCCTGAAGACCGTGAAGCTCCTCAAGGAGAAGTTCGGCAAGCCCGTCCTCCTCCACGACATCGCCCTCAGCACCTACGAGGGCAAGGAGTGGGCCCAGGAGCGCGTGCTCAAGGACTTCCACGCGAAGATGGGCGAGTTCCGCGCCGCGGGCCTTGAAGGCATGATCTACCGCGCCTACAAGGACGACCCCAACTTCCCCCTCAACAACTACTACGGTTACGGCGAGCGCTACATGGGCCTCCACCGCGCCGACGGCTCCGCGAAGCCCGGCTGGAACGCCTGGAAGGCGCTTGCGACCGAGAGCGGGTCCCCCGACCCCACGCCCGACCCGACGCCCTCGCCCTTCACCGCCACCTTCGGGAACGTGAAGGTGCAGGAGTGGTGGGTCCAGGCCTCCGTCTCCACGAATGGGCACCTCGCCCGCGTCGAGGCCGCCGTGAACGGCGGCGCCTGGATCGTCCTCGACAACAAGGGCTGGGGCCACGCGAAGTCCTTCCACGTGCCCGCGGGCGCCACCGTGCAGTTCCGCGCCGTCTCCTCCGACGGCGCCGCGAGCTACTCCCAGAAGTACCCGGGCCCCGGCGCGGCCCCCACGACCTTCCAGGCCAACTGGTGGGGCGTGAAGGGCAACGAGTGGTGGCAGCAGGTGCAGGTGTCCGGCGGGTCCGGCATCGCCAAGGTCGAAGTGCAGATCAACGGCGGCGACTGGAAGCCCCTCGACAAGCAGAGCTGGGGCGGCTACGCGAAGAGCTACCACGCCTGGAAGGGCAGCAAGGTGCAGTTCCGCGCCACGGACACGACCGGTAAGCTCGCCTGGAGCAGCGTCTACACCTGGCCCGTCGCCTGACGATAGCCTTTAACCGCCTTCCTCCGGCGGCCGGGCGTTTGCCCGGTCGCTTATCTCTTTTTCTCATATCCACTCACCACAGGGTATATGCCGGGCCGCTCCCGACCTAGGGTGGTTCCATGAGCGGCCGTGATCCGTCACGGTGACGCCTGGCCCGGAGTGGTTACTCGTGGAGGACACGCTGCGTCGGATCGAGGACGCGCTGAACCGCCACTGGGAAGACCTTGCCCGCCGGTTCCCGGAGGGGGCGCTTCCCAAGCACCGCGTCGGCTTTTCGCGGCGCGTCACCACAAGCTGGGCCCTCATCTATTACCGCCGCCGCCTCGTGCAGCTGAGCCCCTACGTGTTCCTCCTGGACGAGCACGAGCTCAGCACGGGGAACCACTGGCGCGAGCTCGACGCGACGCTGCGGCACGAGATGGCCCACGCCGTCCTCTACCAGCAGGGCCTCCAGGGGCACCCGCCTGAGTTCCAGGGGCTTCTCGCCACCTTGGGCGTGCGCGCGAACGGCGCCTGCGACGTGGGCCCCGTGAACCCCACGTTCCGGTACGTGTACGGCTGTCCCGCTTGCGGGAATGCTTGGCACCGCCGCACGCGCCTCGTGGGCGACTGGTCCTGTGTGCACTGCTCGGAGGGCCGGTTCGACCCCCGCTTCCAGATGCACCTCGTGGAGGAGCTGCCGCCGCCCTGGGAGCGCCTGCGCGCGCGGGCGCACATCCTCGAGGCGTGCCTGCGGGAGGCGGAAGCGGCCCTGCGGCGGCCCGCGCAGCCGGCCCTGCCGCGCGTCCCCTGGGGGGCCGCCGGGGAGCCCGCTTCGCCCGCTTCGGCCAAAAGAGGGGCGGGCCCAAAGGCACCACGCGCCCGTCGCAATGCTTAAGACCCAATTGGGGCCACCATGCGACTCAATGACACAGGACGTTTCTTCCTGGTGTGCGGGCTGCGTGGGCGCCTGCGCCGCCACCCGCTCCTATTGCCCCTTCACAGCCGAGAGTCGCGCGCGCCTTGCCCAGGGGTATAGCGCCCGCGGGGAGCGCTGCCCCTACTGGCGCGCCACCATCCCGCTCGCGACGCGTCAGGCCGCCTGACCTCTCAGGCGTCCCCGGCAAGCACCTTGTACGTCCAGGCCCCGCAGGGGCCGGGCGCCTCCAGCTGCGCGAGCGTCTTCCCATCGCGCGTGCGGAGGAGCCATCCCTTTTCTCCCTCCGCGCTCTCCCAGGCCACCTCAGAGAGTGGCCGGGGCAGGTAAAGCCCCACGGGAATCCGGCGCTGCACGAAGGCCTCCTCGAACAGGGTGGGCCCCACGCGCATCCGGGTGAGGTGGGTCGTGAGCCCCTGAAGGCAGCCCTCGAGATCAGCGGGGGCGGCGTTGTGGCGGGCGGAGTCACGACCGGGCATCATGACTGGCTCTCTTCTTCTCTCCCTACAATAAGGCGCCGCTGGTGTACGGGGTGGCGGAGTGCCCCCTCGCCAGGTCGGCCGCCTTCGCGGGACCGCCGCACCGGCGCGACCGCCCCGGCAAGCCTTTTCCGGGGAAGGGGCCTCAGGGGGTCCATGCGGCCCCTCAGCGTGTCGGGACTTGCGACCTTCGCGCAGTGTCCCCTCCGCTGGCGCTTCATCCACGTGGACCACTTCCGCGAAGCGCCCCAGGGGTCCGGCAACCTCGGCACCGCCGTCCACGCCGGCATCGAGGCGTGGAACCGCCGCCCCACGGACGCGCCCATCGGCGTGGAGCCCCTCCTGGCGGCCTTCCATGAGGCCTGGGACGACGAGGGCTTCGACACCCCCGAGGCGGCGCAGGCCGCGAAGACGGAGGGCGAGCGCCTCCTCCGCGAGTTCCACGCGCGCCACCAGGACACCCTCCGCCCCCTCTCGGTGGAGCGCCGTTTCATCATGAAATGGGACGGCGTCACCGTGCAGGGTGTGGCGGACGCCGTGCTTCCCCTCCCTGGCGGCGGCGTGGAAATCGTGGATTACAAGACGACGCGGCACCCCATCACGGAGCGCACCGTCGCCGAGAGCGACCAGCTCACCCTGTATCAGGTGGCCGCCGAGCGCGAGTGGGGCTACCGCGTCGAGAAGCTCACCCTCTACCATGTGCGCACGCAGACGCCCGTGACGGCGCCCCGCCGCAGCGAGGAGCAGGTGCGGGCCCTCTGGCAACGCCTCAACACGGTGAAGGAGGCGGTGGAGAAGAAGCGGCTGCCGCCGCGCATGGGCGCGCACTGCCCCTGCGAGTTCGCGAACCGCTGCCCCTACTTCGCGCCCTCCTTCCAGTTCAGCCTCGGCGGCGAATACCGGCAGCCCGTGGGGAAGGCGCTCGGGGCGCTCGCGCTCCTCGCGCCCGGCGCGCCCGAGCGGAAGGGGCTCGAGGCGGAGATCCTGGAGTTCCTGCAGCGGGAGAACCTGCCGCGGCTGTACGGGGAGACGCACTTGGCGGAGCGGTTGCCGGATGGGTCGCTCGTGGTGCGCGAGCGGGATGACCTCTAATCTGGTTTCCTTGGTCTTGGCTGCTCCGCTGCATCGCTGCTTCGCGTCCTACTTGGCGCCACGCCGTCTCATATCACAACGGGGCGAAGGATACCTCAAAGGGCACAAAGGGTGGGGTCCGGGCAGCGTAGGAAACGCGAAGGCGCGATGCCGCGAAGGGCCGCGAAGGACCCTCCAGACGGCCCTTCCGTGCGCCACGTCGAGCGAAGGCCTGAGCCCAGGATGGACGCGATGCAGCGAAGCAGCGAAGCAGCGGAGGCTCGGTTCCCTGGGGAGTCCAGAGGGGGCGAAGGCCCCCTTTGGTCGGGGAGGTTGCAAGGAGGGGGTGAAGACCCCCTCCTTGCGACGGAGTGCACAGGGCCGCGAGGCCCTGTCACGCAGTCGCCGTTTTCGTCCACTTGATCGAACAACCGATGGCCCAGCTCTCGGGCTCCGTCGGGTTGCGTCCCGCGAGGACGGCCTTGATTGCGTCCTCCAGGTAGTGGCGCTTCACGGCCTCAGCGAGGTCCTTGTTGTCGTCGAGGCGGCCCTGGTAGCGCAGGTAGCCGCTCGTGTCGAAGAGGAAGAAGTGGGGGGTGCACTGCGCGCCGTAGGCTTCCGCCACCTTCTGGTCGGCATCGCGCAGGTAGGGGAAGGGGTAGTTCTTCTCGATGGCGCGCTTCACCATGTGGGGGAAGTCGTCCTCGGGGTAGTTCTCCACCTCGTTGCTGTTGATGAGGAGGAACTGGACGCCGCGGTCCTTGTACTGGCGCGCGAGGTCGATGGTGCGCTTCTCGTAGGCCTGCACGTAGGGGCAGTGGTTGCACCAGAAGGCGATGACGAGGGCGCGAGCGCCCTTGTAGTCCTCGAGGCGGTGTGTCTTCCCGTCCACGCCGGGGAGCGCAAAGGAGGGGGCGCTGTCTCCCGGCCGCATCTTATAGCCGCGGGCTTCCATCAGCGGCCGCGATCCGTGGGCCAGGGATTAAGCTTCTCGCCTAGGGGCGCCGGGGCGGCGGCCCGCAAGCGCCACGGAGATGGCGTTCTCGAGGGCGGTGCGCACCTCGTCCTTGTTGCACATCTCCTCGGCCCACAGCTGCTCGTCGCGGAAGTCCTGCTGGAACCAGTGGTCGGGGAAGCGCCACACGGCCTTCTCGCACTCGGCGAAGAGCACCTCCTTCTCCTCGGGCTTGAGAGGGGGGACGCCGGCGGCCTGGATGGCGCCCGTGACGCCCTTCATGCACTCCTTGAACATGAAGCCGAGAAGGGTGAGGCGGGCCTGGACGTCCTGGGGAGGCATTGGCTAAAAAGGGTGGGCGACCCCGTAAATAGGTTGTCGCCTGGCTCCTTGGGCCCTTGGGCCGCTACCCGTCAGGTCACGGCCCCGATGGTGGGGAGGTTCAGGAACCACATGTCGTAGTAGACGACGCCTTCCCGAGCGTCCGCCTCCGTGATCTGCGGGTGGCCCTTGAGGCGGGCAACCAGGGCAGCGCGGAGGAGAACGTTCCCCGCCGTGTCGGCGAGAACGCGCCCGTAGGCGGCGCCCATGTCCACGGCGTACTCCATGGCGTCCACGATTTTGGCCGCGTGGCCCCACGTGTGGTCGCGCTGCAGGAGGCCCGCGAGGTAGCGCTCGATGACGCCGCGCGCGGCGGGAGTGAGGTTGAAGGGGTCGAGATCCTCGAAGGCGATCTTGTGCTTGGGACGCATCACGCGCTTCTCGTCGAACTCCCACCACGTGAACTCGCCCTCCTGGAAGGTGACGGTGACCCAGCGGAGGCCCTCATCCACGTAGGCGGGGAGCTTGCGGGGATCGTTCACGAAGGTTTCGCCCGCGATCTCCTCCAGAAGCGAGAGGGCACCCACCTCGGGCGACTGCTCGTGGAGGTCACGCTCGAGGGTGTTGAGGGACACCTGACCGAGGGCGAGCAGGGCGAAGAAGTGCTCGTACCCCTCGCGGCTCGTGAGCGCGCTGAGGAGGGGCCGGTAGGCCTGCGCAAGGTCGCGCTCGCTCGCGTAGGTGCCGAGGGACTGGGTGCGCCGCCGGAACTCGGCGTAGGTCTCCTTGGCCTGCGCGAACTCCTTTTGCAGGTCGGGCGTGAGAATCATCTCGAGGGCGCCGCGGGCCATCGGCCCCGCCTGGACGCGGGGGTCGGCGTCGGGCGTGTGCTTCTCGGGCCAGAGGCCGGGGCACCCGAGGTTGCCGTTCACCTGGATGCGCTCGCCGAGGTGGAAGTGGAAGGGGAAGGTGCGGCACACCGTGGGGCGCTTGAAGTAGACGCCGCAGCGGCGGTCCTCCCCCAGGAAGTTGCAGGCGGTGGCGCCGTTGCGGAGCGCAAGGCCCAGGCTCCCGTCCTGGCGCGGCACCACGAAGGGGCCCGTCTCGGCGTCGGCCTTCAGGCGCTCGGGCTCCCCGTCGATGAGACCCGGGCTGCACGTGCAGCAGAAGCCGCAGCCGGGAAGGCACGTGAACGTGAGCGCGTCAACCTCGCTGAAGTCGGGGCCTGCCGCGGGGGCGGGGCCGGGGTTGGGACGGCGCTCGCGGTCGCGAGGCGCGCGGGAGGAGGGGGCCACGAGGCCGCTACTTCCCTTCGCGCCTAAATCCCTTTCCTGCCGGTCGTGGGTTCGAACGGTTTCCGCGACACCATGCGCCGGTGGCCGCACCGCGAGCACTTTTCGAAGGCGAGGAAAGCGGACTGCCCCGCGGGCTCGTAC
>DATMKA010000251.1:0-5170 GCA_035553595.1 Thermoplasmatota archaeon | reverse complement strand
CTTCCGTGCCTTCCGCCACCTCCACCACGAGCCCACCTCCCAGGCGATCACGCTGGAGCGCCGAATCCTCTCCCTGCTCGGGGGCGGCTGCGGCCTCCCCCTCGGTGCGTGGGCGCGCGCCGAGGGCTCGTCGCTCCAGGTCACGGCCACGTTCCAGGTGGGTGGGCGCCTCGCCCGCGTCACCCGCAACGGCTCCGCGCTCGAGGCCCTCGCGAAGGACGTGACCACCGACCTGCTGGAGCAGGGGAAGCTTACCGCGCCCGTTCGCCCCCGCGGGACCCGCCTCGCGGGGAAGCGCGTCCTCGTCGCCATGGACGCCGACCGCGCCGCTCCCTACGTGGAGGCCGCGCAGGCCGAGGGCGCGCAGGCGGCGGCCTGGAGCCCGACGGTGCAGGACCCGCTCGTTACCTCCCCGGCGGAGATTCCGCTCCACGTGGCCGAGGGCTGGAAGCGCGCCGCCTGGGCCCTCGTCGCGAGCTCCCGCGCCGTCCCCGCTCTCGCCCTCCTGCAGGAGGCCCACCCCAATCTGGAGGCGCGCATGGGCGCCGTGGGACCCGCCACGGCCCGCGCGCTGCGCGACCACGGCTTCCCCGTGCACCTCGTGAGCCCGGATGGCACCGGCGGCGGTCTCGGGCGCCTCCTCGCCGCCAAGTGGCCCCCGAAGGGGCCCGTGCTCCTCCCGCAGGCGGAAGCGCCCACGCCCGACCTTGCGGACGCGCTACGGGCGGCGGGCATCGAGACGATCCCCTGGGCGGTCTACCGGACGCGCACCCAGGACCCGATCCCCGCGCCCCCGCTGGCCGCGCCTGTCGACGTTCTTCTCGTGGCGAGCCCGAGCGCCGTGCGCGCCCTTGCGGGCCGCAAGCCTGAAACCGTGGCCGCCACCTGGGTGGCCCTTGGTCCCACCACCGCGGACGCCTTGCGCGCCCACGGCTTCCCCGTCCATGCCGTCGCTCCCCGACGGACTCCCCAAGCCTTCCTCGATGTGATCCCATGACCGCCGCCTTCCCCACCGTCCGGCCCCGCCGCCTGCGCGCCACCGCCGCCCTGCGCGGCGCCGTGGCCGAGACGCGCCTCGACCCGAGCCGCCTCGTGGTGCCCCACTTCATCATCCCCGGCCACGACACCATGGAGCCCATCCCGAGCCTCCCCGGCATCTACCGCATGACCGCGGACGTGGCCGTGAAACAGATGGGCCACGACCTCGAGCTCGGCCTCACGAACCACCTGTTCTTCGGCATTCCCGACCACAAGGACGAGAACGGATTCGCCGCCGCCGACCCCGACGGCCCCGTGCCCGAGGCCCTCCGCCTCACGAAGCGTACCTACGGCGACCAGGTGCTCGCCATCGCTGACGTCTGCCTCTGCGAATACACCACCCACGGCCACTGCGGCATCCCCGACTCGCACGGCCACATCCTCAATGACCCGAGCCTCGCGCGCCTCGCGGACGCCGCGAAGGCCTACGCCGCCGCGGGCGCGGACTGGGTGGCCCCGAGCGACATGATGGACGGCCGCGTCGCCGCCCTCCGGCACGCTCTCGACGAGTCGGGCCACGAGACAACCGGCCTCCTCAGCTATTCCGTGAAGTACGCGAGCGCCTACTACGGGCCCTTCCGCGATGCCGCGAAGAGCGCGCCGAGCTTCGGCGACCGCAAGAGCTACCAGATGGACCCCCGCAACGTGCGCGAGGCCCTCCGCGAGGCGGCCCTCGACGAAGCTGAAGGCGCCGATGCCATCATGGTGAAGCCAGCCCTCGCCTACCTCGACGTCATCCGCGCCGTCCGCGAGCGAACGAACCTCCCCGTCGTTTGCTACAACGTGAGCGGCGAGTACGCCATGGTGAAGGCCGCCGCCGAGCGCGGCCTCATCAACGAGGCCGCCGTGGTGCGCGAAAACCTCCTCGGCATGGCCCGCGCCGGGGCCGACCTCATCATCACCTACCACGCCCGCGACGCCGTCGAAGGGGGGTGGCTCCAGTGAAGGACGCCGGCAAGCCCCAGGCGAGCGGCAAGCCCAAGCTCAGCGAGAACGACAAGCTCGTGCAGCGCGCCGAGCGCCTCATGCCGGGCGGCGTCTCCTCCCCAGTGCGCGCCTTCAAGGCCGTCGGCGGCAAGCCCCGTTTCATCGCCCGCGGCGAAGGCGCCCGCATCTGGGACGTCGAGGGCCGCGAGTACGTGGACTTCCAGCTCTCCTTTGGTCCCCTCATCCACGGCCACGCCTTCCCCGCCGTCGGGAACGCCCTCGCCGAGGCCGCCCACCACGGCACGAGCTTCGGCGCGCCCACGGAGCGCGAGGTGGAGCTTGCCGAGATCGTGACCGCGCGCCATCCCGCCATGAAGTGGGTGCGTTTCGTGAACTCCGGCACCGAGGCCGTCATGAGCGCCATCCGCCTCGCGCGCGCCGCCACCAACCGCACCCTCATCCTCAAGTTCGAGGGCTGCTACCACGGCCACGCCGACAGCCTCCTCGTGAAGGCCGGCAGTGGCCTCGTCACCTTCGGCGAGCCCACGAGCGCCGGCGTCCCCCAGAGCGTCGTGCAGGACACGGCCACGCTCCCCCTCAACGATGATGTGGCCCTCGAGACGTTCTTCCACGCCTACGGCGAGCGCGTCGCCTGCGCCATCATCGAGGCCCTTCCCGCCAACAACGGCCTCCTCCCCCAGCGGCCCGAGTGGCTGCGCAAGCTCGAGAAGCTCTGCAAGGAGAACGGGGCTCTCTTCATCGTGGACGAGGTCATCACCGGCTTCCGCCTCGGTTGGGGCGGCGCCTCTTCCCTGTACGGCCTCAAGCCCGACCTCGTCACGCTCGGCAAGGTCATCGGCGGCGGCCTCCCCGTGGGCGCCTACGGTGGGCGCAGCGACCTCATGAAGCAGGTGGCGCCCCTCGGCGGCATGTACCAGGCCGGGACCCTCAGCGGCAACCCCCTCGCCATGGCGGCGGGCATCGCGACGCTGCGCGCCCTGGAACAGCACCCCGACCCCTTCGGGATGCTCGCCACGCGCACGAAGACCTTCACACAGCGTGTCCGCGAGATCGCGGCCGACCGCCAAATCCCCTGCACCGTGGTGGAGCAGGGCAGCCTCTTCTGGATCGTGCTCGACCAGATTGACGCCCAGCCGAGGAGCCCCTCGGTGGTGAAGCCGGAGGCTGTGAAGCGCTTCGCGCGCTTCCACCACGCCTGCCTCCAGCACGGCGTCTTCCTCCCCCCGAGCGCTTACGAGGTGGAGTTCATGAGCCTCGCCCACGACAACGCCGCCCTCGACGATGCCCTGCGTGCCATGGACATGGCCTTCGCGGAGGTGCAGCCATGAACGGGCGCGACCGCATCACGGCGGCCCTCAGCGGGAAGCCCGTGGACCGGCCTCCCATCTGGTTCATGCGCCAGGCGGGCCGCTACCTCCCCGAGTACCAGGCCGTGCGGGCCCAGCACACCTTCGAGGAGACGGCCACCTCGCCCGAGCTTGCGACAAAGGTGACGGTGCAGCCCGTCCACCGCTTCGACCTCGACGCTGCCATCATCTTCAGCGACATCCTCGTCCCCCTTACGGGCATGGGGCGCGAAGCGAGCTTCCCCGGCGAGGGCGGCCCCCGCATCGACCGCCCCGTGAACACGCCCGCCGACGTGAAGGAGCTCAGCATCGGCGACCCCTGGAAGGCCACACCCTACGTGCCGGAGACGATCCGGCTCACGCGGCAGGCCCTCCCCGACAAGGCGGTCTTCGGCTTCGCGGGCGCCCCCTTCACCCTCGCAAGCTACCTCATCGAGGGCGGCCACAACAGCAAGTCCAGCTTCGCGAAGACCAAGAGCTTCGCCTACCAGCACCCCGGCGCCTTCCGGGACCTCCTGCACGTGTGCGCCGAAACGGCGGCGCGGCACCTGAAGGCCCAGATCGAGGCCGGCGCCGACGCGGTGCAACTCTTCGACACCTGGGCGGAGATCCTGGGGCCGCGCGAGTACCAGGAGCTCGTGCTCCCGAGCATCCAGCACGTCTTCAAGGCCCTCAGCCGCGAGCGCGTTCCCCGCATCTACTTCGCCCGCGGCACGCCCCACCTGCTGCCCTACTTCCCCGAGACGGGCGCCACCGCCTTCAGCCTCGACTGGCGCGTGAGCATCGCGAGCGCGCGCGAGCTTCTCGGCCAGGCCACGCCCCTCCAGGGCAACCTCGACCCCACGATCCTGTTCGCGCCCCCGGACCGCGTGGCCCGCGAGACGCGCGCCGTGCTTGAGGACGGCGCCGGCGGGCCCCACGTCTTCAACCTCGGCCACGGCATCCTGCCCGGCACGCCCATCCCGAGCGTGGAGGCCATGGTGCGGACCGTCCAGACCTGGAAGGGGGCCTAGGGTGGACCGTCCCGCCGTCTCCCCCGCCGCGACGCGAATGCAGGCCTACGTCGAAGGCCTGCAGGACCGGATCATCGCGGCCTTCGAGGCGCTTGACGGCGGCAAGTTCGAGCGGAAGACCTGGACGCGGCCGGAAGGCGGGGGAGGCCGCATGGCCGTCCTCCGGGGCACGAAGCTCGAGAAGGCGGGTGTCAACACGAGCGCCGTCTGGGGCGAGCGCAACCCCTTCACCGGCAACCCCTTCTTCGCCACAGGGATCAGCCTCATCGTCCACTGCCAGAACCCCCACGCGCCCACCGTTCACATGAACGTGCGCTACTTCGAGGAGCGCGGCGCCGAGGGCAAGTGGTGGTACGGCGGCGGCATGGACCTCACTCCCATGGGCTTCCCCTACCCGGAGGACACGGCCCACTTCCACCGCGTCTGCCGCGAGGCCTGCGACACGCAGGACCCCGACTACTACGACCGCTTCCAGAAGGGGGCCGCCGAGTACTTCTACGTCAAGCACCACCACCGGGAGCGCGGCGTGGGCGGCATCTTCTTCGACCACCACAACACCGGCGACACCGACAGGGACTTCGGCCTCGTGAAGGCCGTGGGCGATCGGTTCCTCGACGCCTACCTGCCCATCGTGGAACGGCGGACCCTGCAGCCCTACACGCCCGAGGAGAAGGAGGCGCAGCTGAAGGCCCGGGCCATCTACGTGGAGTTCAACCTGCTCTACGACCGCGGCACGCGCTTCGGGTTCGAGTCCGGCGGCAACCCCGAGGCCATCCTCGTGAGCATGCCACCCGTCGTCAAATGGTGACCCGGCGGGGGTGGGCG
>DATMKA010000250.1:0-6265 GCA_035553595.1 Thermoplasmatota archaeon | reverse complement strand
GGCCCCAGCCCTTCACTGCGCCGGCGGCCCCCGTCACGATGATGCCTCCCTCGTCCCAGCCTCCCGCAGGCAACCCCTGGGGAGCCCAAGCCCGCACCGCTCACCTCGAGCGCATCGAGCCCACCTTCGAGAACCACCTCGTGGCTCTCAACTGGGCAAACCTGCTCCTCCGCTACAGCTCCCCCATGGGCCTCATGGACCTCCTGGGCTACTACGAGAGCCTCGGCTGGATCAGCAAGGACGTGCGGAAGCAGCTCCTCGCCTACGCCGAAGGCATCGCCTGGAACCCCAACCAGATGGTGGCCGACTGGCGCGGCAACATCGACCTCCACCAGCGCACCCTCCTCTTCATCGAGCGCCTGAAGGGCACGAGCATCGAAGAGGACAACTACCGCGCGCTGCGCCGCGACATCACTCGCATCATGGGCGAGGACCGACGGGTATGAGGCTATGGGGTTCAGCGTCACAGCCGCCAACGTCATCATTTTCGTGGGCCTCCTCGCGGCCGGCAGCACCCTCGCGGCCACCATGCTGAACACGGCCGACCGCGTCTCCGAGGCCAGCTCGGAGGAGTGGCGGACAGAATACATGAAGGCCCACACGAAGATCCGGATCGACCTCGCGGACTACTTCAACTCGGGTCCCCGCCGCGTCGACATCGACGTGACGAACACGGGCTCTACCGTGCTGAACGCCTCCCGCGTCACCATCCTCGCCGACGGCGTCTGGTACTCCGCCACGGTGCGGAGCGTGGACGGCGACGCCACCCAGCGGACCTGGCCCCCTGAGACCCAGGCCCGATTCCGAATCCTTGTTAGCTCATCCCCCTCCAGAATAACGGTCTCGACCGAGTACGGAGTACTCGCAGTAACCTCGACGGTGGTCTGATGGCAGTAGACGGAGCAGCAAGCCAGCTCATCTTCTTCATCGCGGGCACCATCGTGGCCCTTGGCGCGGTGGGCGTGATGACAAGCGTCATCCTCGACCTCAACAACCACATCGACGACAAGGGGAAAGTCCTCTCCGAAGCGATGGCCACCGACATCGCCATCGTGAACGACCCCAACGCCGTGCCCGAGGCAAACAGCGGCGGCACCTGGAAGATCCGGATTTACGTGAAGAACACCGGGACGCGCATCCTGGACCCCACCCTGTTCACGACCCTCTACGACGGCGAGTACAAGACCTACGACACCCCCACCTACCCGGGCGGCGAAACCAAGTGGTCCCCCGGCGTCGTCGTCCTCTTCAACGTGGCCGTCGGCTCCACCCAACCCACGGGCGACCACGTGATCCGCGTCGTGGGCGACGGGGGCCGCTACGACGAGCTCCGCTTCAACACTTGAGGAAGGTGAAACGGGGTGGCCTTCAAGTTCAACATCGAGCGGGACGAACTCGCGGAGCGCCTCGGCGGCGGCATCCCCGAAGGGTCCCTCGTCGTCATCGAGGGCGAGTACGGCTCGGGGAAGTCCATCCTTCTCCAGCGCCTCGTGTACGGGATACTCGAAAACAACCACAGCGTCTCCTACGTGAGCTCGGAGCTCACCACCATCAACTTCCTCGACCAGATGTACAGCCTCGACTACGGCGTGGAGGAGCACGTCCTCGCCGAGCGCCTGGTCTTCATCCCCGTCTACACCATCCTCGGTTACCGCGCCCCCAAGGTGGACACCCTGGACCGCATCCTGAAGGCGCGGCGGATGTACCAGAAGGACATCATCGCCGTCGACTCCTTCAGCAACCTCCTCAAGAACTGGATCAAGTCGCTTCCGCCCGACGTGGAGCTCACGAACAAGATCGAGGAGGCCGTCTACTTCTTCAAGCTCCTGAACTCCCAGGGGAAAACCGTCATCCTGACGATGGAGACTGGGGAGGTCCCGGAGCCCGTCATCCAGCTTCTGCGGGCGGCGGCCGACGTGTACCTCAGCCTCCGGCTGGACGTGGTGGGCAACAACGTGAGCCGCTCCGTCCTCGTCCGCCGTTTCGCAAGAGCGCCAAAAGGCGTGGCCGACGTTGTAAATTTCAGGGTGGAGCCCAAAACGGGCTTTATCGTAGAGATTAAGAGCGTCTCGTGACGAATACGTGTCCGGCATACCTCGGACACTGCGAGAGAGGACCCCCTCCCGCGCAGCCGTCCGGGGCTTGGTCGGGTGACGTATGGACCTCAAGGAAGCGGTGGCCAAGAACCCACACCTGGGCGCCTACCTCGAGGCCTTCAAGGCTCAAACGGGGACAACGCCGGACTTCCATCAAACGCTCAGCCGGTCCCTCAAGGACCTCGACATGATCAACGTCCTCTACCCCGTCGGGGACCCCATTTTCATCCACATCTACGACACCCCCGACCGGAAGCGGAAATACGTCGCCATCGAACCCGCCCTCACGCCCGAGGAGAAGGTCAAGTACAAGCAAATCAAGGACCTCATCCTCCGCCTTGCCCCCTTCGAGGCGTCCCCCGGCGGCGAGGACGACCTCCGCAAGACGCTCAAGAAGCTCTACCAGAAGGCCGTCATCGTCGAGGGCACGGGCGCCGCCTGGAACCCTGCCGCCCGCCTCCTCACGCGCCTCAACACGAAGGTGCAGGTCACGAAGCAGGAGCACGAGAAGCTCGAATACTTCCTTGTGCGGAACATCGTGGACCACGGCCCCATCGAGCCCATCATGCGCGACCCCTACATGGAGGATATCTCCTCCATCGGGTGCGACCCCATCTTCGTCGTGCACAAGCTCTTCGACACGGTGCAGACGAACGTGCGCTTCCAGGACGAGCGCGAGCTCGACGACTGGATCCGCAACATGAGCGAACGCATGGGCCGCCCCGTCTCCGAATCGCGCCCCATCGTCGACGCCACCCTCCCCGACGGGAGCCGTATCAACGTCGTCTACAGCAGCGACGTCTCCGCCAAGGGCCCCTCCTTCACCATCCGTAAGTTCAGCGACACGCCCACGAGCATCACCCAGATCATCCGCTTCGGCACCATGAGCGTGCAAGTGGCGGCCTACCTGTGGCTCGCCCTCGAGAACCACCAGTCCATCTTCGTGTGCGGTGAAACGGCTTCCGGCAAGACCACTTCCCTCAACGGGATGCTGGCCTTCGTGAAGCCCAAGGACAAGATGTTCACGGCCGAGGACACGCCTGAAGTGCGGCCCCCCCAGCCCCTGTGGCAGCAGCTCGTCACCCGTGAGTCCGGCCCCGAGGAGGGCAGGGTCACGATGTTCGACCTCCTGAAGGCGGCGCTGCGTTCCCGTCCCAACTACATCATCGTGGGTGAAATTCGTGGCGCCGAAGGCAATGTGGCCTTCCAGGCCATGCAGACGGGCCACCCCGTCATCGCCACCTTCCACGCCTCCTCCGTAGGTAAGATGATCCAGCGCTTCACCTCCAACCCCATCAACGTGCCAATCACGTTCATGGACAACCTGAACATCTCGCTCATCCAGATGGCCGTCTACAACAAGGGCAAGATGCTTCGCCGCGTCCTGGCCGTGGAGGAGATCGAAGGCTACAACGAGCAGGCGGGCGGTGTGCTCACCCGCGCCGTGTTCAAGTGGGACCCCGTGAAGGACAAGCACGTGTTCCGCGGCCGCAACAACTCCTACATTTTGGAGACGAAGATTGCGGAGCGCATCGGTCTCCCCGACAAGCGCATGATCTACGAGGAGTTGGACCTTCGCGCGAAGATCCTGGAGCGCATGATCGAGCTCGGCATCTTCGACTACTACGAAGTGAACCGCATCATTGCCAACTACTACGACACTGGCGTGAAGGGCCTCCCCTTCAAACTGTGAGGGTTTGCCATGGCGATGGACGTGAAGAAGGCGTATGCGTCGGTGGGGATGCCTCCGGCCACCTACCTGCTGAAGTACGCCGTCCCCCTCGTCATCACGGGCGTCGCCGTCTCCCTCATCTTCACCTTCCTCGTCCCCGACCTCGCCACCGGCGTCTTCGGCGCCCTCATCTGGGCCATTCCCCTTTTCTTCCTCATCCTCGCGGTCATCTACCCCTACCTCGTCGCTGAAGGCAGGAAGCAGCAGATCGACCGCAACATCCACTTCTTCATCACCCACATGGGGGTGCTCGCGACCTCCAACATCCCTCGCTCCGAGATCATGCGGATTCTCGGCGAGAAGAAGGAGTACGGCGCCCTCGCGGAGGAGACGCGCAAGATCTACGCCCTCGTGGACGCATGGAACATGAGTCTCGCCGAGGCCTGCCGATTCATCAGCAAACGCTGCCCCTCCGACATCTTCAGCGACTTCCTCGACCGCTTCGCCTACGCCATGGAGTCGGGTGAGGAGCTGGGGAAGTTCCTGAAGAACGAGCAGATCGTGGTCATGGACGACTACTCGAACCTCTACGAGGGCCACCTCTACGAGGTCGAGAGCATGAAGGAGATGTTCAACTCCCTCATGATGTCCGTGGTGTTCATCGTCATCTTCGCCATCCTGATGCCCGTCATCACGGGCATCGACGCCATCGTCCTCATGGGCGGCGCCCTCTTCCTCGTGCTCTTCATCGAGGTGGCCTTCGTGTACTTCACGAAGGCGAAGGCTCCCACGGACCCCATGTGGCACCAGGCGAAGGTGGAGACGGCCCTCAACCTCCGCATCAAGCGCACGCTCCCGGTGAGCCTCGCCGCTTGCCTCGTGGTTCTCATCCTCGGCCTCAACTTCACCCCCTTCCCCGTGGCCGTCATCCTCGCCATGGGCCTCACGCCCCTCCTCTACACCGGCTTCGGTGTGGCCCAGGAGGAGGAGAAGCTCAAGCGCCGCGACGACAACTTCGGCGCCTTCATCCGCTCCCTCGGTGCCTCCACGAGCGCTCGCGGCGGCAACGTCAAGGAAGTGCTCCGCACCCTGCGGTACCACGACTTCGGTCCCCTCACGCAGAACATCCAGGACCTGTACCAGCGTCTCAACCTCCGGGTGGACGACGAGCAAGCGTGGGAGTACTTCGCCGCCGATACGGGCAGCATGCTCATCGAGAAGTTCACCCGCATGTTCGTGGAAGGCGTGAAGGCCGGTGGCAAGCCGGACGAGATCGGTCGCATCATCAGCGACAACTTCGTCCGCATCCTCGGCCTCCGCAAGAGCCGCTACCAGACCGCCTCGAGCTTCCGCGGCGTCCTCTACGGCCTCATGGCCGGCATGAGCTTCGCCCTCTTCGTTGGCGTGGCCATCGTGGGCCTCCTCGAGAAAATCTTCACCAACCTGAACCTCGACTCGGGCACGCCCTTCGCGAGCTTCTTCAACTTCAGCACCGACCTCAACCTCATCGCCTTCCTCGTCATCGCGATGCTCCTCGTCCACTCCGTGGTGTCGAGCCTCATGATCCGCATCGCGGACGGAGGCAACTACTTCCGATCCTACGTGGACCTCGTGGGGTTGTTCTGGGTCGCTGCGATCGTCAGTTGGGGCGCCCAGAAGATGCTTACGGGGCTCCTGAGCTTCGGGTGAGTCCTCCCCGATTTGATGGGTCTCCGCTGCTCCGCTGCCCTGTTGCTCCGCGTTAATTCTGGGCGTTGGACCCAGATCAACGCGGAGCAGCAGAGCAACGGAGCAGCGGAGAGAACGCGCCTAGCCCTGCCGCGTGTCCACCCGCTCCGTGGTCGCGAAATGCAGCTTGGCCACGCCTCGAAGGGCGGGGCGCCCGTGGCGCGCGACGTAGGCGCGAGCGGCCTGGATGACCCCGGGGCCCGCCCCCTTGGGGAGCGTCATGCCCGCCTCCGTGGACAGCTCCGCGAGGCCCCGGAGGAACTCGCCGCGGGCCACGAGGCTTGCGGCGGCGACCGCGGTGTCGGCCTCGGCGCCTACCGCCTGCTGCAGGGTGACGGCGCGGCCGCGCTCCATGAGGGCCTCTCCCATCACGCGCTCGGCCTTCGCGAACTGGTCGAGGATGGCGAGGTCGCAGGGGTGCTCCGCGAGCAGATCCTCCAAGGCGCGCGCGTGGGCCCACGCAAGGAGGGTGTTGAGGTTCCCGATCTTCTCGTAGAGATCGTTGTACTTGGAGGGCGGGAGCACAACGACGCTCGTGGGGCAGCGGGCGCGCACGAGGCTTGCGAGGAGGAGGGCCTCGGGGTCGGGAACGAGCTTGCTGTCCCGGACGCCTTTCTCCCGGAGGAAGCGCTCCGTCTCCGCATCGGGGAGGAGCACGGAGGCGGCCACGAGGGGCCCGAAGTAGTCGCCCTTTCCCGATTCGTCCATCCCGATGCGCCGCCGGAAAACGATGGATTTCTGCGGTGTCGCCGGGCGCGCCGCGGGAGCC
>DATMKA010000249.1:0-15045 GCA_035553595.1 Thermoplasmatota archaeon | reverse complement strand
CCGCGGCGGCATGAAGGCCATCACGGACACCATCAAGGCCACGGGGCAGCCCATCATCCTCATCGCGAACGACCTGTACGAGCTCACGCGCCGCGGCGCCGCCCTCAAGTCCCTCGCGCACACCATCAAGTTCACCCGCGTCCACACCCGCTCCATCCCCAAGGCCATCGCTCGCATCGCGAAGCTCGAAGGCCTCGAGGTGGACCCCGAGGCCTTGGAGGCCCTCGCGGAGCGCGCGGGCGGCGACATGCGCTCCGCCGTGAACGACCTCGCGGCCCTCGCCACGGGCCGCACGCACATCACCCTCAAGGACGTGGAGAGCCTCGGCAAGCGCGACGCGAAAGGCGACGTGTGGGGCCTCCTCGGGAAGGTGTTCTACGGCAACAGCTTCGAGGAGGCGCGCAAGGCCTCTTGGGAGATTGACGAGACGCCGGAGAACATCGCGCTCTGGCTCGACGAGAACCTGCCCCTGCGGTACGAGAGCCCCCGGGACCGCGTGGAGGCCTACAAGTGGCTCTCCCGCGGCGACGTGTACTTGGGCCGAGTGAGCCGCCGCATGAACTACGGCCTCTGGTCCTACGCCAACGAGGTCATGGTGGGCGGCGTCACCACGGCGAACTCCGAGAAGACGGTGCCCGGCATGCACGCCTTCCCCTCGTGGCTTCGCCGCATGAGCCAATCGAAGGGCATGCGCGAGCTCCGCGACCGAGTCTCGCGCAAGGTGGGCGCCTACACGCACACGAGCGGCCGCGTCGCCCGCGAGGACCACTTCCCCCTCGTGCGGGGCCTCATGAAGACCGATGACCAGTTCGCGGTGTGGGCCATCGTCGAGATGGACCTCGAAGCGGACGAAGTGGCCTTCCTGTTGGAGGCGAAGGAGACGACGGCCCGCGTGAAGAAGCTCCTCGCAGCCGCCGAAGTACGCAAGGCCGCAGCGCCCCGCGCCGCCACCCGCGCGAGCATGGGCGGCCTCGGCAGCTTCCCCGACACGGAGGCGGAGGCGGCCCCCGAGCCCGCAAAGCCCAAGGGACGCGGCCGCAAAAAGAAGGCCGCTGAACCGATCCCTGACGAGGTCGGGGAGGAGCCCGCTTCCGTGCCCGCCCCTGCGGCGACGCCTGCGGTGAAGCCCCTCGCGTCGAAGAGTCCCGCTCCCGCGCCCGCTCCTGAGCCGGCGCCCGTGGAGGAGGCCCCCGCCCCGAAGGCGGAGCCTGCTGAGGGACCAAAGAAGCAGAAGAGCCTCTTTGAGTTCTGACGGCCCCGGGACGCGGAAGAGTTATCCTCCCGCACTCCGGGAGGTGGGGCCATGGCTCCGCCCCGCAGCTCCCAGACCTCTGCCGCCATCCAGCCCGGCCCCTTCTTCCCGACCCGCATCGACATTCCCGAGGACGTTCGCACGACCCTCGTGCCCATCCTGAACGGGCGCCTCGCGGACACCTTCGACCTCTACAGCCAGACAAAGCAGGCCCACTGGAACGTGAAGGGCAAGGACTTCTACCAGCTCCACAAGCTCTTCGACGAGCTTGCCGAGACGGTGGAGGGCCACGTGGACCTCCTCGCTGAGCGCATCACCGCCCTCGGCGGCTCCGCCATGGGGACTGTCCGGATGGCCGCCGCGGCCTCCACGCTCGAGGACCTCTCCCCCGATCTCGTGGACGGCATGAGCTTCGTGAACGCCCTCGTGGAGCGCTACGCCCACCACGCGCACGAGCTGCGCACGGCCGTGGACGAGGCCGAGACCCAGGGCGACAAGGCCACCGCGGAGCTCCTTACGGGCATCGTCCGCGACGTGGACAAGGCGCTCTACTTCCTGGAGTCGCACCTCCAGGCGGGCACGCCCGGCCGCCGCGCGGCCTGAACAGAGAGCTCGAAAAGGGGTCCCTGCGAAGCCTGGGCGGGGGATGCGGTTCCGCCCAGGCTCCGGGGGCCAGCCAGCCCACCAACGGGGTTTTTGGATGCGTTTTTAGGGTGAGGGTCGCGCTTACTCGAAGAGGAGGCGCTCCAGGGGGCCGGGGAGGAGGAGGGCCTCCTTCACGACGAGCTCCAGGGCCTTCTCGGCGCGTTCGGGCGCGCTCATGCTCTTCGGCATGGGCGGGAGGGGGAGACCGGGGCCGCGGAGGTTGCCGAGGCCGCCCTCAAGGTCGCTGAGGCGGAACTCCTGGATGACCATCGCGCGGTCCTGCTTCTCGATGAGGATGAGGGCGCTGGTCCACTCGCCCGCGTCGGGGGCGGTGGCCTGGAAGGTGGCGCCGCGGCGGCCTTCGACGGCGCCGAGGGGGATGCCGGCGAGGGGGGCTTCGCCGCGCTTGAGGACGACGCGGGCGCTCGCCACGTCCTTGGCTTCGAGGCCGGGGATGGCGACGGTCATGGCCACGGCGCGGCCGGGGTCCCGTGCGGCCTGGAAGACGATGGGGTCGCGGCCCTCGCTGCGGGCGCTCACGGTAAAGGCGTCCAGGGAGGGCTCCGGTTCGGGCGCTCCGAGGTCGCCCGCGACGGTCGACCCGGCAAGGACGACGGTCAGGGCTCCCGCTAAGGCGAGCAGGGACAGCTTCATGGCAACACACCTCTCTTTGCCCGCTCCCCGGCAAGGGCGCGGGCCCGACGGCGTGTCGTTCCTTAGCACGGTATTAAAGCTTGCGCCCCGCTGCCCTGCCCGCCAGGGGGCCGGGGGCTCCGCTATCTCTGGGCGACCCTTCCCTGTCCGGGCTCCCCCTTGTGGTATGCTTGTTGACCGCCGGGGACGCAAGGGGGCGAGAGCGACGTTGAGGCCAGAAGCCCTTTCCTCGCCCCCGCACGAGGTCGATTGATCCCTATGGAATCCCTCTGGCGCACCGGCGACCTCATTGGAAAGACTGTGGTGGACGAGCGCGGCGCCCGCGTCGGGGTCGTGGACGACCTCAACCTGAGCCCCCAGGGGTGGCGCGTGGACGGCCTCCTCGTCACCCTCGACAACAAGGCCGCCGACATGCTTGGGGAGCGCAAGCCCCTCTTCGGCCACGCCCAGGTGAACATCCGCACCGGCCGCGTGCAGACCGCAGGCGATGTCGTCATCCTGAGCGGCACCCTCGACGAGCTCGCTGTGGCCCTCCGGGAAGCCCACCGCGGCGAGCAGGCCTACTGAGCGGGCGGCGAAGGGAGGAGCACCTGGAAGGTCGCGCCCCTGCCAGGGCCCTCGCTCGACCCTTCGAGGCGGCCCCCGTGAAGCTCCACCAGGGACTTCGCGATGTAGAGACCGAGCCCCGTCCCCAACTGGGTGCGCTCATTCCGGTCGCGCACCTGGTTGAAGGGCTTAAAGAGGTCCTTCAGGGTGGCGGCGGAGATCCCGATCCCGCTGTCCACCACCTTGAGGCTCACGTGGCCGTCGCGCCGTGAAGTCACCACCTTCACCGTGCCGGAGGGGGGCGTGAATTTCACGGCGTTGCTCAGCAGGTTCTCCACCACCTGACGCAGCCGGTCCGGGTCCCCGAGCACGGGGAGGTCGGGCGTGAGCTCCACCTCGAGCCGCAACTGGCCGCGCGCCGCCGCCTCGTCCACGGCGAGCACCGCATCGGAAACCACCTGGTTCAAGTCGATAGCCTCCCGGTTGAGACCCAGTCCAGCCCCCTGGATGCGGGAGGCATCGAGGATATCCTCCACGAGGCGGTGGACCCTCGTGAAGTTCCTGTCGAGAATATCGGTCCAGCGCAGGAGGTCGCCATCCGCTTGAACGCGGGGGTGGCGGCGCATCATGAAAATGACCATCTTGAGCGGCGTGAGGGGCGTGCGCAGCTCATGGGCGGCCATCTTCATGAACTCGGCCTTGAAGCGGTCCTCCCGCTGGAGCACCTCCACCTGGGCCGCCTGTTCTGCCGCATGCACCCTAGCCACCTCGGCCTCCCTGCGCGCGGAGATGTCCTCAATCTGGGAGATGAAGTAGCGGGGCTCCCCGGTGGTGTCGCGCACGAGGGAGACGCTCAGGAGAATCCAGATCGCGTGGCCATCCCGGTGAAGGTACCGCTTCTCGAGCTGGTAGGACCGGAGCTCCCCGGCAAGCACGCGTTTCACGAGGCCCAGGTCCGCCTCGAGGTCCTCGGGGTGCGTGATGTCCTGGAAGCTCTTCGACAGGAGCTCCTGCTGGGAATAGCCCACGATGTCGCACAGGGCGCGGTTCACCTTGAGCCATCGGCCGTCGGGCGCCACAAGGGCCATCCCGATGGGGGCATTCTCGAGGGCGAGGCGGAACTGCTCCTCGCTCTCGCGCAGGCGCGCCGTTTTCGACTCGTCCACGAGGGAGAGCCGCTCGTTCGCGGCCTGGAGGTCGCGCTCGGCCTTCACGCGCACGACGAGGTTGCTGCGATGGCTGCGACAGAGGATGGTGGCTGCCACGGCCATGCCGCCAAGGAGCAGGGCATGAACCAGGGTCGTGACCAAGGTTTCCCCCTGCACGTACACCCACTGCGGGTCGATGGCGCTGAAGGCCGCGTGGTGGAGGCCCGTGAGGGCAAGCCCGATCCACCCGAGGCGCCAATCGCCATAGATGGTCAGGTACCCGAGCACGATGAAGAAGTGAAAATGCCACTCAAGCGCGCCCCCGGTGACCAGCACGTGGAGCGCGCTGAAGGTGATGAAGCAAGCCGTGAGGAGGACGCGGTAGGCATAGTGGGGCCGGAGGCGTCCCCGGGTGAGTGTGGCCGCGGTGCAGGCGAGGAGGCCCACCAGAAGGGCCCCCAGGGCCTCACCGGTGGAGAGAACACGCCACCCGAGCGGGGAAGGGGACCACTGGGCCCCGCGCAGGAGCGTGCCATACCCGAGGAGAAGACAGAGCAGGGCAAGGTTTGCCCAGAGGAGGGTCAGGGAGATGCGGTCGAGGGAGCGGTAACGCATCTCCTCCTCGTAGGGCTCGTTAAGGTCCACGAGGAAAGCGGCGATGAAACCTCGCCGCTCCCCCGCTCGCCCGTGCGACCCGCTCGTCATTCGTCCATCCTCGTCGCGAATAGACTCTTCCCTGGAGCCTTCACAGTTAAGAAGGCTCCTACAGTGAACGCACGCCGCTCTGCGTGGCCTGCTACTCCGAAGGGGAGGACGGGCCTGGCGGGCGTGGGCCTTACCTAAGGCCCCCAACCGTGCCGGTTCAGCGCCGCAGGACGAGGGTGAGGATGTCCGTGTCCTTGAGCTGGTGCTCGATGCCGACAATCTGGTTGCGCGAACGACCTTCAAAAAGGTCGATCATTTGCGATGGGGGCCTTGGAAGGCCCCCAACCGTGCCGGTTCAGCGCCGCAGGACGAGGGTGAGGATGTCCGTGTCCTTGAGCTGGTGCTCGATGCCGACAATCTGGTTGTCGAATTTCGCAGAGGGCCCGGACACGATGGCGTAGCGGAACTTGTCGCGGAACTCGCGGTGCAGGTAGTCGCACACCATGCCCACGTCGGAACCGCTCTTGATGACGAGGGGCTCCTCCATGTCGGCCTCGCCGCCCTGGGGCTTCAGGAAGACGCGGATGAAGCGCAGCTCCTCGTAGATTTTGTCCTTGAGGGCGTCGAGGCCGAGGCCCTTCTTGGCGGCGATAGGGACCACGGGCCAGCCGCGGTCGTTGAACATCTTGATGGAGTTCTTCGTGAACTCGAGGTCCTGCAGGTCCACCTTGTTGAGGGCGACCATGGCCTGGATGTAGACGCGGTTGCCGGCGAGGACGTCCACGAGCTCGTCCACGGTCGCATCCTGGCGGATGACGACGTCGGCGTTCACGATGCCGTACTCCTTCACCATGTCCTTCACGAGTTCCTCGTCAAGGCCCTTCGACTGGGGGGTGGTGAAGTTCACGGTCACGCCGCCGCGCTGGCGGCTGCGGTAGATCTTGATGTCCGCGGGGGCGCGGTTGAGGCGGATGTTCGCATCGTACAGTTCGTCGACGATGACGAAGATCTGCTCCGGGTTGAGGGCATCCGCCACGAGGAGCACAAGGTCGCAGGTGCGGACCACGGCGAGAACCTCACGGCCGCGGCCCTTGCCGCCGGCAGCACCCCGGATGAGACCGGGCAGGTCGAGGATCTGGATGTCCGCGTGCTTGTGCTCCATCATGCCGGGGATGCAGGTGAGGGTGGTGAACTCGTAGGCCGCCACCTCGCTCTCCGTCCCCGTGAGCTTGTTCAGGAGGGTGGACTTACCCACCGAGGGGAAGCCGACGAGCGCCACGCTCGCCTGACCGCTCTTCTTGACGTCGTACCCCTGGCCGCCGCCGCCGCCTGCAGCGGCGCGCTTCTCCTGCTCCTCGCGCAGGCGGGCGAGCTTGGCCTTGAGCTTGCCGATGTGACCCTGGGTGGCCTTGTTGTACTGGGTCTTCGCAATCTCGGCCTCGATGTCCTGGATCTGCTGCTCAACGGTCAAGGGGCGTCACCTCCGGGGTCGGTTATCGGCCCCCTAAGCCGGGCCCGCTTAAAAAGGATTGCTCCCTGGGGGAGCGGCCAGGGGCGCCGGCCCTGGGGTGGCCTGCCTTCGAGGCCTGATCTGGACAATCGGCGAATGATACCTCCAGGACTCGGATTTCTCACGGCAGGCTGCTTGACAGCCAAGGGAGGCAACTCAGTCTCTGCAGGTAACTTCCACTGTTGATCGACAACGCCTATACGCCGCCAAGGGCGCGGTTCGCTCAGCAAGACCCGCCTTCGCGGGTTGATCCAAGCCAATGTGGCGAGGTGTTCAACGAATGGTGAACAAGACGGAAGACGCGCTGGAGCTCACGACCCGCCGGGCCATCTACCAGTACATCAAGACCTGCCCCGGGGCGCACCTGCGCAAGATTCACCGCGCGGTGAACCTGCCCTTCGGCCAGGTGCTCTACCACCTCACGTACCTCGAGAAGAGCGGCCTCATCGTCGTGAAGAAGGACGGCAAGTTCAACCGCTACTTCATCAAGAACCTCATGGGCCGTAAGGAGAAGGACATCATCAGCATCCTGCGCCACGACGTGCCCCGCCGGATCGCCATCCTCCTCCTGTTCAAGCCCCGCATGACCCACAAGGAGATCCTCGAGTTCGTGGAGATCTCCCCGAGCACCCTCAGCTTCCACCTGAACAAGATGGTGGAGTCCGAGATCATCGGGAAGGAGACCAAGGGCCGCGAGTCCTACTACTGGGTCACGGACGAGAAGCTCACGGCGAAGACCCTCATCATGCACCGCGAGTCCTTCAACTCCGAGATCGTGGACCGCTTCGCTGACGTGTGGCTCTCCCTCAACTTCACGGACCCCGACAGCCGCGCCGAGGCCGCGAAGACCGACGAGGTGCTTGCCCGCCGCGTCCCCGACGACGGCAGCATCGTCACCACCGTCCTCAACGGGTAACTCTGAATTCCCTGGGCCCTGCGGGGCCCGGGGCACCCCCCTCTCGATTACCGGCTCTCACCTCCTTTTTTTTCTTTCTCTCGCTACTTCCGTCCCGGTCCCGTAGGGGGCTCGGTCGCACTTCGTGCCCCCCGATCTCCTCGGTTGCGCGTGCTGCGCCGTCCGGGTCCCGTAGGGGGCTCGGTCGCACTTCGTGCTCCCTCGCGAGAGCGCAGGGAGTCAGAGGAGCGCAGAGGGGGTTAGCGGGGGCGATTGTCCTCCTCTCTGCGCTCCTCTGACGCACTGCGTCCTCGCGAGCGAAGGGGCGCGAGCCCCGCGCGAAGCCCCTTAGGGACCCGAACGGGAGAACAATTCATCCGACTTGTCGCCCAAGGCCGCCCCCCGCCGATATCCTTTCTGCCGCCCGCCCGATAGGCTTATCCCGGGGCCCCGGAATCGCCGCCCCATGGCCTTCCCCCTGCGGCCGCGCGACCTTTCGCTCCTGCTCCTGCTCGGCGCCATCTGGGGGACTGCCTTCGTGTTCATCACCGTGGGCCTGCAGAGCTTCAGCCCCATCCTGCTCGCAGCCCTGCGGTTCGACATCGTGGCCCTCGTGCTCTTCGGGATTGCTGCGGCCCGCCGCAAGGGCCCGCTTCTCCCTCAGAATGCGCGGCAGTGGACCGCCATCGCCATCGCGGGCGTCTTCAACATCGCGGCCTACCATGCTTTCCTGTTCTGGGGCCAGCTCTCCACCTCGGCCGCGATCGCCGCCGTCATCGTGGGCCTCAACCCTGTCCTCACCACCGTCGCGAGCCGCTGGTTCCTCGAGGATGAGCGCGTGGGCACCGCGGGCCTCGTGGGCCTCGCGCTCGGCTTCGGCGGCGTCGTGCTGCTTGCTTCAATGAAGCCGGGGAGCCTGCTGGATGCGCAGGGCATCGGCGAGCTCCTGTGCCTTGGCGCCATCGGCGCGTGGGCCCTCGGGTCCGTGCTCGTGAAGCGCACGAAGCACGGCATGGACGTCTTCACCTTCATCGCCTGGCACTGCCTTGCCGGGTCCGTCGTCCTGCACGCCGCGAGCTTCCTGTTCGAGGACGGAGGCCGCGCCACCTTCGACCTGTGGGGCGTCACCTCGCTCCTGTATCTCGCCCTCATCTCGAGCGCCATCGGCTTCGTGATCTACTACACCCTCTTTGAGCGGATTGGGCCCATCCGCGTGAACCTCGTGAGCCACGTGGCCGCGCTCTCCGCGACGCTGTCGGCGCCGCTCCTCGTCCTCATCCCGGGCCTCGAGTGGGTGCCCGCGAGCTTCGAGCTGCGCGCCATCCTCGCCTTCATCCTCATCGCGAGCGGGTTCGCGCTCGTGGCGCGGCCCGCGCCGGGTCGGCCGGTGCCCGTGGCGGTGGCTCCTGAGTCGCTGCCCAAGGTGGAGTTGAAGCGCTGAGGGTTCGGAGGCCGCGGAGCGGACGGTATACGCAGAGCAGGTAAAGGCGCAGGGAACGCAGAGACGACGTTTTTGGGATCCGCGGAGGGGCGGAGATGGGAAGTCCCGGCGCCACTCCCCGCTCTCCGCCCTCTCTGCGGATCCCACAATCCGTCCTCTGCGTTCCCTGCGCCTTCGATGCCTCTGCGTATACCGTCCGGCTCGGCGCGCTCCGCTCCCTCCGCGGATCCCAAAACCAGTCTCCGCGTCCATCGCAGCGAGCGCAGCGAGCGAGATGCGGCCGAACCGGAGTTCGGCCAGCACCGCGCCTCTACCCGCTCCGCGTATTCCTAGGGCCCGCGCCCTCCGCGCCCTCCGCGCCACCGCCGCAGGGTTGTCTTATTGGAGACGCCGCAGGATCCCCCGGATGCCCTCGGCGTCACGGGCCGTGGGGAACACGTCCAGGTAGTGCTCCAGGTCGATGCGGGCCTCCGGGAAGCGGCCCGCCTCGTGCTTGAGGAGGCCGCGGTCGCGGTGGAGGGTGGCGTCGTCGGGGAGGAGCTCGACGAGGCGGTCCATGGTGCGGATGGCCCGCGGGAGGTCGCCCTGCCGCAGGTAGGCGTTCCGCAGGTTCGCAAGGACGCGCGCGAGGATTTCGCGGTCGCTCGTGGGGGCGAGCATGGCGGGCGTGAGGGTGAGGCGTCCGCCGGTGATGCCGTCGAGGAGTCGCTGCATGGTCTCCCGCGTCACCTCGCGGCCCCCATGGAAGGGGTCGAGGTATGTTTCCTCGTGCCGCACCAGGAAGTGCGCGGGCATCCCCATGGCCACGAGGGGCTCGTTCACGAGGCGAGCCACTTCCAGGTACACGATGCTGAGGGTGATGGGGATGCCTTGCCTGGTGTCGAGCACCTGGTCGAGGTACGAGTTGCGCGGCAGGTAGTACTCGTTGGCCTCGGCGCCGCGGAATCCCGCCTCCTCGGCAAGGGCCTGCCGCAGCGCGGTGGGCACGTCGACGCCCTCGGCCCGAAGCGCCTTCACGCGCTCAGCCCAGGGGGCGAAACGCGCAAGCTGGGCGTCCACGTCGAGCGTGGGCGTGTCGTCGCGGGAGAGGAGGAGGCAGGCGCGGGCGAGGTGGAAGTCCTCCTCGCCCACCTCCTGCGCGAAGGTCGCGGGGCGCGTCATGCCTTCCGCCACACGTCTCCGGTGGGGTGGCGTTCGCGCGTGAGGCTCCCATCCCGGGCCGCGCCCTGAAGCTCCTCGGCGGCGGCCTCGAGGCTGAGGTCGAGCACTTCCGCCACTTCGCGCGTGGCGAGGCGCTCGCCGTCCCGGAACAGGTCGAGGAGCGGGGGCGGTGGCGCCGTGGCGTGGGCGCGGCCTGTCACCTGCTCGACGAGGGAGAGGAGGGCGGGGAGGCTCTGGAAGCCCTCCACGCGGGCAAGGCGCGGGCCGGAGCGCACGAGGAAGGTCGGGTAGGCGTGGAGGTTGTTGGATTCGAGGCGCGTGAGGTTTGCTTCGAACTCGCGCTCGGGCTCGCCCGAGGCGAGGGCCTCCTCGAACTCCTCGCGCGGGACGCCCATGGCGACGGCGACGTCCGCGGCCACCTGGGGGCGGCTCACGTTGCGCCGGTCGAGGTACACGGCCTCGCGGAGGCGCCGCAGGTACGAGTCGGCAAGCTCGGGCCGCACGAGGCGCATCGTGTAGTAGTGGATGCACGCGGGGTAGGTGCTCGTGGGGCGGTCGTAGCGCGTGGCGTCGTAGGCGATGGGCATCCCGGTGGAGCGCTGCACGATAGCAAAGAAGCGTTCCACGTTGAACCCGAGCGCGGCGGGGTCGGGCATGGTGGGGAACATGCCGCCCACGAGCGCGGAGAACTGGATGGTGGGGTAGCGGTGCTCGAGGGCGCGCCGAACGGGCTCGAAGCCCCAGCACCACACGCTCCAGGGGTCGGTGAGGAGCACGACCTCGGCGCGGCCCGGGGGGCCCGAGGGGCGGAAGAGGGTGAGGTCCTGGGCGTGCTCCACGGCCCACTGGGAGGCGCCGGGAGTCCAGGGGTTCTGGGAGTCGGGAGGAGTCGCCACTTAGGGCCGTATGGCGTGCGGAGTTTAACCCTTACGGCGCCAACTGGAATGCTTCGAAAGGCAGGAGCGGGAACCCGGTCGGGGGCCCGCTCGGGGCCTCAGAAGGCGAAGGGCCACAGCACCAGGATGAGGGCCTGCCCGAGGAGCAGGACGAGGTAGTAGGTGGAGTCGATGAGGTACAGCTTCAGGGGCTTTCCGCCGAAGATGTAGGTTTGCGCGTAGGCGGTCGCGATGAAGCCCACCCAGAGGGTGACGGCCACGCGGAAGGCATCGAGCACCGTCTCCGCCTGCAGGAGGAGGAGCAGGTAGGCGAGGAAGAGCGCCGTGACGAGGCTCGCGAGGAGGGCGACCACGTACCCCGTCTTGGGTCCCTTGGCGAGGTCCTCCTGCGTCTTCCCGGGGTGAGTAAGGGCCATCCAGGGGCGGCCGAACAGGGGCATGGAGAACCAGACCATGCCGAGCACCATGTTGACGAGGGAGGCCACGAGGACGCCCACGTAGGGGATATCGGCGAAGTCGGTCTCGATCATGACCCCGGGGAGGCGGGACGCTGGAATAAATGGGTTGTGAAAAGGATCGGACCCCCATGCGGGGGCCCAGGGGGTCAGCGGTTAGTTGGCGAGGGGGCTGAGGGGGATCCACAGTTGGCCGGGGCGCTCGCCGTCGAACTGCACCTGGATGGGGCCCTCGTCGAAGACGGCCACGGTGCGGCCCTCGTCGACGCTGCGGAGGATGAGGCGCAGCTCCGCACCCTTGGGGAAGATGTCCTCCTGCGGGTACATCTCGATGGTGACGGGGGTGGGCTTGCCGGGTACCACGCGCTCGGGCTTGTCCACGCCGTTGCGGTAGATGGGGTTGAGGTACCCGTAGTTCTCGCGCGTCCAGCCCTTGCCGGTGTTCACCTCGAGGACGGCCACGAGGTGGACGTTCTCGGCGGCGGTGATCACCGTGAGGTTGAGGCGGGGCACGCCGCTCACGTGCATGGCCTCGGAGAGGGGCGGCAGCGTGAGGACCACTTGGGAGGTGCTGTCGGGGGCCACGAGGCTCGTGAACCCGCCTTGGCCCTCGCTCATGCGCGCTTCCCACTCGGCGGACCCGCTCGGGGCCTCCGTGGGGCTGAGGCCGTTCGCGGTGAGGTTGAGGCTCACCTGACGGGCGTTGAGGGGCGGCCACTCGCCGGGGTACACGTTCCAGTTGCCCTCGGTGTCCTGCACGTAGGCCTTGTCCTCGTCGAACAGGCCCGTGGGGATGCCCTTGAGGGTCTCGTCGAAGAACGCTGTGGCGTACTCCCACCACGCGCCGTAGGCCTCGGGGGCGTCGTTGGGGAACTGGTGGCCCCACTGGCCCGCGATGAGGATCTTGCGCACCTTGAGGTTGTTGTAGTACTCGGCGATGTGGTCGGGCTTCACGTTCCAGTCCGCAAGGCCCTGGGCCATGAGCACGGGAACGGTGACGTTGTGGACGCGGGGCCGCAGGTTGCGGTCGGCCCACCAGGCGTCATAGGTGCCGGACTGGTCGAGCTGCTCCGTGAGGTGGGTGGTCGTGTCGCACTCCACGGGCTCGCGTACCTGCCGCGTCACCCAGTTCTCGTACTGGGGGTTCTTGGTGGGCGTGACCGCGTTCTGGGTGTAGCCCGTGTTGGTGGCGAGGTGGTTGACGTAGGGGACGCCGTTCTTGTGGTGGTACGAGTAGAAGCTCGTGGAGGCCACCACGGGGATGACGCCGCCGAGGTGGGGGTTGCCGGCGATGGCGGCGATGTGGGCCTCGGAGCCGGGGTAGGAGGCGCCGATGAAGCCCACCTTGCCGTTGCTCCACTCCTGGGTGCCGAGGAACTCGGTGAGGTGCCACGCGTCCTCGATGTCGAGCTGGCCACGAAGGTCGAGGCAGCCGCCGGAGTCGCCGGTGCCGCGCACGTCGGCGAAGGCGAAGGCGTAGCCGCGGCGCACGAGCTCGTTCACGAAGGCGCCGCCAGGGGCGGAGACCATGGGCTCGATGAGCATGCCGCGGCCGGGGGCCGTGTAGGGCGTGAACTGGACGATGACGGGAACGGGCTCGTCGGTGTCGGGGCGCACGATGCGGGCGTGAATCTGGACGTCGCCCATGGGCATGGGGATGAGCTCCGCGTGCTCGAGGAGGGGGAGGTCGAGGTCGGGCTCCGGCACCTTGTAGGGGATGGGGGGAACCGTCTCCCCGGCCTGGTCGAGGCTCGCGGGGGCTTCACCGGCGAGGCACCCGGCAAGGGCGGTGGCTGTGAGCAGGAAAACGAGAGTCAGGGCTCGTCCGGCATGGGGCATGCCCGCTGGACGGGTCCAGGGGTTGAAAAAGATTGTTGGGCGGGGGTTACCCGCCCAGCTTACCGCTGCGCCGTCGCCGGGAGGGCCGTGACGCCCGTCACGCCGTCAAGCGTGGGCAGCACGAGGGCGCTCCCCTCGGGACCGGCGAGGAGGGTGACGACGCCGGGGCTCACGGGCGGGTAGGCCACGAGCGTGTCGGCGCTCGTGACGGCGTGGAAGGTGAGCACCAGCTTCGCGCCGGGCTGGAACACCCACTCGGTGGGGACGAGGGGAAGCTCCACCTCAAAGCGCTCGTCGGGGGTCATGGGCGCGTACCGGTCGTGGCCGAAGCGGTGGGCGAGGTTGAACATGCCGTAGGTCACGAGGCGCGTCGCGTTCGTCGTCTCCTCCTGGAGGGTGGCGCCGAGGTACGCGTTCTCCGCGCCGTCCAGGTACCCGACGACGCGGACCCGGAGCTCACCGGCCACGTGGAGGGCCTCCGTGAGGGGCTCGGTTTCCACGACGGCGACGCGGGGACCCATGGGGAACATGCCGATGACTTCCGCCGCAAGGCCTGTGTAGAGGCCGGCGGAGCCCTCCTCGGGCTCGGCACCGAGGGCGCCGCCCGCAAAGTCGGGGTAGAGGTGGGTGAGGGTCGCGTTAAGGGGCGGCCAGGCCGTGTCCACGCGCTGGGTCTCCACGTTCGTGGTGATGACGGCGGGCGGGAGCTTCTCGAAGCCCACGGGCTTGCCCTTCACGTACTGGTCCATCCAGCCGAGGAAGAGGACCTCGTTGTCGGCGCGGGTGGGGTGCTGGTGGACCCAGTGGCCGAAGACGCCGAGCTTGGGGACCTCCAGGTCGTTGAACCAGCCGGGGATCATGGCGGCCTTCACGTTCGCGTCCTCGAAGCCCTGGGTGTAGAGGACGGCGGCCTTCACTTCCTTCGCGCGGGCGCTGAAGTTGCGGGTCTCGTAGTAGTCGTCATAGACCTGGCGGGGGTCGTTGGGCCGGAGCGCATGCATGGGGTCGCAGAACCCGTTGTCCGCGCGGCGGGCGGCGTACTGCGCGTCGGGGAGGTTGCCGCTGAGGAGACCGAAGGGGTCGACGCCGCCGCCAATGGTCTGGTACCCGAAGGGGCTGAGGGCGTTCTCGCCGTTGGGGACGCCGCCGTAGTGCCAGTCGTTGTAGGCGTTCATCACGGGGGCCACGATGACGATGGCCTTGAGGGCCTCGGGGCCGTACACGGCGGCCTCCACGGGGGTGGTGGCGACGTAGCTCTGGCCGTAGAAGCCGACGCGGCCGTCGCTCCAGGGCTGGCTCGCGGCCCACTCCACGAGGAACACCTGGTCCTGCTGCTCGTTGGGGCCCCAGGTCTCGACGCAGCCCTCGGATTCGCCGTAGCCGCGGACATCGGCGGCCACCACGGCGTAGCCGCGCTCGGCCCAGTCCTTCACGAAGTAGGTCCAGGCGGCGGGGTTGCCCGTGAGGCGGTCGGCGTGGCTATAGGGGCTGCTCCACAGGATGACGGGCCAGGGGCCCTCGCCCTTGGGGAGCGTGGTCTCCACGCGCAGGAGGGTGCCGTCGAAGCTCGGCACCATCTCCACCTTCGTCTCCTCCAGCTCGTATTCGCGCTGGCTGAGCTGCGTGAGGTCGAGCTCCGCGAGGAGGCCGTCGGGGGGCGTCGTGAGAAGCTCCACGGTCACGAGGTCGGCCACGCCGACGCCGCCCGTGGCGCGCACCTTCCAGGCGTCGGGCAGCTTGTCCGTGAACGTGACGCCGCTGCAGGTGACGGTGCCGCGGCGGGGGGTCGCCCAGTCCTCCACGGTGTTGAGGTTGCAGCGGCGGCGACCCGTCTCCGCGTGGCTGAGGGTGATGCCGAGGCTTCCCGTGGGGTCGGCGACGGCGGTGGCGCGCACGAGGGTGGTCCCCTCCGGAATGGTGAGGTTGGTCTCGAAGGGCAGGTCCACGCTCTCCAGGAT
>DATMKA010000248.1:0-9379 GCA_035553595.1 Thermoplasmatota archaeon | reverse complement strand
CACTTCGGCGGTTGCGAGAACCTGGCCCGTCTCAGGGTTCACGAGGCTCACGTTCGTGACGCCGTCGAGGTAGCTGGGGCCGCGGTTCTGGACGCGCACCCGGAGGGTCGCCGTCTCGTTGCCGAGATAGCTGTCCTCGCTGGGGGCGACGTCCGTGATGAGGGCGGTGATGCCGTTCACGCGCAGCTCGTGGGTGAGGGTGTACACGACGCGGCTGCCGTCCTTCACGGTGATGGTGGCGGGGTAGAGGCCCGTGAGCATCTCCTGGGGGAGGCGGAAGTCCACGTTGAAGAGGTCGAGGGTGCGGGGGCCGAGCGTCACGTCCCGGGTGATGTTGACGATGCCGGGGAGGTTGAAGTTCACGCTGCCCGTGAGGGTGGCGGTGGTGTTCACGTTCCGGACGAGGAGGAGGACGTGGACGGCTTGGCCTGGGCCGTAGTAGTTGGTGTGGGTGCGGACGCCCGCGTACTCGTTGGGGCCCACCACCGTCACGTAGAGGTTGCCCATGGTGACGATGACGCCGTCCCCCGTGACGAGCTGGTAGGGGAAGCGGAGCTGGCCCGGGGGAGTCTCGGGGCTCAGGGTCACGTTGAACGGGTAGAAGCGGGTGCCATTCACCTCCACGTTGAGGAAGGGGAACTGGGTCGTGAGGCCGCGGCCGTGGGCGATGGTGAGGACCGCGTTCTCATAGGCGAAGATGCCGGTGTTGTGGAGGCGGACGTTGAGGTCCACGCGGTCGCCGGGCAGGTAGAAGTCCTCGTTCTGGGACTCGATGGTGACAGCGCCCGCGAGGCCACGGATGTAGGTCACGTTCTCCCGGTGCGCGAGGAGGCGGCCCACGCGGGAAGCGCTCGCGTCCACGTCGTAGAAGCTCGTGAGGAGGGTGCGAGGCAGGGTGACGCGGAAGCTCGCGGTGTACGCCTCGCCGGGGCCCAGGGTCACCGTGGTGCGGTTCTCGCTGATGGTGGGGATTTCGAGACGGATCTCGAGGTCGCGGAGGGTGGAGGTGCCCGTGTTCTCCACGGTCACGTTGATGACGGGGCGGGTGCCCGCGTCGTAGGTGGGGCGGAGGGTGGTGCTCCGGATGATGGCGGCGTCGCCGGGCACGATGAAGGTGTCCTCGTCCGTGCGGATGGGCGTGCTGAACTTCTCAGCAGTTCCGATGACGGAGTAGACGCGGGGCGCGAGGTTGGCGGGGGCCGTGTACGTCACGAGGCCGGTGGCGGCCTCGCCGGTGCGGAGCTGCACAGGCACGCGCACGGGGGTCATGATGTCCACGAAGATGCGCTCGCCAAAGTCGAGCTCCACCCAGTACCCAACGCGGATGCGGGCGTCGCCGTTGAACTCGCGGGGGTCGAAGTTCCGGAGGGTCCAGTTCACGGTCTGCGTCTCGCTCGGCTCGAGAACGGGCCGGCTGAGGCTCGACTGGAACGTGACGTTGTAGTCCCGCAGGCGGAGGGCCTGGAAGGTGGTGCCGATCTCGGTGAGGAGGGCGCCGTCGCCGTCGCGCACCGTGGCGCGGAGGGCTTTCGCTTCGCGGTCAATGCCGAAGGGCACCGTGAAGTTCACGTGGAGGGTGCGCGTCTCGCGGGGGCCCAGGTTGAACAGGGGGTGGGCGACGGTCTCGTACCCGTTGAGGGTGAGGAGGAGGTTCTCCTGGCGCGTGTCGAGGAGGTTTGCGACCTCGAGGCTTGCGCGGACGGTCTCGCCCTCGAAATAGCTCTCGTTCACGCCGATGCGGGTGATGAACACGGAGTCGGCGTCCACCTCGAAGGCGCGGCGAGCCGAGGTGAGGACGACGCCGCTCTTCACGAGCTCGAGGTCCAGGGCGCCGCGGCCGCTGTAGGTGGTGTCCACGAGGAACCCGAAGGGCACCGTGGCGGTGCCGTCGAGGCCCACGTTCACGGGTGCGCGCACCTCGCTTGCGATCTCGAGGGAGGGCATGCGGAAGGTGGCGATGAGGGTGGCGTTGATGGGGACGGCGCCCACGTTGCGGACGGTGAGGTTGCCGCTGAAGGTGGCATTGTTCTCGGCCACGGCCTGGTCGAAGGTGGCGCCGAGGTTCGCCTGGATGCCCGTGACCCGGGTCTGGGCGGTGCCTTGGCCGATGCGGAAGGTCTGCGTCTCCATGCCGAGGAAGGTGAGCTCCACGCCGAGGGGGCCGGTGCTCGCCGTCTCCGCCACCGTGAAGGGAACGTTCACGGTGAAGGTGCTGCCCGCAAGCGCGTCGGGGACGCGCACGATGTCGTCGGCAAAGGTGCCCACGCCGCGGAAGCCCACGTCGAGGAGGGTGCGGTTGAGGTCGATGCCGCCGCTCGCTTCGAGCAGGAAGGTGGCCATGCCGCTCATGCCGGGCCCGTACTGGGGGCGGTCGAAGGTGGTTTCGAGGAGGCGCACGGCCATGGTGGGAACGGCGAAGTCCGCGTCCGAGACCACGGGCGTGGGGCCCACGGTGAAGGCGGCGGTGGTGCGGTGCCAGAACAGTTCGTTGGCGACCTTGCGCTCCCCGGAGGTGAGGCCGAAGGGCGCCACCTGGTAGCTGAAGCGCAGGGTGGTGGAGCCGAAGGCGGGCACCGCGAGGGTTCCCGTGAGGCGGTGGGTGATGACGCCCTTGTGGTTGCGGACGAGGAAGCCCACGTCCTTCTCGCTGAGGGGGTAGGGGCTCTTGTTCCTCACCACGAAGGTGGTGGTGGCCTCGTCGCGCACGCGGTGCTGGCGGGCGTCCACGGCGGGCACGATGTCGAGCTCGATGCCGTTCACGGTGGTGCCGCGCGTCACGTTCATGCGGGTGGTGTTGTCGAGGAGGCGGAGGCGGAACTTGTACGCGCCGCTGAGGGCCTCGTCGGGGACGCGGAAGGTGAAGTTCACGTTGGCCGTGTCGAAGGTGTCCACCGCAAGGGGCTGGCTCACCTGGAGAAGGGTGCCGCCGAAGCGGTCCTCGAGCGACAGGACGGCGGTCCCGGTGAAGGGGTGGACGGGGTTGAAGATGCCCGCGAGGACGTAGCCGTCGGTGCTCAGGTTGTAGCTTGCGCGGCTTGCCTCGAAGCTCGTGAGGGCGAGGGTGGTGATGTTCGTGACGCTGAACCAGCTCGCGGTCATGCGGTCCCAGCCGCGGAAGCTGTACTGGACGCGCCACAGGCCGCGGTCGAAGGTGGCGGGCACGTGGGTGGCAAGGGTGGCCTGCACGCGGCCTCCCGCGGGAAGCACGGTGTCGGCGGGCACGAAGTCCGTGAGGTTGAAGATGCGGGCGACGCGGCCGTAGGGGTCGATGAGGTGGACGTAGCCCGGGGTGCCCGTGGTAGAGTTCGCGCCGAGGGTGATGGCGCGGTGCTCGTAGTTCACCACGTCCACGGTGGTGCGGAAGGTCCCGTTGAGGGGACCGAGGCCGATGGGTCCGCGGGCGCGGCCCCAGTTCACCATGTCGCGGAGCACTTCCTTGGCGGCCTCCTGGAGGACGCCGAGGCCGAGGGCCGCGTCGGGGAAGTAGCTCACGGCGAGGACGTGGCCTTCGCCCACGGGGTACACGATGGCCGTGGGGAGGTCGGCCTGGCCGCGGCCGGTGCTGCTGCGGCGCGTGATCACTTCGCCGCCCTCGGGGACGCTGCGGAAGGTGCCGTCGAGGTTGATGTCGAAGAGGGTGCCGTACTGGCTCGCGAGGATGGGGTGGTAGGTGTCGATGTAGCTCGACTCCTTCACGCAGCTCACGGACTGGGCGAACCCGTAGGCGCTCGGTTGGCCGGGCACGGTGAGCCAGTCCTGGCCCGTCTCCTGGCTGAAGACGACGATGCGTCCGCCATGGTCCACGAAGCGCTGCAGGGTGGCGGCCACGGCCGTGGAGTCGGCATCAAGGTACAGGGAGGCGCTCGGGAGCACGAGGACGCGGTACCCTGCGAGGGTGCCGTTGGTCATCTTGGTGAGCTGGCTGCGCGTCGCGCGGTCGAACTGTACGCCGTTCTCCTTGAGGAGGATGCCCATGTTCTCGCTGAAGCCCGCGTCAAGCAGGAGGACGTCCACGCTCCGCTCATAGAAGGGCGTGAGGTCGATCTGGCGCGCTTCCTGGAAGGGGTAGGGGTCGACGTTGTCGTCAGGGTTCTCGGGACAGGGCTTGTCCACGGGCTGGCTTGCGGACTTCGAGTCGGTCTGGGTCTGGCCGCCGGGGAAGCTGATGGTGTAGGTGGCGGTGCCGCGGAGGACGCCGAGGGGGATGCTGCCGCGGGTGCCGCGGGGGCAGGCCTGGTCGCGGACGGACCCGTCGTTGCCGGCCGTGACGCTCGACTTCGCGCCGGGCTTGCGGCTGATGGTGCCGGAGTCGGAGTCGGGGGGCGTACCTTCGGGGCCCGCCGAGGTGGCCACGTTCGCCGTGAGCTCGCACTCGTTCTGGGCGATCACGTAGGCGCGGGAGGTGATGCTGCGGCCGCTCGGGCTCACGTCGAGGTAGGTGGTGAAGTCGGGGGCCGTGCCGATGTCCTTCTCGTTCGGGGACCCGGCCTCGGGGCCCTGGTAGGACTTCGTGCCGGAGGAGTCGCCGTAAGTGTACTTGTAGAACGCCCGGACGGTGATGGTGACGTGCTGGGGCTGGCCCACGATGGGGACGCTCACGTCGCCGTAGTCCTCGCCCGCGCTTGGCACGTTGTAGGCTTCGATCTCCGCCCGGTTGGGCGGGTTGATGCTCGTGGCCTGCTGGCCGTTCACGTAGAAGTACACCGAGATGTCCTCGGCGATGTGCTGGCCCGTGTTCTTGACCTTCACGTTCTTGAGCACCACGGGCTGGCACTCCTGGCCGCCTTCGATGCCCGTCCAGCTGACCTCGAGGGTGGGCGCGCCCGCCGCTTGGGAGCCGAGGCCGATGGCTTTCGCTACCACGTAGCAGGTGAGGGCCGTCGCGAGCATGAGGAGCAGGGAAGCGCCGAGGGTTTCGGGCGCGGCCACGAGCTCCGCGAGCTTGCCGGAGGCGCACACGGCATCCGCCACGAGCTGCACGACGGCGAAGGCGGCATCCGTGATGTAGGACCAGGAGGGCTTGAAGTAGTCCGCGCCGAGGGCGCCGAAGTGCTCGTCGAAGTAGGTGAAGAGCGTCACCCACTTCCACACGTTGTTGATGAGCTGGAAGAGGCCGAGAATGATGCCGACCACGTTCAGCACGCCGGCCCAGCGGCCCGCCGTCTGGTAGATGCGGCGGAACTCCTCCACGTGACCTCCAAGGTGGCCGATGGCGGCGCGGGCGGCGTTTTGCACGTTGAGGGTGCGGATCTCCGTGAGGATGTTCTGGATGGTGCTGAGGACGAGACCGATGAGGCCGCCGAGCTCGTCGTTCGTGATGACTTCCCAGATGGCGCGCGCGACGCTGCCGATGCTGGGGCTCGCGGAGTCGTTCGCGGGGTCCGTCGCGGTGATGGACCACTGGTAGAGGCCGGTGGCGCCCGAGGCGGGATCCATCACGGTCCAGGCCACCGTGGGGTGGAGGGCGGACCCGGTGAGGTTGCGCTGGATGGCGACCACGTAGCCGCGATCCACGGCCGCGCTCACGAGGCGCACCACGGGCGTGGGAAGCGCGAGGGCGTCCATGGCGTCGAGGTTGTGGCCGCTCACGGCCACGCGCTCCGTGGGGTTCAGGGCGTCGGGCCGCAGGAGCGCGAGGGGCGAGGTGGGCTCGCCGCCGTACCCGAGGGCGGCGCGCGCAAAGCGCAGGGCGCCCGTCTCGGCCTCGGCGAGGCGCGTGAGGGTTTCCACGGAGAGGAGGTGGCGCGTGTAGGGGCTTGCCTGCTGGGGGCCACGCGTGATGAGGACGCGGTGGTCGAGGGTGTCGATGAGGGCGCCCTTCACCACGTGCTGCACGACCTCGCCGGCCCGGAGGATCTCCACGCTCGGGCCTGCAGCGATCACGCTCGCGCGGGCGCGGTCCATCCGCACGAGGTAGCTGTCGGAGAGCTCGCGGAGCGAGTAGCTCGCGAGCAGGAAGGTGTTGCGGGCGTGGAACACGTGCCCCGCGCTCTCCTGGATCTCCAAGGGCGTGGTGGTCATGTTCATGAGGCGGGTGCGGCCCACGTCGCGCTGGGCGACGGCAGGGGTCGTGAACCCGGCCTCCACGGCAAAGCCCACGGCGCGGCCGGCCACGATGCCGTCCGTCCGGTTCATCCACCCGAAGGCGGGCGCGTACACGCCCACCTGGAGGGGGAGAATCGCGCCCGCGGGAACGGGCGTGTCCACGTCCTGGACGACGCCGTCCACCACGAGGGCGGGCGCGGCCCGCAGCAGGTACGCGGGGGTCACTTCCACGGCGCCGAAGCGGGCGCCCGTCCACTGGAAGCCGAGGCCCGGCGCGTCCTGGAGGGCCTGGGCGGTGGGCGCGTCGTAGGTGAGGTTGCCGTAGCTGAAGCGGAAGCGGTGCTCCAGGGTGGGGGGAACCTCGCCGGTGCTGGACAGGATGCCGACCACGGTGAAGGGGAGGGTGAGGGGGATGGGCGTGTGGGCGTAGCGCGTGTCGATGCTCGCGAGCTCGCCCTCGAGGGGCTGCTGCACGAAGGCTTCGAGGCGGCGGTAGGTGCCGTCGGCGTCCGTGACGCGGCGGGTGATCGTGGTGGTGCGGCTCCCGTCGAGCGGGTACACCGTGCCCTCGGTGGGGGCGGTGGCGGGGATCACGACGGAGAAGCTCGGGTCGAAGCTCGTCCACGTGAGGCCGGTGCGGTAGCTCACCCAGGCGTGCTCGAGGGTGATCGTGCCGAGGGACTCGGTGTGGGGGATGCCGCTCGAGCGCAGGAGGTAGCCCACCTCGCTCGGGTGCACCTGGTACAGGGCGGCAAGGGTCGCTTCAGGCATCGTCACGACGCCCGTCACGATGCGGGCCTCCGCGCCGCTTGCCTGCAGGAGGGCCACGGCGAGGGCGGCCTGGTCGAGCGCGTTGCCGGCGCCGTAGGCGAGGGTGCCCACGGGGCCCTTGAGGCTGCCGTAGTACGCCTCGAGGCGGATCGCATCTCGCACGTAGGAGTAGATGCGGCTCGGGTCGTAGGACAGCTGGAAGGCCAGGTCCACGACTTCCGCGTCCTGCGGGAGGAGCGCGGTGGGGCCCCCGTTGGGATCCGCGAGGAAGGCCGTCGAGGGCGCGCGGGCCGCCGCCGTGTCGTGGAGGTTCGTGACCCCGTGGGGGAGCGTGCCGAAGTCCTCGAAGGAGTCCTCCACGTACAGGAAGCCGTCCACGGCCTGCTGCAGGGCGGCGCCCACGCGCACCGCGTCGCCGAGGAGCGCCGTCACTTCGGCGTTCGTGAGGTTGGGGAACACGTAGATGGGGTGGGTGAGGGTCGTGACGAGGGTGAAGCGGTCCACCGTGTCATTGTACTGGTAGAACCGGATGTCCAGGTCGTGCCTGCCGGGCCCGATGGGGGCCGTGTAGTTCACCTGCCACTCGACGGCGCCGCCGCCCGCCACGTACCCGGGGGCGAGGTGCTCAAAGCCCTGGGTGTGGGACCCGTCCCCGTCGGAGACGAGGGTGAGGGTGGTGATGTTGTAGAAGGCGTTGTTGTAACCGCGGAACTTGACCACGGGCGTCTCGTCGTCCCAGAAGGCGCGCTTGCCCCAGGCGAAGGCGAGCTGCACGTCGGCGGGCCGGTTGATGGCGCGCACCGTCTCGTACTCGTTGATGCGGGAGAGCTCCCGGAAGGTGAGGGAGAGGGGCTCCACCGTGTCGAGGGCGCGGAGGTAGGCCGCGAGGGCCGCGTCGAGCGCGGCGGCGCGCGCCTGGGTGCGGGCGGTGAAGGCGTCGTGGGCGGCCACGGCGGGCCCGTCGTGGAGGCGCAGGTAGAGGTTGCGGAGGGCGAAGGAGGCCTCGTCGAGGGCGTCCGCGCGCTCGTTGAGGAGCAGGCGGGCCCGCTGGAGGGTCTCGAGGTGGCCGGGGAAGCCGGCCGCGAAGCGGCCCGCGATGTCCTTGAGGGTGATGTTGGAGGTGCCGGGGATCACGACGGGGCCCTGGGGGGTGGACAGGGTGCGCGGCGGGAAGGCGGGCGCGTCCAGGAACTCGCCGAGGTCGCTGCCGGCCTCAGCGAAGGAGGCGTTCACGACCTTGAGGTCGGACTGGAGGGCGTAGAGCGCGAGGGAGGCGTTGTGGAGGGAGGCGCTCAGGTTCGCAGCGGCGAGGAAGAAGTCCTCGAGCTCGGCGTGGGGGTAAACGATCCGATGCTCGGGGGGCAGCGCCATGCCGGCGCCGCCTGTGAGGTTGTTGAGGTCGTCGAAGGCGCGACGGGCCTCCTCAATCTGGCGGATGAGCTCCGCCCGCTCCTCCTCGACCACGGTGGCCGCCGCGTCGCGCACAATCAGGTCCGTGAAAAGGGGCCCGATGAAGAGCGCGGTGACGAAGAGCGTGATAAGCTTGAGGTGCCGGATCCCGGCGTGGTGACGACTGATGCGATATTCCCCCCGCCTCCCGTTGGGTCCGAAACCCGACGCGCTTTCGCTCGCGTCGGAAAGGCAGCAGCCTCGCAGCACCAGAGCCCTGGATAAACCTTCCCTGGGTTAGGCGGCTGCTCAGCGCGCACAACTGTAAAAATCGTCTAAATCACTATTCAAATCGCGCCGCACGTTCACACGGGGCTGGGCGCACCCCCATCCCGCAGGCCGCTCGCGCGGTCACGGCGCGGCTGGCGCTTGCCCGCCGCTCCACCGTCGCCGCACCCATTCGGGAGGCGAGTAGGCGGCCACGACGGCGGTGGCCGTGAGGGTGCCGAGGAACCCGCGCGCGACCGTCATGAGGAGGTCGTCCGAGAGGAGGCGGCCAAGGGCGGCGCTGCTGATCCACACGAGGAGCGTGAGGGAGATGAGGAGGATGCGGAAGCGCTGGACGGGGTCCTCCACGCGGAAGAAGAGGGTGAGGTAGGCGATGCTTCCGAGGAAGGGGGGCGCGACGAAGAGCACGAGGAGCGCCAGGTAGGGGAGGCCGGTGAGGCCGCCGGCGGGCACCGTCTCCACCCCCCAGGCCCGTGCGACGAGGCCCGTGGGCGGCGTGTTCACGTAGAGCCCGGTGGTGATGACGAAGGCCGCAAGGTAGGCGAAGGCCAGGGGGATGTAGAGGTTGCGCCGCCCGAAGAAGATGTAGAGCAGGTAGTACGAGAGGCCCCAGAGGGCCACGCAGGAGACGAGGAGCTTCCCGTGGCGGAGGGTGGCGTGGAGCGGCAGGTCCGTGACGCCGAGCAGGTAGAGCGTGGTCTGGGTGGCGGAGAGGAGGCTCTGGGCGGCGACGCAGTACCACCAGAGCGCGAAGGCGTGGGAGGCGAAGGCGGCGGGCGCGGACACCTCGCGGCGAAGGGTGCGGTAGCCTGCGAACAGGAAGGCGCCGGCGGCCACGGCTTCGAGGCCGGCGCTGAGGGCGAGGGCGCCCGCGGAGGTCACTTAC
>DATMKA010000247.1:0-7314 GCA_035553595.1 Thermoplasmatota archaeon | reverse complement strand
CCGTGGGGCCCTCGGGGGGAATGTAGGCGAGGAGGGCCTCGTTCACGAGGAGGGCGTGGCGCTTCACGACGGCGTCCACGGCCATGCCGGCGGGCTTCTGTCCCGCGGGGGTGGTCAGGCGACCACGCCCTGGGGGGAGAGGGCTCGTGCGGCGGGGGAAAGCATGGCCCGTACCACCGGGGCCGGGCTCATGAAGGTTTTCACCATATCGGCTGAGGGTTGCAGCTCATGGGAACGGCTATATACGGGAACGTGAATGTAGGGGGCCGTCCCTCTGCCGGGAACCCCGGTCTTGGGTCATTGCATTCGGGGCCCATAGCTTAGTCTGGCTGGAGCATCCGGCTGATAACCGGAAGGCCCGCGGTTCGAATCCGCGTGGGCCCACTTCTTTTTACATCCCCTGTTCCCCGAGCGGAGCGAGGGGAACGGGTGGAAAAAGAAGTGGGTAGGACGAGCCCGCGCCCGCGAAGGAGGGCGCGGAGCGCCCGACGTGGCGGGCGAAGGGGTCGTCCGTGCGAGGCCGCCTCAGCGGCCGAGTTAGCCGAAGCTGCGGCTTCGGCTTAACCCGAGCGAAACGCGCGAGCGGAGCGATGCGCGGTTCGCGCACGCTGGCCCCGACACCCTTTCGCAAAAACTATCACCGGGCCGCGCCCGTTTTTCCCCATGCGCCCCTGGGAGCTTGCCGTCCTCACCGCGGCCTTCGTTCTCGCCGTGAACGCTTCACTTTTCGGTTTCCTCGCCCATGAGCGGGGCGTTGCGTGTGCCGACGTGGTCGTGGAGGTTTCTGGGGCCGAGACGGGGCCGGAGGCGCCTCGTCGCGTCGCCGAGACCTGTATGGCCTTCTTCGGGCTGCGGGACGTGGCCGCCTGGGTAGGCCTCGGCGCTATCGGCCTCGCCCTCCTAGTCCCCATCGCACGCTGGCTCCGCGCCGGTCCCCCGGGCTGGACTCGCTGAAGGGAGAGAACTTCCAGACAACGCTTAACCTTCCCCGCTCGTGTTTAGGGGGTGCCGCACCCGGGTGTTTGCCACCCACCGGCGCGTGTTGCGCGCTCGGGAGGATGCGGTCGAGCCCTCGGTGCTGGGGCACATCCCTCCCAGTCCCAGTCCACGCTCCAGCACTGGGCGGCTCGGCGTTCTTTTCTTGTGCGCTTTTCTTCTCAGCCTGCTTGCGGCCGCGCGTTCTGGGGTCGGCGGGGGTTGTCTCCGGGGTGAGGGAAGCCTGTGACTAGGTTTTCCAGATACATGGGGAGAGAAGTTCCAGACAAGGGATTAATCCCCTCTCGTGCAATGAGGGTGTGCCGCAATCGCGGGGCTTGCCCCGTTGCCGATTGCCAAGCGCTCCCCTCGCGCCCCGCCGTTTGCCGACGGTGCCTGGGCCTTTGCCTCTCAAATCCTCCGTTTCCCGGGATGGCGCGAGGGGGAGCGCAGGCATGCATCTCACCTTCTTTTTGCTTCTTCAACCCCCGGCCCGCGGGCTATTCGGTGTTGAGGAGAAGCAGGTTCTTCTTTCGCGTCACGTTGAAGGGCCCTTCACGGCGAAGGACGCGGGCCACGGCTTCCGAACGGAGGCCCTTGGCGGCTTCGAGGTCGCGGCTCGACAACGCGGTGAGGGCCTTCGCCACGGGCCGCTTGTCGTGCAGGATCTCCACGACTGCGCCCGGCGGGAAGGGGCCATCCACGGCGATGACGCCCGCGGGGAGGAGGTGCTTGCCGCCGCGGAGGGCTTCCGCGGCGCCGCCGTCCACATGGATGCGGCCCATGGGTTTCGCGATTTCGAGCCAGCGCTCCTTGCCAGACTCGTGGCCCTGGGGGAGGAAGCGGGTGCCGAGGCTTTCGCCCGCGACGAGGCGGGAGACGACGCCGGGCTCGCGGCCGCTTGCGATGACGACGGGGATGCCGGCGCGCGTGGCGAGCCGCACGGACTGGAGCTTCGAGGCCATGCCGCCGCGGCCCACGAGGCTGCTGGACTTCCCCGTGGCCATCTTGAGGACGTCGGGCGTGATGGCGTCCACCACGGGAATGAGCTCCGCACCGGGCTCGCCCGGGGGCTTCGTGTAGAGGCCCGCGACGTCGGAGAGGATCACGAGGAGGTCCGCCTGCGTCTTCACGGCCGCGAGCGCGCTCAGGCGATCATTATCGCCGAAGCTCGCATCTATCTCATCGATGCTCACCGTGTCGTTCTCGTTGGCGATCGGGACAACGCCGAGGTCGAAGAGGGCCTCGGTGGCGTTCCGCAGGTTCAGGAAGCTCTTGCGGTTCGTGAAACTGTGATTCGTGAGGAGCAGCTGCGAGACGAGGACGCCATGGGGCGCGAAGGCCTCCTCCCACGCGCGCATGAGGCGGGGCTGGCCGACGGCGGCGCAGGCCTGGCGCATCCGGATCTCGCGGACGCGGTCCTTGAAACCAAGGAGGGCGCGGCCGGTGCCGATGGCGCCGCTCGTGACGATGAGCACCTCGCGGCCCTGGGCACGGAGGGCCACCACCTGCTCCGCGAGGGCGGCCATGAAGCCAGGGTCCGGGGTACCAGCCTTGCCGCAGATCGTGTTCGTGCCGATCTTCACGACGATGCGGCGCGGCCCCTTCAGGGAAGCCTTACTCGCCACGGTACTCCTCCTGCAGGCGCGCGTGCTTGAAGGAGCGCGGCGCGTCGCCGCGGTAGGGGGCGGCAGCGTGGCCTTCCCCGTGGAGCACCCACTTCGTGGAGGTGAGGCCCTCCAATCCAACGGGGCCGCGCGCGTGGAGCTTCCCGGTGCTGATGCCCACCTCGGCGCCGAGGCCGTAGCGGTACCCATCCGCGAAACGGGTGCTCGCGTTCACGAACACGCCCGCGCTGTCCACCTCCTGCACGAAGCGGCGAGCGGCCTCCTTGTCCTCGGTGAGGATGCCGTCCGTGTGCTTGGAGCCGTAGCGGTTGATGTGCGCGATGGCCTCCTCCAAGGAGTCCACGACGCGCATGGCGCACGCGAGGTCACCGAATTCGCGCCCCCAGTCGGCCTCCGTGGCCTCCTTCGCCTGGGGCGCGAGGGCGCGCACGGCGTCGTCACCCCGCACCTCCACGCCCTTTACGGCGAGGGTGCTCACGAGGAGCGGCACGAAGCGCGCGGCCTTCTCGCGGTGGATGAGGAAGCACTCGACGGCGTTGCAGGCCGCGGGATAGTCGAGCTTCGCGTCGTGGCTCACGTGGAGCGCCTTCCCCAGGTCTGCGGCGCGGTCCACGTACAGGTGGCACACGCCCTCGGCGTGGCCCATGACGGGGATGCGGGTGTTGCGCTGGATGAGCTTCACGAAGTCGCTGCTTCCCCGCGGCACCACCAGGTCCACGAGGTCGTCGAGAGCGAGAAGGGCCATGAGGTCCTCTCGGGCCTCCAGGAGCGCGACCGCGTCCTCAGGAAGGCCCGTCTCGCGCAGCGCCTCACGGGCGAGCGCCACCACGACGCGGTTCGTGCTCGCGGCCTCCCGCCCGCCCTTGAGCAGGATGGCGTTGCCGCTGCGGATGGCAAGGGCGGCCATCTGCACGGCGGCGTCGGGCCGGGACTCGAAGGCGCAGGCCACGACGCCGATGGGCACCGTCACCTGGTAGAGGCGGAGGGCGTCGTCGAGGAGGGTTGCGCGGAGCGTCTGGTTCAAGGGATCGGGGAGGACGGCGACGGCGCGCACCATCTCGGCGGCGGCGTCGAGCTTGCTCCCCTTGATGGAGAGGCGGTCGACGAGCACCTTGGCGAGCTCGCCGCGCGCCGCGAGGGCTTCGGCGGCGGCCAGGTCCCGTGCATTCTCGCCCTCCACCTCGGCGCGGCGGGCAAGCAGGAGGCGGGAGAAGGCCTCGAGGGCGGCGCGTCGTTCGGCGTCGGGGCTTGCGGCGAGGCGGTGGGCCGCGCGGCGGGCCGCGACGGCCACGTCGCGGATGCTCCCAGGGGTCATGGCCGCTCCATCCTCGACGAGCGGCTAAATAGCTTCCGCAACGGGCGAGAGCGGGGGCGGCGCGACGGAGGCGGCAGCAAGCGGCAGCTCCACGCGGAAGGTCGTCCCCATGCCGGGTGCCGTCTCGAAGGTGAGGCGCCCCTGGTGGGCCTCCACGAGGCCCTTGCAGATGCTGAGGCCAAGCCCGGTCCCCTTGGGCTTCGTGGTGAAGAAGGGCGTGAACAGGTGATCCCGCACCTCGGGCGGGATGCCGGGTCCGGTGTCTGCCACCTCGATGGCCACGCAGTCACCGTGATCGAGCGTCCGCACGGTGAGGCGGCCGCCCTCCGGCATGGCCTGCAGCCCGTTGAGGACGAGGTTGAGGAGCACCTGGGAGATCTCGGCGCCGTTGCAGAGGACGGGGCGCTCCGCGTGAAGCTCCAGGTGCACGGTGTTCTTGCCCTTGAGGTCGTTGCGGGCGAGGAGGAGGCAGCTCTGGACGAGGCCGTTCACGTCCTCCGGGGTGCGGGCGCCCTGGCTTGGGCGGGAGACGCGCTTGAGGGTGGCCGCAATGGTGGCGAGGCGATCCATGCCCTCGAGGGTGACGCGGAGGGTTTCCGCGCTCTCCACGATGCGGACCCGAGTCTCCTCGGGGATCGCTTCCAGGGTTCCGAACTCCTCGAGGTCGTGGAGGACGAGGTCGGTGCTCCCCTTCATGTAGGTGAGGGGGTTGTTGATCTCGTGGGCCACGCCCGCGACGAGGGTGCCGACGGCGGCGAGGCGTTGGGACTCCCGCATGGCGGCGTGGCGCTCCTCGAGGCGGGCGGCGAGGGTGTTGATGGCCTTCGCGACCTCGCGGAGGTCCCCGCTTCCGTGGACGTCCACGCGGTCCGCGCCCGTGGCGTCGCACAGGTCTTCCATCTGGACGAGGAGGTGGCGGAGGGGCTCGACGCGCTGGGTATGCATCCAGTAGAGCGCGAGGGCCACGGCGCCTGAGGCACCGAGCAGCAGGAGGGCGAGGGTGACGAGGCGCTCGGCGGCATAGGCCGCAAGGTCGGTCGGAACCGCCCCCAGGGCAAGAGGAACAAAGGCGTAGGCCGCGTACCCCAGCACGATCACGAGGGGAGAGATGAGGAGAAGCCCACGGAGCACCGTGGAAAACACGGTGGGGCCGCGCCCCTGCAGGGGTTCATCGGGCAAGGAACTCGAACTCCCGCCCGTACGCGAGGGCAACGCGGTGGCCGAGGGCTGCGGAGTTGCCGCCCGCGAGCCGGTGGTAGCGGTCGCGGAGGCCGCGCAGCAGGTGGCGGAAGTCCTCGGGGGACAGGTTCGTGGTAAGGCCGGGTCGCGTGCGCGGCCCCGGCACCTCCTCCACGCGCACGGGCTTCCGGAGGTCGCGCGCCGCATCCCAGGCGGCAGCCTGGAGCTGGGCGTGGGCCGCCGCGCCGAGAAGCGTGCGGTGAAGGTGCACGTACGCGGAGAGCACCTTCTCCTCCGTGGTGAGCCCGAGGGCCTCGTAGGGGGTGAGGGTGAGGTCCTCGGTGGCCTTCCCGAGGACGGCGAGGGCGCGCGCGTGGTAGATGGCGCTCCCCACGAGCATGACGCCCGCAAGCGCGTAGAGGGTTTCCACGGCGAGGTTGGGCGCGATGTGGCCCTGCATCGCAAAGTGGACGGCCCCGAAGTCGGCCACCGCGTTCAGGATCACGGTGGCGCCGAAGAGGAGGTAGAAGCGCGCAAGGAGCGAGTTTCCGAGGTGCGCGAGCACGATGAAACAGTAGAGCACGGCGCCGATGCCGATGCCGCCGAGGGTGAGGTAGGCAAGCTGCATCATGTGCCAGGCGTCCGCCTTCAGGGGGGAGAGAATGTAAACGCCCAGCGCCCAGGCGCCCACGGCGGGCGTGAGGAGAAGCCAGCCGCGGAGGCGGCGGACGCTCTGGGGACCACCGCTCTCGAAGTGGCTCGCGAGCATGATGAAGGAGAGAGCGATGAACAGGTAGGCGAGCAGCTTCACGAAGTGGCCCACGTGGAGGACGGTGCGGTCGGACCCGAGGACGAGGCCATGGTAGTTGAGGACGAGGAAGGCGACGAAGAGCACCCACAGGCCGAGACAGTTCGTGAAGAAGAGGTGGCCGTACACGCTCGTGAGGCCCACGCGGCGGAGGACGCTCAGGAAGGCGGCGAGGCCCGCAAGGAGCAGCACCCCTTGCAGGGCAACGAGTGTCCACTCCATCGCGAGGCCAGCCATTCCTACCCCCGTCTGCGGAACGTGGGATAGAAGGGTGTTGCGAGGGCCCCTTTCCCCCTTTACCCCAGGCGCCTTCGCTTTCCGCCGTGAGCACCCACGTCATAATTATATATCGTGCCGTTGTTGGACGGGGCATGACGATGAAGGACCGGATGGCCGAGAAGATGGCGGGAGAAATCACCCTCTCCCGCGAGCCGGGCCAAACGATCCGGAAGTGGCGCGAGATCTTCGGCGTCTCCCAGACGCAGCTCGCCGAGATGCTGGAGGTGAGCCCCAGCGTCATCAGCGACTACGAGTCCGGCCGCCGCAAGAGCCCCGGCACCATGACCGTGCAGAAGATCGTCCACGCCCTTCTCGACATCGACGACGAGCGCGGCAACCGCGTCCTCCGCAACTACAGCTCCATGATGGAGACGAACGAGGCCATCATCGACATCCGCGAGCTTTTCGTCCCCGTCCCCATCCCGAAGTTCATCGAGGCCATCGACGGCGAGGTGGTGGCCAACGAGGAGAACGTCCACCGTGACGTTAAGGGCTACACCGTCATCGACTCCGTGAAGGCCATCACGAGCCTCACGAGCTTCGAGTACATGAAAATCTACGGGTGGAGCAGCGAGCGCGCCCTCATCTTCACCGGCATCACCTACGGCCGCAGCCCCATGGTGGCCATTCGTGTCCACCCCATGAAGCCCGGGCTCATCGTGTACCACCGGCCCGAGAAGATCGACGACCTCGCGCTCCGCCTCGCAAAGACGGAGAGCATCCCCCTCGTCGTGACGCGCATGCCCCTCGACAAGATGATCGAGAAACTGCGCGACATCTGAGAGGGGGCGCCCCCACGCCTCAGGGAGCCCAGGCGAGGCAGCGTTCGCGCCGCGTGATGGGCGCTGGAACGCGGATTTCCTCACCGGGGTCGTTGCAGTCGCCGTCCATGTTCACGTCGTAGGGCTGAACGATGTCGGCGGCGGCCGTGGGCGCGAAGCCCACGACGAGGGTTGCGGCCACAAGCAAGAGGGCCGAGGTTTTCACGAGGGTGCTCAACTCAATCTCCTGCCCCCGAGGGGGCAACCCGAGGTGGCGGCAGGAAGCCAAGTAGCCGGTGGGCGGGGAGGGGTCGCTGAAAAGGGAAGGCCGCCGGGGGAGGCCCGGCGGCACGGAGAGGGGGGTTAGGC
>DATMKA010000246.1:0-5976 GCA_035553595.1 Thermoplasmatota archaeon | reverse complement strand
CTTCACGGTGGGGGAGGAGGCGGCGAGGCGGAGGCCGGCGGCGGCGGGGTTCTGGAAGGTGACGTTGTCCACGAGGAGGGAACTGCTCGTGAGTTCGGCATAGATGGCGTTGCCGCGGGCCTGCGCGAAGGTGACGTTGCGGAGGGTGCCGCTCGCCTCGTTGCCGTAGTAGCTGATGAAGGTGAGGAAGGGCTGCGTGGAGGTGGTGGTGACGTTGAGGGGGCGGAACGTCACGGGGGCGGCTTCGGTGCCTTCGGCGAGGATGCGGCCGTAGCGGATGCTGCTGGTGGTGCTCACGCCCACCTGGATGGTGGCGCCAGGGTGGATCTGCACCTCCACGCCGGGCTGAATGGTGAGGGTGGCGCTGTCGCGGACGACGACAGTGCCCGTCACCTGGTAGGGGCTGCCCGCAGGGGTCCAGGTGACGGAGCTCGTGTAGGTGGCGCCGTTCACGGTGGTGGCGGCCGCCGCCTCGTCGCTGAGAGCGAGGGCGGTGGCGATGGTGGCGATGGCGAGCGCTCCGACCAGCAGGGCGAGCTTCAGGAAGGATTCCCCCGGGGTGTGTGAGTGCGGGGGATGCTCACCCGGCCTGGCGGTGGTTCCGCTCCGGTCGGGCGTGCGCTCTACGGATCAGGGGGTCTCCCGGCCCCTGGCCTCCCTGCAGGCACGCAGCCTCTACCTCGGGCGAGCGCATGCCGCATGAAATAGGTTTGCCTCGCTGATAACAGGTGATTGTCGCGCGCGCGAGAGGCTGCTCACGGCCCGGCGACACCATTATGTACCTCGGACCCCTTAGTACCTCGAAGCCCGAGATACCTATGGTCGAACTCTCCGACGTAGCCCGATTCCGCGACAAGATGGACCGGGAGCTGAAGTCAGGGCTCGTCACCCTGGTGCTGCTCCTCGCCATCGACCGCACCGGGCCCGACTACGGCTACCGGCTCCTGAAGACCATCCAGGAGCGAAGCGGCGGACGCCTCCAGTTCAAGGAAGGCACCGCCTACCCGCTCCTCCAGAACCTCGAGAAGATGGGCCTCATCACGAGCTTCTGGAGCGACGGCGCCGGCGGGCCGCCCCGCAAGTACTACCAGATTACCGACACCGGCCGCCGCGCCCTCGACCAGGCCCTCACGGACTGGCGCGAGCTCACCGACGGCGTGCACACCACGATCACGAGCATGGACCGGAAGGCGAACCCCCCATGAACCCCATCATCGAAGACTACCTGCGCGACGTGGAGACGAGCCTCCGCGCCCCGCCCGAACAGAAGAAGCTCATCGTCACCGAACTGCGCGGCCACCTGCAGGAGAAGCTCGCAGACCTCCGCGCCGCCGCCCCCGACCGCGCGGACGACGACCTCGCGCGCGAGGTGGTGCGCGACCTCGGCAACCCCCACGACCTCGCCCTCGCTTACACGCCCGAGGGCGGCGCCGTCCTCAAAAACAGCACCGGCGACACGGTGCTGCGCGTCGGGAAGGCCGTAGGCCGCGGCGCCGGGAAGGTGCTGAAGTACACCGCCATCGGCCTCGCCGTCCTCCTCGTGATCGGCGTGGGCGCCGGCGTGTGGGCCTACTACGAGATTAAGCCCCTCATCGAGAAGAACGCGCCCTACCCCCTCTACTCCATCGACCCCACCTGCTCCCACCCCTGCAACACCTCCCAGAGCCAGAGCTTCTACGTGCACCCCGAGGCACGGGAGGTGCGCATGAGCCTCTCCGCGCACGGGCCCGGCGACTTCGACGAGCGCCGCCCCATCCACGGCACGTTGCACGTGCTGGTGACGGCGCCCGATGGGACCGTGAAGTACAACCACACCTTCACGGCGCTCCGGTCCACCCACGAGGAGATCACCTGGAGCGCCGCTCAGGGAGACTGGACCGTGGCCTACCGCCTGGAGAGCTTCGAGGGCGCGCTGAACGTGGACGTCATCGCCATCGGTCTCCCCAAGGACGCCTGGTTCGACTGAGGTTGCGGCCGGCGGGCCCACCCGCCGCGCAGCCGCAGCGCCTAAGTGGAAGGCCCGCCAACAGGACCCCATGCAGAAGCGCACGCTTCTCCTCCTCGCCTCCGGTGCCGTCCTCGCCCTGGGCATCGTCCTCTTCGCCTTCGATCAGCTGATCGTGGGCGGCCTCCTCCTTCTCGCGGGCATCGCCGGGCTCGCGTATTTCCGCGACCCGAAGGCCGGAGACGTGGAGGCCGACATCGACGTGGACACGCCCGACGACTCCGAACGGGACTGAAGGGCTCAGGCGGGAGTGAGGCCGGACACCTCGAGGACGGCCCCCATGGCGCCCGACACGTAGTACCGCACCTCGTAATCGCCAGGCGCCGCGGGCCCCTTCACCGTCTCCTCGGTGGGATTGTAGACGCCCACACCGAGGAAACCGGGCACGCCCACGATGAGCCAGGTGTTCGTCATGTACACGAGCTTGCCCGCGGGGTCATACACCTCGATGCGGCCGTCGCCGGTGCCGGTGGCCACCTCGCCCGTGAAGGAGAGGTTCGCGGTGCCCTCGGGAACGGTGAAGCGCTCCACCTTCGCGAGGGGAATCTGGTCGACGCCCACGTCCTTCGCGTGGGGGTTGCTCGCGCCCACTACATTGTCGGAGAAGGTGTACAGCACCGTCTCGGCTGTTGTGTTGGTCACGGCCGTGGTGTTGTTCGCACCCGCGGCCGCATTCTCGGAGGGCGTGTCCTCGGAGGCGACGCAACCTGCAAGGACGGCGGAAAGGGCGAGAAGGAGGAGGGCGAGGAGGGAGCGTGGAAGGGAACGCATGCCCTCGCGTGCCCTTCACGCTATTAAGCTGTTTTAGAGAGGTTGTTGAAGGATTCGGTCAGCGCACCTTGGGGGGGTGACTCTGCTCCCAGCGCCGTCCGCGCTCTGCGAGAAGCTGGAAGTTCTCGGCAAGCCGGGGGTTGTTCCACACCTTGCGGAGGTCGTGCACCACGTCCTCGAAGCGTTCCCAGTAGATGGCGGGGGTGCCGAAGAGGTCGAAGAACAGGTCCTCGTCCATGGCGCCGCGCTCGATGAGGACGCCCGCAAGCTCGTAGAAGTGGCGGATGCGCCAGAAGTGGGTGTGGGCCTGGGAGCCCGCCGGGTAGTAGGACTTGAACTCCGTGAAGTCGTGGATGGGGTGGTTCACGTAGTCGGTGTGGAACCAGTGGAAGGCCTTGTCCACCCGGTCCTCGTGACGGAGGTTGAAGAGCCGCATGAGCACGTCGACCTGCGCTTCGGGGATGCCGGGCGTGGGGGAAGGCGTGGACGGGGTCACACCCCTGGGGAAGGTGTTCGGCGGCATCAAGTTTCGGGGTAGCGCGCTATCCGCTCCGCCGCGAGCGCAGGGCAGCCAGGGACGCAAGCAGGGCCCCGACGGCGAGGACGCCCGGAGCAGGGGTTGCGGAGCCCCGGGGGGGAGGCTGCGCGGGGACCGGGTCCGGGTCCACGAGGGTAGCCGTGGCGTGGAGGGCGCCCGCGCTCACGCGGCTCTTCGAGAGCAGGAGGCCCGTCCCGGGCTCCACGTAGGAGATCCAATACCGCCCATCCGTGTCCACGGGCTCGAAGTCCATGCGGATGCCCACCCCCGTCCGGTTCTCCCCGAGCACGCGGAAGCTGCGGTTGCCAAGCACCTCGAAGTGGAGCGTCCGCCGCCCCTCCGTCACCTCGGGCGCACCGCCGTCCCGCACGCGCTCAGAGCGCACGAGCGCGGTGAGGTTCCAGGTGTACCCCTGGGTCAGGTTCAAGGGCGTGTCGTTGAGCGGTGGCGTGTAGGTGACGACTTCATCGTAGCGGCGCTCGAAGGTGTGGCCCCAGATGGCGCCGTGGACGCGTGCGTGGGCCTCCTCGCGCTCGAGGTGACCCGTGGCATTCCTGAGGAGGAGGCCGCGGTAGTTCATCTGGAGGCTCACGGGCACCGTGCTGTTCTTGAGGTAACCGCCGAGCCACCCTTCGGCCTCGAGCGTTCCGTTTGCGTGGAGCGCGACAGGCACCTTCCCTTCGAAGACGGCGCCCTCGATCTCGGCGTCGATGGCGTAGGCGAGCGCCGTCCCCTCTGCGGGAGCGCTTGGGGTCAGGACGAGGAGCAGGGCAAGGAGCGCAGGGACGGGGCTGGCCTTCATTTGCCGGGGGTCACAACCTGCAGGCCTGGAACGCGGCGGAAATCCCTCACGTTGCGCGTGACGAGGCTCCCGCCCGCGGCGAGCGCGGCGGCGGCGATGAGGCCGTCGCTTCTCGCCACGGGGGCACCGGCCCTGTCGAGCCCTGCCATGATTTCCCCGTACCTTTGCGCGGCGACGGCGTCGAAGGGCAATTCCTCCAAGGCAGCGAGGAGCCTCTCTGCTTTGGCCCTCGCCTCGGGGCTCCCCTGGGCGCCGCGCAGAAGCTCGGCGGCATTGATGGAAGTCGTGGCGAGGCGGGCGCCTTCCCGGTGAAGCCTCATCACGAAGGTGGTGGCGGGCTCCACTCTCCGGATGAAATCGATGAGGATGTCCGTGTCGAGGACCATCATCGGATCTTGGTCCCCGGTTTCCGCTCGCGGTCGCGCTCGGCGTAGATGGAGGCCTTCCAGGCTTCCGCCTCTTCATCGGACATTTCCAGCTTGAAGTCGGGGGAGAAAACCTCCTCCTGCGCCGCGAGCCGCGCGAGCCGCACGGCCACGTCCGAGAAGGATTCCCCGGGCCGTTTGGCTTGGGAAAGGAGCGCGTAGGCCTCGTCGGAAAGGGAGATCGTTTTCGTCACGGCTCTGTGTATGCGGACACAGACCCATATAGCCTTTCCGGAGGTCGCCATATCTGTAGCGAAAGGGGAGGGGGCCTGGGGCCCCCGGAGCCCTGGGGCCCTTAAGCCGTCCCCAGCAGGAGGAGGTGGGGCTGGCTGAGGAGCTTGCCCACGTGCTGCACGAACTCGGCCGCGATGTGGCCATCGATCACGCGGTGGTCGAAGCTGCCCGAGAGGTTCATGCAGTCGCGCACGACCACCTGACGCTTCTCGTCCACGAGGGCGCGGGCTTCGAGCTTGTGCACGCCGAGGATCGCCACCTCGGGGTGGTTGATCACGGGGGTCGCACCGAGGCCGCCGGTCTTGCCGAGGCTCGTGATGGTGAACGTGGAGCCCTTGAGGTCCTCCATGCTCGCCTTCCCGGCGCGGGCCTTGTCGGCGAGGGCGTCAATCTCCTTCGCGATCTGGAAGATGCTCTTCTTGTCGCAGTCCTTCACCACGACCACGGTGAGGCCCTTCTCGGTCGCGACCGCGATGCCGATGTGGTAGTCCTTGCGGACCACGAGCTCGCGGGCGCCCTCATCCATGTGGGCGTTGAGGTGGGGGTACTGCTTGAGACCGGAGACCACGGCCTTCACGATGAAGGGGAGGTAGCTGAGCTTCACGCCCTGCTTCTCGGCGAGGCTGCCGGCCTCCTTGCGGAGCTTCACGAGGTCCGTGACGTCGAACTCGTCCCAGTAGGTGAAGGGAACGGCGTAGGCCTCGCTGCGCACCATGTTCTCGAAGATGGCCTTGCGGAGACCACGGATGGGGACGCGCTCGTCCGCGGTGCCCGCAGCGAGGGCGGGAGCCGTGGGCGCGGCGGCCATCTGGGGCTGCGCGGCGCTCGTGGTGGTGGCCACAGGCGTGGCGCCGCCGCGGGTCTTGAAGAGCTGGACGTCCTCGCGGAGCACGCGGCCGTGGGGCCCGGTGCCCTTCACGCTCTGCAGGTCGATGCCCTGCTCGCGGGCGAAGCGGCGCACGGCGGGCGCGGCAATCGCGCGGCCGAGAGGGTGCACGACCTGAGTGGTCTGCTGAGCGCTCGCGGCGGCGGGCGTGGGGGTCGCGGCCGGGGTCGCGCCGGGCTTCTTGCGGCGGGACTGGCTAAGGTCGCTCGGGAGGTCGAAGAGGGTCTTCTCCTCCTGGGCGTTCGCAGCGGCCGCAGCAGCGGGCGCGGGGCCGGCGCTCATGGGCACCTTGGGGGGCGGGGGCGTGCTCGCGGG
>DATMKA010000245.1:0-6182 GCA_035553595.1 Thermoplasmatota archaeon | reverse complement strand
ACGACGCTCACCGTGGCGCTCGAGAGGACGAGGCCGATGTCGGCGGCGGTGAAGCTCTCCGTGCGCTCGCTGTGGCCGCCGTCGGCGTCCACCACGAGCACGTTGAAGGTGTAGGTGGTGCCGCGGACGAGGTGGCTCACGCCCGTGGCCGCCTGCAGGAGGGCAGGGGTGAGGGCGAAGGAGCGGCCGAGGGTCGAGGGGAGGGGCTCGTCGTTGAGGCTCCAGTAGTAGGTGAGGGCGCGGCGCTCGGGGTCGTTCGCCACGGCAGTCACCTGCACCTCGTCGAAGCGCGTGGGGTTCTCGTTGCTGAAGGCGATGTCCGTGATCACGGGGTTGCGGTTGAAGATCTCCACCTGCTGGGTGGCTTCATCCGTGAGGCCGCTCGGGACGGAGATCACGAGCTTCACGGTGTAAACGCCGGGGAAGAAGTAGCTCTTCTCGGCGAAGGCGCTCGTGGAGGGGCCCGTGGTGGTGCCGTCGCCCCAGATCCAGGTGTAGCGCGCGTTGGCGGCCTCACCCGTGGGGAAGAAGCTCGTGTCGGCGCGGAACTTCACGACCTCGCGGGTGAGGGGGGCAAGGCTCAGGGGCTCGCAGGCCGCGCCGCGCTGGATGCAGGCGGTGAAGGAGGCCGTGAGGTCGCCGGCGGAGACCAGCTTGCCCGTCGTGAAGAGGGTGTCGAGGGTCTCCACGGTGGTGGAGGACTTGTCGGCGGCGGGGATGACGAGCCCGGGGACGAAGTTGCCCGCGGGGTTGTCGAGGGTCACCATGTACTCGCCCACGATGGCGCCAGCCTTGCGGACGACGACCTTGGCGGTCTCCACGAAGGTGGCGCCGGTGGCGGTGACCTTCACGCGGAGGTTGCCGTCGTTGTCGGCGAGGATGGCGATGTCCTGGGCGGCCGTGAACACGCTGGCGTTCACGCGGCTCTCGTCGAGGCGCACGGGGGTGCCCGCGTAGTCGAGGTGGTCCGCGATGCTGCTGCCGGCAAGCGCGTTCTTCACGGGGCTGAAGTAGCCGCTCACGGGCTCCTGCACGACGTCGAAGTCGAAGGTCTTGTGGTGGTCGCCCGTGCCGAAGTAGGCCCAGGGAGCCGCCACGTCAGCCGCGAGGGCGGCGGGAACCACCGCGTAGGCCACGGTGGAGGCGCCGGAGAGGCTCGGGCGGAGCTTGAGGACGCTGCCGACATCCTTGTCGTGACCGGCCTGGGTGCGGTAGCCGAAGAGGAGGTTCGTGGCCTCAGCGAGGGGGAGAACCTTGGGCTCACCGCTCGTGTAGTCCACGGCCTGGAAGGCGTAGACGAAGAAGAGCTGGCTGCCGGCGCCACGGACGACACCCTGCACGAGGGCGCCGCCGTCAGCGGTGGCGGAGAGGCCCACGGGGTTGATGATCATCGCGTAGCCGTCGGTGAGGTCCGTGCGGGCGTCGCCGAGGACCGTGCGGGCGCCCTGGAGGACGACGTTGTCCACGGTGAGGGTGCCGCTCTGGCCGCCGGCGGGGTTGAGGTAGAAGCCGAGGAGCTTGCCCTCCACGGGGGTGGAGAAGGCGAAGTTCACGACCTGCAGGGTGCTGCCCGCGCCGAGGGTCACGGTGTTCGTCTCGGCGACCGTCACCGTCTGGGTGGCGTCGCTCACGAAGCGGACCGTGGCCTTCAGGGTCATGGGGACAGTGCTCTTGACGTCGAGGCGGACGCCGCTCGCGTCCTTCCAGACCATGGCGGCCTGGGCGCCCTCGGTGGCAAAGAGCTGGCCGAGCATGAGGCTCTTGCCGTTGTCGGCGGCGTTGTACTTGACCTCGAGGGCGCGGCCGCCGAGGGTGCCGGCGCCGGGGGCGACGCGGGCGGTGGACTTGGGGTCCGTGGCGGCGGTGCCGGCCTGGTCGTCGAGGCGGAGGAACCAGGGCGGGCTCGTCATGGTGCCGCCGTAGGCGGTCTTGGCGGCCACGCGGTCGCTGCTGCCCTCAACGAGGCCGTCCACTTCGAAGCCGGGGTTCACGAGGGGGTTCGTGAAGGAGAAGAGGCCCGTGGGCTGGGCGGCGAGGGTGCTCTCGAAGGCGAGGCTCATGCCGCTGGTGGTGCTCGTGGCCACGATGGGGGTGCCCGCGTAGGTGAGGGCTTCCGCCACAGTGGTGGAGAGGCGGTAGGTCATCTCCTTGGCAAGACCGTAGTGGGTGGGCTTGCTGAGGCCGAGGGCGTTGTTCGTGACGTAGGCGTAGGCGGTCACGGGGCCCTTGGCGGCGGCGAAGACGGACACGGGCACGTTGACCTGGGTCCAGCCGTCCGCGAGGAGGGTGCCCTTCGCGGAGTAGAGGGCGTGGGTGAACTCGTCGGCGCCGGGGCGAAGCTCGGCGGAGGCGAAGCCGGCGGCGTCGTAGATGGCCACCGCGCCGTCGTTGGTGGCGAGGACGGTGCCGTCCACGTTCACCATGGCGTACTCGAAGGTGATGGTGCCGTCGGCCTTGGGGTCGATGTAGACGGCGCCGCCCACGGGGGTCGCGGTGTCCGTCTGGTTGTTGAGGCGGATGACGGTGGTGGGCGTGGGGACGCCATTCTCCACGAACACGGGGGTCGCGAAGACGTAGTCCTGGCTCACGTTCTTGTTGGCCGCGTCGGCCGCGTTGCGGGCGACATTGAGGTAGCCGGTCTGCCAGGTGTTGGTGGTGAGGGCGCCACCGGAGGTCTCGTCGACCTCGACGCCGCCCCAGACCGCGAAGGGTCCCGCGGCGGGAGCGCCGGCGAGGAGGCGGGAGGCGGGGAGGTCGTAGCGGAAGCTGCCGTCGGCGAGCTTCGTGCGGTAGGGGCGGGTGTCGTCCTGCTCGAGGACGGCGGAGTTGCAGTGGCCGCCGTGGGTGCTCACCCAGCGGTTGTCCTGCTGGAAGCCCTCGAGGTCGTACACGCAGAGCTCGGCGCTGTGGGCGGGGAGGGTGTTGCCCGCGTCGTCGGCGTAGGAGACGATGTAGGTGAGGAGGCCGTCGGCGCCGGGGTGCTGGACCGCGGCGGCGCCGTTGGTCGTGAGGACGTCGTCCCCGCCGGCCTTGATGTGGAAGTTGCGGCCCTCGATGCCGTTCGTGGCGTAAACGCTCACGCGCTCGAGGAGGACGTCGCTGCCGGCCTCAATCCAGACGCGGACGGCGCGGAGGCGGTACTCCTGGCCGGCCACGAGGCCGAAGTCGCTCGCCGTGAAGGCGTAGCGGGTGGAGGTGCCCGTGGGGAACACGGTCTTGAAGTAGCTCTCGGCGGCGGAGGTGGTGGTGTCCGTGTTGGCGCGGAGCTCGAACTTCACGCGGGCGGTGCCGGAGCCGAGGTTCTTCGCGGTGATGGCCATGCCGTAGAACTTCATCACGCGGTCAGGGGCCTCGGAGCCGTTGAAGTGCTGCTGGATGAAGTTCGTGCCGCTCACGTTGGCGTCCCGCACGAAACGGAGGCCGTCCTCGGTGACGCGGAACTGGCCCGCCATGGCGGTGGGCGCTGTCCAGTCATAGGCCACGAAGGCGTTGTCCGTGTTGGCGTAGAACTTCATGGGGTGCCCGCGGCGCGTGGCGTCGTCGAAGCCGCCGTTCACGACGACGTCACCGTCGTACACGGTGTCCGTCTTGGCGGACAGGAGGGGGGAGAGGGCGATTGTCGCAAACAGGGCGGCGCAGACGAGGGCGAGGGTTTTGCGGCGATACATGGAAGGGGGTGCCTCCGAGAGTTTTGGTGCCAACCCTGAGAGGCAGAGTCCAGCCGACCCGATCCTCCCGCAGAGTGATACCAGCCAATATGCCGGGCGGGCACTGACCCCAGCTTGACATAAGCATTTGCGTGTAACTGGCTTCGGTGGGCAACATGGCGTGTGCGGCCGTCTCTCGCGAAACCCTGTGGGTTGCAAGTGGGGGCTTGCCTAGTACGCGCGGCCTCCAGGGAGCGCTTCCGTCACGGCGGTGACAACAAGGCCTATTAACCCCCCTACGCGAACGAGGGGCTATCGCTGCGCGGCTTGCCGGCTGCGCGCACTCCCCCGGACGTTGCCGCGTCCCCAAAAGGTGTTGCCATGCTGAAACCCCTCTCGCTTGCCCTCCTCGGGTGCATCTGCTCCGCCATGCTGATCGCCCCCGTCACCGCTGCCCCCAACGACTCCGTGTGCGGCGACAAGGTGAACGTCCTCGACCTCACGCCCGTCGGCGGCGACAAGTTCTACCTCATCAAGAAGTCCGGCGAGGAAGGGAACGGCTACACCCTCTGGAAGGAAACGAACCAGGAGGAGTGCTGGCAGAAGACCCCGAAGTTCAGCGAGGGCAAGAAGCGCATCGTCGACCCCGACGAGCAGCTCCTCTACTAACCCCGGTCCCGCCGCCTGCCGCCCCTCTCTTTTTCGGCGGCAGGCGCCACGTCCTTCCCTTCTCCTTCTGGCTGGGCCGCTCCGCTACCCGAGGGTTGGGGCCCGCCCGCGCCTTAGCGGCTGCGGCGGGCCGCGAGCGCCCGGAAACCAACGGCGGCCACGCCCAGCGCCACGAGGGCCACCCAGGCCGGGACGGGCACGAAGCCCGCGCCACCGGTCTCCGGCTGGCCGCCCGCGCTCGGGTTGACGGGAATGGAGGGGCCGCTGCCGGTGCTCGTGTCGACGGCGGGGCGGCCCACCGTGATCTGGGCCTTCTGCAGCTCGGACTCGGCGCCCCGCGCGTCGCGGACCTTGAGGCTCACGACGAGGGTGGAGCGGTTCTCGGCATAGCGGTGGGAGACGGAGCTCGACTTCGTCCAGCCGGAGTTGGTGCCGTCGCCGAAGTCGAAGAAGTACTCCAGGCGGTCGGAGGCTTCCCCGTCGGGGTCGAGGCTGTAGGAGCCGTCGAAGGGCACGTCCTCGCCCACCTGGACGAGGGTGCGGAGGAGCGTGAGGACGGCCTTCGGCGCCTCGTTGGGCTTGGGGGCCACCACCTTCACGGCCTCCGTGAGCGCGCGGTCGCTGCGGGCCTTCGCGTTCACGGCCATGATGCCGTACTGGTAGCTCTTCCCGACCGTCACGTTCTCCTTGCTGTCCTTCCAGGCGGTGCCGGGGACGTTCGCCACGGGCTCCCAGGCGCCGGTGGTGCCTTCGCGGCGCTCGATGGCGTAGGAGACGGAGGTGGCGCCGCCCATCTCTTCGGGGGTGAGGGGTTCCCAGCGCACGTGCACGGCGCCGTCCTTGGCAAGGGCGAGGGGCGCGCGGGGCGCGGCGGGCTTCACGAGAAGCGCGGCCTTCACGGGCGCGCTCTTGGGGCCTTCGCCGAGGTCGTTGCGGGCGCTCACCTGGTACACGTAGGGGACGCCGGCGGCGGCGCTCACGTCGCCGTAGGCGAAGCGGCCCTCGTCGCCGGGGGTGTCGCCGGGCACTTCCCGCATCTGGTCGACGACGTCGGAACCGTCGATGTAGCGGTAGACACGGAAGGCCTTGGGGAGGGCAGCGCCCGAGGGAGCCTGCCAGGAGATTTCGATGCCGTTCGTCATGGCCTCGGCGCGCACCTGCTCGGGGGCGCCCGGGACGGGGCGGGGCACGATGCTCACGGGAGCGCTCACGGGGCCGGCGCCCTTCGCGTTGAGGGCGCGGATGGTGTAGTTGTACTGCCGCCCGTTCTCGAGGCCCGTGTCGAGGTAGGTGGTCTCCGAGGCGGCGCGGGCGGGGATGGGGGTTGGCTTCCCGAGCTCGGTCCGCACGATCTCGTACCCGGTGATGGGGCTGCCGCCGTCGCTCGCGGGGGCGCTCCAGCGGAGGACGGCTTCGCCGTCGCCGCCCGCCACCTCGAACTGGGTGATGGCGCCGGGGACGGTGATTTCCGTCTTCACGGTCACGGGCGCCACGGTGGCGCCTTGGCCGGCAGGGTTCACGGCGCGCACGGTGTAGGTGTAGTCGCGGCCGGGGGCCACGTCGCGGTCCACGTAGCTGAGGGCGCTCGCGGACACCGTGAAGGTCTTCGTGGCCCCGTCAGGCGTCTCGCGGAGAACCTGGTAGCTAGAGAGGGCGCCGCCGCCGTCGTAGAGGGGCGCCACCCAGGTGAGGGTGACGCTGCTCGGAGTCGCCGACACCTGGAAGGAGCGGGGCGCCGTGGGGGGCGTGACGCCGGGCGTGAACTCGATGATGTGGGGGAAGCCGTCGGAGTTGGCGCCGGAGTCGCGGCCGCCCGCCATGTAGATCTTGCCGTCATTGTGGAGAACAGCGGTGAGCGCGTAGCGG
>DATMKA010000244.1:0-2377 GCA_035553595.1 Thermoplasmatota archaeon | reverse complement strand
ATCGTGGGCCTCGTGGGTGTCCGCAAGCTCCGCAACCGCGGCGAATAAACATCCCGCGAGCAACCCCCGGGGGCCTGAGGCCCCCCTCCTATTTCTTTAGGTGACGCTGATGAGGAACGCGCTGTTGGTTCTGTCATCCCTCCTCCTCGTCACCCTCGGTGCCACCGCTCCCGCGGAGGCCCAGCTCCCGGTCCCCATCCACCCGCCGGAGGGGCTTGTGAGCATCGACGTCAACATGAACAAGAGCTTCGTGGCCATCCCCTTCCTCGGTAGCGCCATCGTGGGTTACACCATCGAGGACAAGTCCACGGATGGTCGCCGCCTCGGGGCGCCCACGAACACGCTCCTGCACACCACGACGTTCAACCTGCTCTATAACCGCAGCGAGGTGCGGGACTGGGTCTTCTCGACCTCCGTCTCCTTGGAGAGCACCTCCGCGGGCGACGTGAAGTACGGCACGGTGTTCGCCGCTCCCGGCCCCGTCGCGCGGCCCCCCATCGTCACGGTCGAGCTCGAGTACCGCTACAACGACCTCAACGGGACGGAGATCGTAAAGCGCGAGCCCATCACCTTCCGCGCCATCCCGAACTACCAGTTCCAGCTCGAAACGATCGGGACGCCCCCCACGGTGGGCCAGTTCGAGAAGGTGGAGTTCAAGTTCCGCATCCGGAACTTCGCCACCTCCTTCGACGCCTACGAGTTCGAGGTCACGGCCCCGCCCGGTTTCCTCGTGTTCGCGCCGCCCCGCCTGTACGTGCCTGGGGGTGAGACTCGCGAGGTCGTCATTACCGCCATCACGCCGAAGGATTCGCCGCCCTACGAGCTCTCCCGCACGGAGGGCCTCCAGGTGGTGGCGCGGTCCGTCACGAACCCCGGCGCCCAGTACTCGGCCTTCGCCATCGTGAAGATCAGCGGGCCCTACGTGCCCACCCCGTGGATCCCCATCTTCACCCTTGGGATGCTCTGCATCGGGCTCGTCATCCAGCGGCAGGTGCGCCGCCGTGAGCTCCGCGTCGCCGAGAAGGGCGGCCCCCGCCCCCTCCGCCTCTCGCCCCGCCAGCAGGTGGCCATGAAGGAGCTGAAGAAGGCGAACCCCGAGGGCTATAAGGCCCAGATGGTTCGCCTCGCCGCCCTCTACCAGGCCCGCAAGGAGGCTTACAAGTCCCGCCGGAAGGAAGTGAAGGCCGAGGAGGCCGCCGCCCGGAAGGCGTCGAAGGCGCAGCTCAAGGAGCAGAAGAAGCTCCGCGCCGAGCAGCGCAAGCAGCAGCTCGCCCTCCTGAAGAAGAAGAAGCGCCTTGAGAAGGCTCGCGCCAAGCAGGAGAAGAAGGCCGCGAAGGCCCAGGCAAAGATCGACAAGAAGGAGGCTAAGCTCCGCAAGAAGGCGGAGAAGAAGCAGGCCAAGATCGATGCCAAGGAGCGCAAGCGCCTCGAGAAAGTGCTGAAGAAGAAGCAGGCCGCGCTCAAAAAGGCCCAGGCGAAGGCCGCGAAGGCCGCCGCAAAACAAGCGAAGAAGGATGCCGCCCTCGCGAAGAAGGAAGCGAAGGCCGCGAAGAAGCGCAAGTAAGCTCCACCCTTCCCCGGCAGGGGCTGCCGCCCTGGACGAGGGGAGTTTCCCAATAAAGCTTAAGGAACATGAAATCAAGCCGTCAGGGGAGTCGGAGGACCATGTTTCGCAAGCGCCTGAAGCAGGTGGCCATCACGGCCGTCGTCGCGCTCGCCCTCACCTCCGGCGCTTACTACGGCGTTTTCGCCGGGTCCAACTTCACGGTCGCCGCCTCCTCCCCCGACAACGCGGGCGGCATGACGCTCGCCGTGGCCGTTCCCAAGGTGGGCCTGCGCGCGACGGACGGCGACGCCTCCTATTTCATCAAGTACAACGGCCAAATCATCTACCCGCCCGGCGGAAAGGGCGCCTCCTTCAAGGTGACGGAAGGCGCGGGCTCCCTCTTCGTGCCCTACAACATTTTCGTTGTGGGGAACGGCGAGTACGAGATCGTGGTCACCTTCGACGGCGTGAAGCAGAGCGCGACCACGCGCGTGCACAAGTGGGTGAACTACGTGTTCATGGTGCCCGTGCAGAAGCGCTCCGGCAGCGTCACGGTGGACGTCGTGCTCAGCGACCTCATGGGGGGCAGCCCCGCAAACACCATCATCACAGCCGGGGAACTCATTCTCGACATCCGCTACCGCGGCGAGGACGGCAACCTCAACGTCCCCGCGCACCGCATGAAGGTGCCCGTGACGGGCGAGAAGCCGGTCCTGCAAGTGCAGGTGCCGAAGACCGCCTTCACGCGCGGGGAGGGGTACTACAGCTTCGATGCGACGTTCTACAACGAGCAGGCCCTGGGGAACAACGCCGCCCGCACAGACCCCACCC
>DATMKA010000243.1:0-4037 GCA_035553595.1 Thermoplasmatota archaeon | reverse complement strand
CTCCCTGGCCTTCACGGGGGCGATGGCGCTCTTTCTCGGCCTCATGTTCGGCAACTTCCTGTACGTTCTCACGGGCCTCTTCCTGCTCTCCGTGGTGTTCCTCAGCCGCCGCGGCCCCGACCTGAAGGTGCTCGTGGACCGGAAGGTGGATGCGCAGCGCACGCGGGCCCGGGAGCCCGTGAACGTGCAGTGGCGCATCCGGTGGCGCGGCGGGCCGGGCGTCGCCCTCGTGGCCGACAAGCTCCCCGACCCCTTCCAGGTGGAGGAGGGGGCGAGCCTGCGCGTCGTGAACGCCACCGGCACCTCGGGCGAGGAAACCCTCGCGTACCAGGTGTCGAGCCTCCGCCGCGGCGGCTACGCGCTTGCGCCCACGAACGTGGCCGTCCTCGACCCCCTCGGCATCGCGGCACCCTTCGAGCGCGCCCAAGGGGACGGGCACGATCTTACCATCGAGCCGCCCACGAACCCGCCCGCCAAGCTCCGCGCGCCCGTCGGTTGGGGCACCCGCATCTTCCCCGCCGGCGACAAGGCGAAGGCGGGCGCGCGCGGCAGCGACTTCCGCGAGCTCCGCGGCTACGTGGCGGGCGACCCGCTCAAGTACGTGAACTGGCGCGCCACCGCCCGCAAGAGCATGGGCGACGACCTGCAGCTCACGGTCAACGAGTTCGAGCCCGAAGGCAAGCAGGCCTTCTGGATCTTCCTCGACGTGGCGCCCCATACCGAGGCCGGCACCACCACCAAGAAGCTCCTCGACGACCTCGTGGACGGCGCCCTCACCGTGGCCGACGGCCTCCTGAAGGCAGGGTACCGCGTGGGCTTCAGCACCTTCGGCGGCGAGAAGGACCTGTTCCTCCACCCCGACGGCGGCATCAAGCAGTACCGCAGTCTCGTCTCCCTCATCGGCCCCATCGAGCCCGAGCCGCGGGGCGCCGCGAAGCCCCACCGCTTCGCCGAGGGCGTCGTGAAGGTGCGCGCCTTCCTGGTGCGTGAGAAGCCGACGCTCCTCGTGTTCACGCGCCTCGGGGCCGACCCCGAGGGGCTCACGGCGGGCCTTATGGCGGCGCGCGCCGCCGCGGCCTCCCGTGGTCGCGTCCCCGCGAACGCCTTCGTGTTCGCGCCCCACGCGCTCCCCGACTCGGACCCTGCGGCGCCCGTGGTCTCCGTCGTCGAGGGCGTCCACGCGCGGCGCCTCGAGCGCACGGGCATCCGTGTCGTTCGCTGGGGGGCCGCGGCGCCCCTCACGGCCCGCCTCCGCAAGGGAGGTGGCCTCTTCTGACCGAGCTGTTCGCCTGGGCTACCCGGGTGCCTCCCGCCTCCTGGCCGCGGCGCTTTGCCCTCAGCGCCCTCGCTGGTGTGGGGGTCGGTCTCGCCTTCAGCCAGTCCCTCCTGTACCAGGCCTTCCCGCCCATTCCCTACAAGTGGATCCCGGACCTTCGCCTGCCCGTGCTGTTCCTCATCGTGTTCCTGTTCACGCTGTGGTCGGCCTTCGGGGAAGCGCCGCGCCGCGTCGCCTCCCTGTGGTTCGTCATCGCGCTCGTGTTCGTGGCGGGCCTCGACCTCGTGAGCATCCACTGGCTGTTCCCCATCGAGGGGACCCTGTCGGGGGAGCGCGTGGACGTCTTCCGCGTGGGCGGCATGGTGCTCTCCATCTCCGCGATCCTGCTCCTCCATGCCGACTCCTCCGCCGTCACCCTCCGGGAGGCCCTCCTTGTGCGCGGGGCGCCCCGGGAGGATGCGGAGCGCGCCCACGCCCTCCTGTGGCAGGGCGCCCTCCGCCGTGTGGGCGCCGTGGGCGCCGCCTTCGTGGCCCTCGGGCTGGTCCTCTTTGCCATCGAGAAGGGACTTGGCGACGCGAAGTGGGGCAGCACCACGGCGGCGCTTGCCGCAGGCCTCGGCCTCCTCGTGCTCGGGACGGCCTTCCTGGTCCTGTCGCTCCGGGCCACGAGACGGGCCCGGTAACGGTACGGGCAAGGTTTTAGTACGCTACTTGTGATAGCGGGGAATCCTTCGTGGGCCCACCGAGGCCTCCGGAGTGCTTGAGTGATCTCATGACGACCTCCAACAAGCTGGTCGCGGGCGTCCTGGCGGTGCTTCTTGCCACCGTGGCGCTTGCCGGCTGCACCTCGACCCCCAACCAGAACACGAACAACACCGGCAACACCGGCAACAACCAGCAGGCGACAATCCCCGAGGTCGTCTTCACGGCCACGGACTACAAGTTCACGGGCCCCGACACCATCCCCGCGGGCCTCACGAAGGTCACCATGCGCAACAACGGTATGGAGTGGCACGAGATCCAGTTCTTCCAGCTCCCCGCCAACCAGACGGCCGCCAACTTCACGGCTGCGATGCACAACGGCAGCGGCCACCCCCCCATGTGGGCCCTCCACTTCGGCGGCCCCGGCGCGACCAACAACACCGAGGCCACCTCCGCCTACGTGAACTTCACGCCCGGCACCTACGTCCTCACCTGTCCCATCCCCTCGCCCGTCCACCGCGGCGCTCCCCACACGAGCCTCGGCATGATGAAGTTCCTCAACGTGACGAACGCGACGGCTTCCCAGACCCTCCAGCCCCCGGCGGCGAACGTCACGGTGTCCCTCCGCGACTTCAGCTTCAACAACACGAACAACATCACGGCCGGCAACCACACCATCCGTGTCACGAACGACGGTCAGGAGCCCCACGAGCTTATCATCGTGGAGCTCCAGCCTGGCGCCACGGCCGAGCAGGTGCTCGCGGCCTTCGCGCCGGGCGCCACCGCGCCCCCGCCCGCGAAGCCCGTGGGCGGCATCTCCGCCATCGAGCCCGGCATGACGCAGCACGTGGTCTTCACGGCAAAGAGCGGCGTGAGCTACGCCTTCTTCTGCTTCGTCCCGTCCGAGAGCCACGGCGGCGCGCCCCACTTCGCGCTCGGCATGATGAAGACGATCACCGTCGCCTAAACCCAAGGGCCGCCCCGCTCGGGGCGGCCCCGTCTTTTTTTATTGCGCGTTCACGCGGACCACGACCGAGTCCGAGAAGGTGCGGGTGTCCCCCGCCTCGTTCCGCTGGGGGCCGCTACCATGGTAGATTTCCGAGGCGACCACCGTGTAGTTGCCAGCCGGAGCGGGCGTCGCCGGGGGCATCCCGTTGGGGTACAGGTTGCCGTCCCAGGTGACGTTCCACGTGACGGACTCACCCGGCCGCAGCGACTCGAGGGTAATCTTGTAGAGGCGTGCGCAGGGCGTGGGGAGGCTCCAAGGGACGGGGCTCCCGTCCTCGGCGAGCACCTGGAGGCTGCGCTCGCCGCAGCCCGGGTACACGCCCTCGTAGTACAGGATTTCCTGGCCCACGTTGGTGGCCGTGACGCGGAACGTCGTGCCGTTGCCGGGGGTCAGGTTCGTCTCATCCGGCTGCACCGTGAAGCGCAGGGCGAAGCGGCCCTCGGGCTCCACGCGCACGGGAGCCTCAGCCTCCAGGCGGTGGCTCGGCTCGATCGCGGGCTGCTCGATGGGGTTCACCGACCACAGCTGCACCGCCGTGCTGAACACGTACTCGCCGGGGGGCGCCGCCTTGGGCGTGGCCCCGTCATGGAGGCGACCGTCCCACGTGAGGTTGCGCTGGATGGTTTCGCCAGGGGCAAGGGGGACGGCGCGGAAATCGGCAGTACACGCGTAGGGCTGCACGGGGCTGAACCGCAGGCCCTCGGGGGAGCGGTCCCCATGGATGAGGAGGGGCCCGCAGCCGCCGCCGTCATACCACAGGGTGGCGTCGCCGCCGTTCCGCAGCACGGCACGGAGCACCGTGGAGCCGTTGGGCAGGATCGTGTCGCGGTCGGCGGTTAGGGTGAGGGTCACTTCTCCCGTCTCGGTGTCGGGGTTCCCGGTCTCCCTGGGGGCGGGTTGGCCCTCGAGGCAACCGGCAAGGAGGAGGGTGGCGGCGGCCAGGGCGACAAGCGCCGTGACGGGCTTCGCTGGAGCAGGCATGAGCCCCTATTGCTCCCCGCGGCCCAAAAGGGTTCGGAAGCCGTATGGCGAAAACCGTCTACCGCTCCC
>DATMKA010000242.1:0-4314 GCA_035553595.1 Thermoplasmatota archaeon | reverse complement strand
CGCCATCGTGTTCTTCGCCTACATCGGCTTCGACGCCCTCAGCACCACCGCCGAGGAGACGAAGAACCCCAAGCGCGACCTCCCCATCGGCATCCTTGGGAGCCTCGCCATCTGCACCGTCCTGTACATTCTCGCCACGGTGGTCCTCGTGGGCATGGTCCCGTACACGGACTTCCAGGTGGGCAACGGCGTCACGGCCGCGGAAGCCGAGCGCCGCCTCTCCGAGCCCTTCGGCTACGCCTTCGAGGGCAGCTACCCCCTGGTGGCTGACGTGATTCGCGCCGGCGCCATCACCGGCATCACGAGCGTGCTCTTCGTGATGCTCATGGGCGCGCCCCGCGTGTTCTTCTCCCTCGCGCGCGACGGCCTCCTTCCCGAGAGCTGGGCGAAGGTACACCCCAAGTTCGGCACCCCCGCCCTCGCCACCGCTATCACGGGCGGCTTCGTCGCCATCGCGGCCTCCATCACGCCCATCGGCATCGCCTCGAGCCTCACGAGCATCGGTACCCTGTTCGTGTTCGCCATCGTGTGCGTGAACGTGATCGTGCTCCGCTACCGCGAGCCCGGTCTCGAGCGCCCCTTCAAGGTGCCCCTCAACGTGGGCCGCTTCCCCGTGCTTGCGGCCATCGGCGTCGTCACGTGCGCCATGCTCATGCTGAGCCTTGAGGGCGGCACCAAGATCGCCTTCCTCGCCTGGATCGGCATCGGCCTCATGGCGTACTCCCTGTACGGCATCCGCAACAGCCGCCTCCGCCAGGTGCCCGCCGTGGCGGGAACCGGCGGGGACTCCCGCTCCGTGCCCGTGAAGAGCAAGGCCGCGGGCCGCGGCGAGGGCGAGGTCGAGGTCGTCCTCGAAGAGATGCGCTAAACCCCGAAAACAGGGGGCTTCGCGCCCCCACTCCTTCTTTTTCTCAGCTTACCACGGTGCAGCGACCGCGAGGTTCGCCCCCGCCTCGCGCACGAGACGGAGAAGCCGCTGCCCCTCCGCGCCCTGGCCCTTCCCGAGGCCGTGGAAACTCTCCACCTCCACGAGGAGGGCGGACTCCAGGATGGAGAGCGCGTGCTGGTGGTGGTTGCTGTAGCGGCGGCGCAGGCGGCGCAGGAACTCCTGCACCTCCGCGGCCTTCTCGCGCCGCAGCGACCACGAGGTTACATGGGGCGGCAAGTAGCGCTCGTACAGGGACTGCAGGTAGCGCGACTTCAGGACGTCGTCCACGTGCGCGGGGTCCTGCACCACGGGGTGGGGCGCGGGGCGGCGCTTGCGGTCGTCGCCCCGCTCGGCCTGCCGGCGCTCCTCCAGGTCCCACTTGAAGCCCGTGATGCCGGGGTGCACCTCCTCGAGGAGGGCCTCGAAGCCGCCCGGAATGAGGGCTTCCACGACCTCCTTGCGGGCCACGAGCCGGTAGCCCATGGCGGCGAAGTCGATGTACCAGCGCAAGAGCACGGCGCGGTGGAGGCCCGCGCCCTTGGCGTGCAGCACCAGTTCTTCGCCCACGCAGGCGCCGGCCTCGCTATCGTGCAGGAACGCCATGAGGGCGGTCCCTTCGCCGTCCGGCACCTCGGCGAGGGTGACGAGCCAGCGGTGGTCGGGGCTCGAGAACAGGTGGAGCGTCATCACATGGTCGCCCGCCACCGGGAAACCCCCGAAGGGGACGCCTCCCTGGTCGCGTGTGGCGCCGCCACGAGGGGTCATGGGGGAAAGGGCGAAGCCGCCCGCGGCGCCCTTTAGGTAGGGCCCCAGGAGGCTCAGCTCCTGCTCCAGGCGGGACAGGAAGCCGGTAAGCGCGGTGCGCGTGGCCGGAATGACGGAGCGGAACGTGATCTCGCGGGAGTCCCGGTCCGTGAGCACGGAATCGTGGCGGGACACGATGTAGCGCCCCTCGAAGGCGTGGACGACCACGTTCACGGCGTGGTCGTGGGCGGGGTCCACGTACACCCAGTGCTCCACGAGGCGGGCCCCAGCGGGAACCGTCGGTAACCCCCAGACCTGGGGAGCGGCAAGCGCTGCTGGAGGCAAGTGGGACCAACCTTCAGAGCAGCGTTGTCAGGGAGGCCTATATTTACCTTCGCCGCGAGGAATCGGGGCCCTTTTCCGTGACCCCCTGGGGGGCTTTATACTGGAGTGCGGCCATGCCGCGCGCAATGAAGCTCGAGGACCTGGACCTTCCCGCCCGCGCGGTGGAAGCGCTCCGCCGCCAGGGGTACGGCGACCTGTGGCCAAGCCAGGAGCAGGCCGCCCCCATCGCGGTGAGCGGCGAGAACCTCGTCCTCGCCATCCCCACGGCGAGCGGCAAGTCCCTCGTGAGCTATCTCGCCATCCTGAAAAAGGTGCTGTCGGGCGGAAAGGGGCTGTACATCGTGCCCCTGCGCGCGCTCGCCGCCGAGAAGTACGAGGACCTGCTCGCCCTCGGGAAGGACCTCGGGTTCCGCGTGGCCATCAGCACGGGCGACCTCGACGCCGAGGAGCCGGGCCTTGCGCAGTTCGACGTGATCGTGGCCACCTCCGAGAAGGCGGATGCGCTCATGCGCCATCGCGCGCACTGGCTCACGAGCCTCGACGTCATCGTGAGCGACGAGGTGCACCTCCTCAACGATGCCGACCGCGGCCCCACCCTAGAGGTGCTGCTCTCCCGCTTCAAGCAGCTCAACCCCAAGGCGCAGATCATTGCGCTGAGCGCCACCATCGCCAACTCGGAGCAGCTTGCGAAGTGGCTGCGCGCCCACCACGTGAAAACCCAGTGGCGCCCCGTGACGCTGCGCGAGGGCATCCTGTACGGGAAGGGCATCAAGTACCTCGACAACCAGGTGGAGCAGGTGCGCTCCACCCTCAAGGACGAGGCCCTTGCGCTCGCGGAGGACGCGGTTGCCACGGGCGGCCAATGCCTCGTGTTCGTGAACACCCGCAAGTCCACCGAAGCCGTTGCGGACAAGCTGCGCGAGGCCGTGTACCCGCACCTCACGCCCGAGGCTCGGCAGGAGCTCGTGGGCCTTGCGGCGCGCATCCGCGGCCGCGAAGGCGGTGACCAGACGAGCGTGGAGAAGAAGCTCGCGCGCTGCCTCGAGCATGGCGTGGCGTTCCACCACGCGGGCCTCACCGGGGACCAGCGCACGGCCGTGGAGCGCGCCTTCAAGAAGGGCCTGCTGCGCGCCATCACCGCCACGCCCACGCTCGCGGCGGGCGTGAACCTGCCCGCGCGGCGCGTGATCATCCGCGACCTGTGGCGCTACGACGCGAACGAAGGCAACGCGCCCATCCCCGTCCTCGACTACAAGCAGATGGCCGGCCGCGCCGGGCGTCCCCGCTTCGACCAGGTGGGCGAGGCCATCACGATCGCGAAGAGCATCGAGGCCCGCCAGGAGATTCTCCTGAACTACCTGCTCGCGGACCCTGAGCGCGTCATCAGTAAGCTCTCCACGGAGCCCGCCCTCCGCATGCACCTGCTCGCAAGCATCGCTTCCGGTTTCGTGAAGGATGAGGCGAGCTTGAAGGCCTTCATCGAGAACACCTTCTACGCCGAGCAGGAAAGCCTCTGGCGCATCATGGACCGCATCACCACGGTCGTGGACTTCCTCCTGGAGAACGACTTCATCACCCAGACGGGCGCGGCCTTCGAGGCCACCAAGTTCGGGAAGCGCGTGAGCGAGCTCTATATCGACCCCCTCAGCGCCGTCACCATCCGGGAAGCCCTCGGCAACTACTCGGGGAAGCGCATCACGCCCCTCAGCTTCCTCCACACCATCTGCGCAACCCCCGACATGCGGGTGCTGTTCACGCGCCAGAACGACGTGTGGCTCGAAGGGGAAGTGGTGGAGCACCAGAAGGAGTTCCTGTTGCCCCTCCCGGACGGGAGCGACTACGAGTGGTTCCTCGCGCAGGTGAAGACGGCCTACCTCCTCCAGGACTGGATCGAGGAGGCCACGGACGAGGACATGATGAAGAAGTACCAGGTGTACCCGGGGGACGTCTTCCAGAAGGTGGAGACGGCCACCTGGCTCCTGTACGCCACCCGCGAGATCGCGCGCCTCTTCCGCCCCGAAGCCACCAAGGAGATCGCCCGCGTGGAGGCCCGTGTGATCAACGGCGCCAAGGAGGAACTCCTCCCGCTGCTCGCCCTCAAGGGCATCGGCCGCTACCGTGCCCGCCAACTGTTCCGCGCCGGCTTCACGGACACGGCCGCTCTCAAGGCGGCCACCGCCCGAGCGCTCGCGGATGTCCCCGGCATCGGCCCCGTCCTCGCGAACAGCATCAAGAAACAGCTGGGGCAAGAGGAGGAAGCCACGGCCCAAGCTACCCCTGAGCCCGCGCCCGCCGCC
>DATMKA010000241.1:0-5676 GCA_035553595.1 Thermoplasmatota archaeon | reverse complement strand
TGCCTCGGAGCGTCAGTCGTTGGGTGTTAGCTCACGGTCAAATCCCCTTGTCCCACGGGCGGGACGGACACCCCGCCCCTTGGGCGGGCGGCCGCGCCCATGGCCGGGTATTTGCCGGTTTCGGTTTTTCCCATTTGGCCTTCCTCCCGAGGCCCGGATAGCGAAATTGTATGGCTTCTCCCCCGCAATGGTGGGTTGGACACAACGCGGCTCCGGTCGCGTTGTGAAACAGGGAGAGGTATACGATATGATGATTGACGAGTGGGGCGTTCGCCGCAAGGGCGAGGCCCTCATCGAAGACAAGGAAATCAAGGTCAAGATCCCCCTCGACTACCACATCAAGCTTCACACGGTGAAGGTGGTCAAGGGTCAGAACATCTCGGACACCGTGAAGCTCGCTCTCGAGCACTACTTCACAAGCCTCCGCCTCGAGCCCGGTGCCGTCCACGCCCCCGGGCCGACCTTCGCCCCCGAGCTGGGTATCCTCAAGTAAGCGCGAACTGCGGGGCCGCCGCGCCCCGCCCCCGCGTTCCAACCCGTTTTCTATTAGATCATTTTCTTTGGCCGCCCACGGTCACGCCGCGGGCCGCGTCAGCGCGTCGTGATCGCGTGCTTGCAAAGCCTTATGACCGCTTGTTTCGATTGTAGGTGCGGGATGCACACGCATGATTACCACGCCTAAGTCCAAGTCTTCTCTCGCGATTCCTTCGGAACTGACGCAGTACTGGGACCGCCGGCTCCTCGAGCGCCGCGAGCGCGACTGGACCTGAATCGTTTCTCCTCCTCGTCGGGCGCGGCGGCCGCGCCCGCTCCTCCCTCCTCCTTCTCTCCTTCTCCTCGCCTCGACACGCAACGTCCGCGCACCGCTTCGCGCGTTGCACCTTACACCGCTGTAAGGTCCCTTTGCGCCCCCGAACTCGGCCTCCATCGGAACTGGCGGCCGAGGTGCCGAGGGGGAAAACTCGGATACCTATAAATAAGGGGTGGCGCATTGCGTGGCCACTACCCTGAGTAGTCTATACCAGACGTGAGGGGCAACCCAACGTTCGCGGCCCGGTACCGATCCCCGCCTTTGGCGGTGTCGAGTCCTCCGAACCCGAGCCGTGTTGGGACCCCGCGACCGGTGCCCGCCACCGGTAAAGGCGTCACGGTGGGATGAAGCGAAACAGGGACATCGGGTGCTTCGCGCCGCAAGGGCGCGCGGTCCTCCACATGTCGCTTTCTCGCGGAATCCTCCGAACGCGCCGCGCAATTCGGCTTTGCCGGCGTTCTGGAGGAGACTACCCCAAGGAGAGAATGACAAATGGGACAAGCACACCGCCCCCAGAGGGGTTCCCACGGCTTTTCGCCCCGGGTCCGCGCCAAATCCCAGGTTCCCCGCTTTACATCCTGGCCCAAGGCTGAGGGTTCTCAGCCCCACATCCAGGGCTTTGCGGGCTACAAGGCCGGCATGACCCACGTGATCCTGACTGACTACCGCCCCGCCTCCATCACCAAGGGTCAGGAGGTCCAGGTGCCCGTGACCATCATCGAGGTTCCCCCGATGAAGGTCGCCGCCGTGCGCATCTACCGCAAGACCCCCTACGGTCTCAAGACCACCACGGAGTTCTGGGCGAACGACGTCGACAAGCGCCTCCGCCTCCGCCTCCCCGTTCCGAAGCAGGCCAAGGGCGACATCGGCACCGTGAAGACCGAGCAGATCGCGGACATCCGCCTCCTCGCCTACACCCAGCCCACCACCGTCACGGGCATCCCCAAGAAGACGCCCGAGATCATGGAGCTGCGCGTGGCCGGCGGCGACCTCAAGGCCCGCCTCGCCTTCGCGAAGGACAAGCTCGGCAAGGAGATCGACATCACCGAGTTCACGAAGACCGGCCAGATGATCGACGTGGCCGCCGTGACCAAGGGTTTCGGTTTCAACGGCTCCGTGCCCCGCTGGGGCGTCAAGATGCAGGGCCACAAGGACTCGAAGAACCGCCGCGACACGTCGCCCCTCGGTCCCTTCCAGCCCCGCTTCATCCGCAAGGGTGTCATCCCGATGCCCGGCCAGATGGGTTACCACCAGCGCACCGAGTACAACAAGCGCGTGCTCAAGCTCGGTGAGGACGGCGCGGAGATCACCCCCGCCGGTGGCTTCCTGAACTACGGCATCGTGCGCAACAAGTACCTCATGCTCCACGGGTCCATCCCCGGCCCCACGAAGCGTCTCATCCGCCTCCGAGAGGCGGCCCGCTACACTCGCGGCATCAAGGTGGACAAGCCCGACCTCGTGCACATCTCCACCGCGAGCAAGCAGGGACGGTGATTTAGATGGTCAAGGTCAACGTCTACAACAAGACCGGTGGCGTTGCGGGCCAGGTCGACCTCCCCGCCGCCTTCACCGCCGAGTACCGCCCGGACCTCATCCGCAAGGCGGTCAACACCTTCCACGCCAACGCCCGCCAGCCTTACGGCGCCTCCAGCTACGGTGGCAAGCAGCACGCCGAGCGCTCTGTCCGTTCCGGTCAGGGTATCTCCCGTGTGCCCCGTATGCGCCAGGGCTCCAAGGCCGTGTTCTCCCCCGCCGTCGTGGGTGGCCGCCGCGCTCACCCCCCGAAGGTGGAGCGCGTCTGGGCTGAGAAGATCAACAAGAAGGAGAAGCTCGCTGCCTTCCGCAGCGCCCTCGCCGCTCTCGCCTCCGCCGAGATGGTCTCCTCCCGTGGCCACCAGTTCAAGGAGGGCGTGACCCTCCCCGTGGTCCTCGAGGACACCCTCGCGAACACCGAGAAGACGAGCGACGTGGTGGCTCTCCTTGAGGCCCTCGGCCTCGGTGGCGACCTTGAGCGCGCCGACGCCGGCCACAAGCAGCGCCCCGGCCGCGGCAAGATGCGCGGCCGCCGCTTCCGCACGCCCCGCAGCGTCCTCGTGGTCGCTCCCGCGGGTGCCGCCATCCACGACGCCGCCCGCAACATCCGCGGCGTCGAGACCTCCACCCCGGAGAACCTGAACGTCGACAAGATCGCGCCCGGCGGCGACGCCGGCCGCCTCACGGTGTTCACGGCCTCCGCCCTCCGCACTCTGGAGGATGTCCAATGAAGTCTGCTTACGAAGTCATCGACCACCCCTTCGTGACTGAGAAGACCATGGCTCAGATGGAGAAGGACAACAAGCTCGAGTTTGTCGTCCGCCGCGACGCCTCCAAGGCCGCCATCAAGAAGGCCATCGAGGAGCTCTTCCAGGCCCGGGTCATCCAGGTTAACACTAAGATCACAACGGACGGCCGCAAGCACGCTGTGGTGCGCTTCGCCCCCGATGTGAAGGCCGAAGAAATCGGCACGAGGATCGGCATCTTCTGAGGTGTGTGAACATGGGCAAGCGACTTATCATCCAGCGCCGTGGCAAGGCCTCCCCGGTCCACTCGAGCCCGAGCCACCAGCACAAGGGCCCCGTCACGCACCCCAAGGTGCAGGGCACCGCGACCGGCACCATCGTGGACATCATCCACGACCCCGGCCACACGGCCCCCATCGCCCGCGTCCAGTTCCCCGAGGGCCCCATCCAGCACCTCCTCGCTCCCGAGGGTGCTCGCGTGGGCGGCCTCATCAAGACCGGCACGGACGAGCTCGAGCCCGGCAACGTGCTCCCGCTCAAGCGCATCCCTGAAGGTACCCCCATCTACAACATCGAGAGCCAGCCCGGCGATGGCGGCAAGTTCGTCCGCACCGCCGGCACGAGCGCTCTCCTTGTTGGCCGCACCGAGGCCCACGTCACCGTGCGCCTCCCCTCTGGTGCCTTCAAGCAACTGAATCCCAACTGCAAGGCGGTCATCGGCGTCGTCGCCGGTGGCGGCCGCGGCGACAAGCCCATCGCGAAGGCCGGCAAGGCCCACCACAAGTACAAGGCCTCTGGCCGCCTGTGGCCCCGCGTTCGTGGTGTCGCCAAGAACCCCGTGGACCACCCCCACGGCGGTGGTAACGCTCACAGGAAGGAAGGCAAGCCCACCACCGTTGCCCGCGGCACCCCCGCCGGCCGCAACGTTGGTCACATCGCGGCAAAGCGCACCGGCCTGAGGAAGGGGTGAATAGAACATGGCTGATCCCACGGACACAACCAACCCGCCCGCGGGCGCTCCGATCAAGCGTGGCGCACCCCGCCGGGCCCGCAAGAAGAAGACGACCACGGACACGCGCCGCCAGAAGGAGTTCACCTACCGCGGCCGCACCCTGGAAGAGCTTCTCGCCCTTCCCCACGACGAGGTCATGGCCCTCCTCCCCTCCCGCGCTCGCCGCTTCATGAAGCGCATGAACGAGAGCCAGGAGCACGAGGCCACGACCTTCTACCAGAAGGTCCAGGAGGCCGGCGAAGGCGGCAGCGTGCGCACGCACCTGCGCGACTTCCCCATCCTCCCTGTCTTTGTCGGCAAGACCATCGAGGTCCACACCGGCAAGGAGTTCCAGAAGGTCGGCATCGTTGCCGAAATGATTGGGCACAAGCTTGGCGAGTTCGCCGGCACCCGCAAGTCCGTGAAGCACACGGGCCCTGGCGTCGGTGCCACGCGCAGCTCCAAGTTCATGCCGCTGAAGTGAGGTGCGCCAAATGTATCGATACGCTGCTCAGAACGTGGACCCCGAGACCACGAGCAAGGCCGTCGGGCGCGACCTCCCGGTCAAGCCCAAGTTCGGCATCAACGTCTGCCGCGCCATCAAGGGCATGCCCCTTGCTCGCGCCAAGACCTACCTCGAGAACGTGACCCTCCTCAAGCAGGCGGTTCCGTTCAAGACCCACAAGACCAACGTCAAGCACCGCAAGGGCGGCATCGGTCCCGGCCAGTTCCCCGTGAAGGTCGCCGCCGCCACCCTCGAGGTGCTCAAGCAGGCCGAGGCCAACGCCGAGTACAAGGGCCTCGACCCCGAGAAGATGATCGTCTGGCACGCGGTTGCCCACAAGGCCGCCCCCATCCCTGGCTTCATGCCCCGGGCCCAGGGCCGCGCCACCCAGTGGAACACCCAGTGCAGCCACATCGAGATCGTCCTCCGCGAAGCGGAGGAGTCCGAAGAGGCCGAGACGAAGACGACAAAGAAGGAGGAGTAATCGTGGCAGTCGAGCGCAAACTCATCAAGGAGCACAAGCGGCGCGTCGCTGTGCGCGAGTTCCTCCACAAGGAGACCGAGCGCGCGGGCTTCGGCGGCGCCGAGATCACCCGCACGCCCATGGGCACCCGTGTGGCCCTGATTGCTGAACGCCCCGGCTTCGTTATCGGCCGCCGCGGCGCCACCATCAAGAAGCTCACGGACGACCTCAAGGAGCGCTACGAGCTTGACAACCCCCAGATCGAGGTGACGGAGGCCCAGAACCCCTCCCTCAACGCCCAGATCATGGCCCTCAAGCTCGCTGAGGCCCTCGAGCGCGGCTGGCACTTCCGCCGCGCGGGCCACAGCACGCTCCGCCGCATCATGGACTCTGGTGCCAAGGGCTGCCTGATCACCCTCACGGGCAAGATCACCGGTGGCCGCTCCCGCCTTGAGAAGTTCAAGGAAGGGCGCATCAAGTTCACGGGCGACACCGCGCTCACCATGATGGACCGCGGCTACGCGGTCTGCAAGAAGAAGCTCGGTGTCATCGGCGTGAAGGTCGCGATCATGCGCCCCGAGTGCCGCCTCCCCGACGAGATCACCGTCCCCGAGCCCGGCCAGGCTG
>DATMKA010000240.1:0-2857 GCA_035553595.1 Thermoplasmatota archaeon | reverse complement strand
GCCGAGGGCCGCGCCGCAGCGCGGCCCTCGGTGTGAAACTCATGTCACGGAGTGCACCGCTGAAGGCCCCGAACTCAACTGTTCTAGGTCTTCGGCAGGTACTTCGCGAGCTCCCACGGGTGGACGCGGAGGCGGAACTCGTCCCACTCCTTGTTCTTCACGTGGACGAACTGGTCGAAGATGTGCTCGCCGAGGACGTCGCGCACGATCTTCGAGTTCTCGAACTTGTCGAGCGCCTCGCGGAGGCTGCCGGGGAGCGACCCGACGCCGTTCTTCTTCCTCTCGGCCGGCGTCATGTGGTAGATGTCCTGCTCGACGGGGTCGGGGGGCGTGAGCTTGTTCTTCACGCCCTCCATGCCGGCCGCGAGCATGACGGCCGTCTGGAGGTACGGGTTGCCGGCGGGGTCGGGGCAGCGGAGCTCGAGGCGCGTGCCCTTGCCGCGGGCGGCGGGGACGCGGATGAGGGCGCTGCGGTTCTTGTTGGCCCAGGCGATGTAGCAGGGGGCCTCGTAGCCGGGCACGAGGCGCTTGTAGGAATTCACGGTGCTGTTGAGCACAGCGGTGATCTCAGGAGTGTACTTCAGGAGACCGGCCATGTAGCTGTAGGCGGTCTTGCTGAGCTGGAACTTCCCGTTGGGGTCGTAGAAGGCGTTCTTGCCGTCCTTCCAGAGGGACTGGTGGACGTGCATGCCGCTGCCCGCCTGCTTGTACATGGGCTTGGGCATGAAGGTGGCGTGGAGGCCGTGCTTCTGGGCAACGATCTTCGTGACCCACTTGAGGGTGAGGATGCGGTCGGCGCTCGTGAGGGCGTCGCCGTAGTTGAAGTCGATCTCGTGCTGGCCGGGGCCGACCTCGTGGTGGGAGGCCTCGATGTTGAAGCCCATCTGCTCGAGGTAGATGGTGATCTCGTTGCGGCAGGCCTCGCCGTGGTCGCTGAAGCCCACGTCGAAGTAGGCGCCGGTGTCGTGGGGGACGGCGGTGGGGTTGCCGCGCTCGTCCTTCTTGAAGAGGTAGAACTCGCACTCGGGGCCCGTGTAGCAGGTGTAGCCGAGCTCGGCGGCCTTCTTCATGGCCTTCTGGAGGACGTAGCGGGGGTCGCCCTCGTAGCGGGTGCCGTCGGGCTTGTACACGTCGCAGATGAGGCGGGCGGACTTGGAGGAGCCGGAGGTCCAGGGGAGGACGGCCCAGGTGTTGGGGTCGGGCTTCAGGATCATGTCGGATTCCTGAATCTCGGCGAAGCCGGCGATGGAGGAGCCGTCGAACTGGACGCCGGACTCCATGACCTCCTCGAGGCGCTCGATGGGGAGCGCGACGTTCTTGGGGATGCCCTTGATGTCGCTGAACATCAGGTGGAGGAAGCGGACGTTCTCAGCCTTCGCGGACTCGACCACTTCGGCAGCGGTCCATGTCGTCTTCTTGAGGGTGGCCATGGGGATGCACCTGACCCCGGAGGGGACGTGCCCCAACTGCCCCGCACCACGCATATACTTATCGGAGCTTCCGCTGAACAAATGACCGATAACTCAATACGCTCCCGCACGAATGTACGATAACGAAGGGAGTAACGGATCGGATGGTCGTTAACAAGCAGTCACCCGGAAGCCCCGACGACCGCGTCGACATCGCCATTCGCCTCAAGCACGGCTTCGAAGAGCAGGAGGAGACGCGCCGCCGCCGCCGCGAAGGGACCGGCCTCGACGACGTGGACGTGGCCATCCTCCGCGCCCTCAACCAGAACGCCCGCAAGAGCTACCGCGACCTCGCCGCCGAACTCGACATCGCCCTCAGCACGGTGAGCGCCCGCGTGAAGCGCCTCGAGGACCTCGGGATCATCAAGGGGTACGCGCCCCTCCTCGACGCGGAGAAGCTCGGCTTCGACCTCGTGGTGATTGTCGGCGTGAAGATCCAGCACGGCAAGCTCCTCGAGGTGCAAAAGCGCCTCGGCAGGAACCCCCAGGTGTTCGAGGTGTACGACGTGACGGGCGAATGGGACTCCATGCTGCTCGCCCGCTTCCGCGACCGCGAGGAGCTGAACAGCTTCATCAAGGAAGTGAGCGCCGACCCCGGCGTGGAACGCACCGCCACCCAACTCGTGCTCAACGTCGTGAAGGACGAGAAGCGGGTGCTCGTCTAGACGCCCCCGCACGGCTCGGGGCAGGCGGCGGACCCGGCAACCGGGCCTTTATGGCTAAGCACGATCAGAGGGGATCGCCACGGGCCTAGTGCCCAGGGAGGAAACCTGTTGGAACTCTGGATCTTGGGAATGGCTGGAGCCGCCGTCATCTCGCTTGCCTACCTCGCCATCTCATGGACCATCCTCGGTGGCGTCCTGCGCTCCAACCAACTCCGGACCAACCCCCTGGCGGTTGCCACGGGCCTCATCTTCTTCAGTTGCGGCGTGGGCCACTTCCTGCACGGGTCCCATGCCTTCCTTGCCTACGTGGGGTTCCACGACGGGGGCGCCGCCGTTGGGCGGCAGCTCTTCAGCGGCTGGGAAATGTGGGGCTGGGAAATCTTCACCGGCGCCGTGGCCGTCTGGTACTGGAGCCTCCGCCACCGCTTCCCTGCCCTCCTTCGCGGCACGGCCCTCTTTGAGGACATGCGGCAGCGCCAGCGGGAAGCCCTCCAAATCAATGACAACATCGTCCAGGGCCTCGCGAAGGCCAAGCTCAATTTCGAGCTCGGACGCACCAACGAAGGGATGGCGGAGATCGAGGCCACGCTGAAGGCCTCCCGCACGATCATCTCCAGCCTCGTGGGGCCCCCGGCCAGCGAGAAGCAGGCGCCCCTCGAGTCGGACCTCCTCCGCCGAACCGAGCCCGCCCGACTCCCTCCGTGAGGCCCCCGGACCCATGAC
>DATMKA010000239.1:0-3377 GCA_035553595.1 Thermoplasmatota archaeon | reverse complement strand
CTTCTACTGCACGAAGCTGGAGTGCCAGAAGCACCGGTCACGCCGCACCAAGCACTCCCGCTATGGGCGGCATGACCACCTCAATCCGGATTACGCAACCTTTGGCTCACGGAAGGCGCCCATCCCCGCCGCAAGCTCCAGCCTCCCGATGCTCCAGGCCGGCGCCGACTGCGGAGGGTGCGCCGCGGGGCAGGCTGCCCACCAGTGACGCGGCCCCTTTTTCACCAGGCCCCAACCCCCCTCCTGGCTTTCTGAAAACACGTAAATACCATCCCTATTGAACCACGGTTGAGCAGGGAAGAGAAAGTCTTACTCAAGCCTCCCCCCTCCCCCAAAATTTTCCGCCCTGCTCGCCGTCCCGGTGCGTTTTTCTCACCCGCACCGGGACACTTCTTCTCACCGCTCCCACCCAGGGATGCGAGCCATCACTCGGCATCGGTCGTCGCGGCCGTCGGAAGCGTCACCGTGAAGCGCGTCCCCACGCCCAGGCGGGAGTCGCACCGGATCGTTCCACCATGCCGCTCCACGATGCTCCGCACGATGCTGAGCCCGAGACCGGTGCCCTCGGGCTTCGTGGTGAAGAACTCCTCGAACATGCGCGCCTGCACTTCGGGGGGAATCCCGACGCCGGCGTCGCTCACGCTCAGCATGGCAGTTCCCGGTTGATCACCGGGGCCCGTGCGCACCACGATGGGGCCGCGCCCCACGGGAGTGGCCTCCACGGCGTTGTTGAGGAGGTTGATGATCACCTGCTGGATCTCGGAACGGTCCATGAGGGCGGGGTCCGTGGGCGCGAGCTCCACGAGGATCTCCACGTTGCGTCCATGGGCGGCCTCGTAGAGGCGGAGGGCTTCGCCCACCACCTCGTTCAGGCGGGCCTCGGCGCGCGCGCCCGGTTCGTGGTGGAGGAAGCGGCGGAGGTCCTGGGCGAGGCGATTGAGGCGGCCCGCGCCGTCCGTGATGGCCTCCGCGAGCGGGAGCAGCTCCTTGGCGGCCTCCGGGGCGATCTTTCCCGCGGCTTCGAGGCGGCGAACGCGCTCGCGCAGCAGGAACCCCGTGTTCTGAACGTAGGTGAGGGGAGTGCGGATCTCGTGAGCCACGCCCGAGACGAGGGACCCGAGGGCGGCCATCTTTTCGCTGCGGGCTGCCCGCTGCTGGGCCGCCGCGAGCTCCTCGGCGGCGCGCGTGCGGGCCGTGAGGTCGCGCACGAAACAGTAGGCGCCCGCCATCTGCCCGGGGCCTTCGGAGATCGCGACCAAGGTGGCCTCGATGACGATGGGCGTGCCGTCGTACCGTACCCCGCGGGCCTCCAGGTGGCCCTTGCCGCGGCGGCGCAGGGCCTCGAAGGCCTCGCGGGCCTTCGGCAGGTCCTCGGCCGCCAGCGCCGCCATCCAGTGGGAGCCCACAAGCTTCTCCGGCTCGGCCCCGAGCATGCGCGCGTAGGCCTGGTTCACCTTGAGGCACCACCCCTCCGAATCGAGCCGGGCAACCCCCTCGACCGTGTTCTCGAGGGCACCGGTCAGCTCGCGGAGCTCCTCCTCGCGGCGGCGCTCCTGCGTGATGTCGAAGGAGACGCCGATGGTTCCAAGGAGGTGCCCCTCGGGGGAGAGGATGGGCGTGTTCACGACGAGGACGCGGAAGGGGCTGCCATCGCGGCGCTTCACCACGAACTCGCCGCGGTAGGACTCGCCGCGGCGGTAGCGCTCCATGAGCTCGTTCGCGGCATCCACGTGCCCCTCGGCGGGCACGAGGTCCACCACGTTACGACCGAGGGCCTCGGCCGAGGACCACCCGTAGAGGCGCTCCGCCTCATGGTTCCAGTAGAGGATTGTGCCCTGCAGGTCCGAAGCGATGATGGCGTGGCCCACCGTGTCGAGGAGGCGGGCCTGGAAGCGCAGCGTCTCCTCCTGGCGCTTCCGCTCCGTCATGTCGCTGAAAACGATCACGGCGCCCTCGATCTTCCCCTCGCGCATCACCGGGGAGGACGAGTACACGACGGGCAGCATCGTGCCGTCCTTGCGCCAGAAGACATCGTCCTTGGCCCGGAGCATCTTCCCGGAGGTCACCACCTGGAAAAGAGGGCACGCCGTTCTCGGCACCCGAACGCCCTGCGGCGTCGAATGGTGAATCATGTCGTGCGTGGGCTTCCCGACGAGCTCCTCCTGGGTCCACCCGACCATCTGGAGCCCGGCCGGGTTCATGTACAGGTGACGGCCCTCCGCGTCAATCACGAGGATGCCCTCGGCAGCCGTTTCGAGGATGGCCGCCTTCCGCTGCACGCGCGTCGCGGCCTCCACACCGAGCGCCTCCGCGAGCGCCCGGTCCTGGGAGAGTTCTACGAGGGCAGCAATCACCTCGTTGTCCTCGAGCGCACGCGCCGCACGCGCCGGGTCGCCCGCACCCCGCAAGCGATCCACCACGGGCCCCGACACGTCCATGCCCCCACGCCCAGTCATTGGAAAACGCAGAGCACCCCTACTAATTATAGCCTCCCCCAACACGCCGGAAACACCCCGCGACGGAGGCACCAAGCACGCCCAAAAACCGGGCCAAATCCACCCCAGAAACCAGCCCCGCAAGCAGCCGCAAACGAATAAATACGAGAACACGGATTAGGGACCGCCCCAGAGGCCGGTTCATTCCGCACCTTTGAGGCCCAACCCATTCTGTGGGGGTAGCCTAGCCTGGTAAGGCGCAGGATTGCTAATCCTGTGTCCACAAGACTCGGGGGTTCAAATCCCCCCTCCCACGCTTTTTCGAGTTTGCCCCTACGGGTCAAACTCGAAGCACGCACGGCCTGGCGAAGGGAACAGGATGTGTTGTGCGCCAGGAATTGCGTGAACGGCTCGCGCGTTTTGAACGGTGGCTTGTGCGAGACCGGGGGTACCGCCCCTTCACCGCCCGCACCTACGCGCAGGCCCTCGGCCCCTTCCTCGTGTGGGCCCGGACGTTGACGCCCGCGCACGAGATGGCGCCCCGGTACCGCGAGTACCTGTTGTTTGACGCCAAGAACCGCCGGGGGGAGGACCTGAGCGCCACGCGCGTCCGGAACTCCCTGACGGCCATCGAGCGGTACTTCGAGTGGGTGGAGAACCCGTTGCCCCGGCCCATGCGGAAGCCCCAGGGAAAGCGGCGGACGCCCCGGTACCTCACGGTCGAGGAGGTGCAACAGTTGTTGTTCGTGTGCGACAACCGCCGCGACTACGCCCTCCTGCACGTCCTCGTGTACGGGGGCCTGCGCGCAAGCGAGTGCGCGAACCTGAAGGTGGGGGACCTGCGGGAGCGCGAGCTCACCATTCGGGAGGGCAAGGGCGGCAAGGACCGCATCGTGGTGCTCGCGCCCAAGGCCGTGGACGCCATCCACGCCTACATGGGGA
>DATMKA010000238.1:0-5124 GCA_035553595.1 Thermoplasmatota archaeon | reverse complement strand
CGGAAGCCGTCGCGCGCCTCGATGCCGCCCAGAAGGCGTACCTCGCGGCGCTCCACGGCGTCCTCGAGAACGCCAAGTGGACGGGCGAAGCCATCCACAACGCCATCTACGACACCGCGAAGGCGCGGGAGCTCCCCGGCGGGAAGGCCTTCCAGGCCCTCTACGAGAGCTTCCTTGCGAAGAGCAAGGGTCCCCGCGCGGGCTTCTTCCTCGCCTCCCTCGACCGGCAGTTCGTGCTCGACCGGTTGAAGGCGGCGGGGCAATAGGGGGTTCGTGTGCCCAGCTCCTTCCCGTCTGGAAATCTGGCACCTGCGACACGGGCCGTGGCCCTCTTGGTCCTCATCACCAGCTGCGCGCTGGTGATCGCTTTCGTTTCAGGTGGACTCCTTCTCTCGGTCATAGTAGGCGTTGGAATATCTGGGGTACTCTGGATTACTCGGGGCCTGTGGGCGCCAGCGGAGGATGGGCACTCGCGTGTCCGGATGGCTATCGTGGGGATGGTCCAGGCGGTCGCACTGGCGGTGATCTCGGGCCGGCCGTTCCTTGAGGATATCTCATCCGGCCTCCTCCTCCATGTGATCGGGGCGGAAAATCTGGGGGCGGTGGCAACTGTTGCTTCCCCGGGACAGATCCTGTCGGTACTCGTTTTTGTCGGTGCTCTCTTGATTGGCTACGCGGTCAACGCATCTCTTCAGGATAGATCTGCAATGGCGGTCCATCCTCAGCCAGTGGACCGAGAGTTCTCTCACCCCGACTATCACACGTCGCTCCGTAATTTCGCCGAGCTGCTGAGGAGCCATCTCCGGGAGTTGGATCTCCGAACGAATTGGTCAGAGGCATACTTCACACCGCTCGAGGCCGACGTGGAGGTAAAAACCGGCCGGCGGGCGAGGCGTGAGGTGACCGACCTCTTAAATGCCATCCGGAGGAACCGGCGGGCCAAAGTGTTCCTCGTCTTGGGCGACCCGGGTTCTGGGAAAAGCGTCGCTCTGCGAAGGCTGGCCCGGATCCTGTTGGACGAAGTCGAGAAAACGGGTAAAGTGCCCGTCTACATCAACTTGAAGGAGTGGTTGAAGGGGCGCCGTTGGACGGAGGAAAACCCCCCAACCGTTGCTGATCTTCATGAATTCATCCGGGAGAATCTGAAGGCGCGATCTGACGTCTTCGGAGTCGAATTCGTGGATGCGTATTTCGACAAGATGGTCCATGATGGGCGTTTCTTCTTCATTTTTGACTCTTTTGACGAGATACCTGAGGTGCTGGATGTCGGGGAGTCCTCATGGCTTGTGGAACGCCTCTCAACTGTCTTTTCCACGTTCTTCTCAGGGACCGCTGAGACCCGTGGTGTATTATCTTCCCGGTTTTTTCGCCGCCCGACTTTAAGCTGCGAGCCCGTGGCGGTGTTGGAGATCCGTCCCTTCACTGAGATCAAGATAGTCGAAACGCTGCGGCACTCTCGTTTCTTCGGGGATGCGACGGTTCAACACATGTTCGCCAACCGCCCTGACCTTGTTCCTGCGGCCCGTAACCCATTCACTGCGGCGCTGATTAGGAGCTACCTAACAAACAACGCCGGTGTTCTCCCGCAGACACAGCTTGCGCTCTACGAGGATTACATCCGCAGGCGCCTCCAACTCACTAGGGATCGAATTCGTCGTAGTGGTATGACGGTCGAGGAGGTGACGGAGGCGGCGACATTCATCGCGTGGGAGATGTTCGCCGTTCCGGAATACGGCCTTGAGGCCCCAGTGGAATACCTCGAAAAACAACTCCGGGGATACAGGATTCGGGAGATTGTAGCAGTCTTGGAGCACGCCCGTCTCGCTCGGGTCGGGGCAGGTACCGATGCGCGCTTCAGCTTCGTCCATAGACGGTTCAACGAGTATTTTGTTGCTCGCCGCCTCATTGAAAACCCAGAACTGATCCAGCCTGAAACCATTCCCTTGGATAGCCGATGGCGGGAGACGCTGGTTCTCTATTGTCAGGTCGCTCCCGGCGAAACCGCAACTCAGATTGCGCAGTACTGTTGGCTCGAGGTAGCGAAAATCAAGTCAGGGGAGTACGTTCTAGGTGATGCAGGGTACCTTCGGGCAGTTCACTGTCTCCGATTCCTGACGGACGCCTTCCGCTCCCGGTCCGAGGTGCTTGTTGGCTTCAGGTCGGAGCTCGCCGAGTTCATCCTTACCCAGGTAAGACTCGAGGATAATCTCCTTGCCGCAAAGTTGGCGGTCGAGGCAACTGGGCTACTGTCCGATCAAGAAGTCGAGCAGGTCATCCTTGTTGCACTCCAGCGGAAGAACGAATGGGTGAGCGAGACGGCGATACGTGCATGTAGACATCTCCCGAGGATTGGCTCCGCTCTGGAGGAGGAACTTGTCGGGTATCTTGACAGTATCCCTCCGTTCAATTTCCATTCCCGGAGGCGAGAATTAGAATTTTCATTGAGTCTCTCTGACGGATTGTCAAACGTCAAGCGATTCGTACAGCTCCGATCACGGGACTTGATCAGCATCACCGCCCTGACCGTCCTGCTCTTAGCTGCTTTCCCGTTCCTGGGGATGGTGGTGGGATTTTTTTCTCTATCGGCCCTGCTCTTTAGCCCGTGGAGCCGTACCGATGACTGGGCACGCCTCACTCTGAGAGTTGGACGTCTTGTCATGCTTGCCTACATGTGCTTGGGTGTAGTCGTCCTCGTATTAGATCCTCTGCTCCGCGATGTGTCCACGTTCCCCGGGCTGGGCAGCGTAATTTCGATCGCTCGTTCCGCAGTCTCCCCCTACGCGTTCCTGCCACAACCCTCCCCATATGGGGGTAAGGCGGAGGTGCTCTCGTTCCTTACCCTTCTCGTGATCCTTGCTGTAATTACTCCACTTTACAAGCAGAAGCCGGTGTGGCGGGGGGACTTCTCATTCGAGGCCCTTCGTGGCCAAGTCTCGGTTCTCATGAGGCCGGTTCGGGTTGTTGGGCTGTCGATTCTTATCACGGTGGTGCTCGGCGTCCTCTCCTGGCTGGCCCAAACCTACCTTGATCCGTTCTTCGGGTTCGACTCCGCCCTCCTGATTCTGGTACCACTCCTTTTGGTACTAGTTGGCTTCCTGATGTACATCCTTTGGGCTAACGGCAGCGCTTGGTGGAGGGATCGGCGCCGGCTTCGTAACGCCCACCGGCGCCCCCCGACGAGGAGGGAGGACATCGAGGAGATCTTCTCGGAGCTTGAGACCTCCCCAGCGCGCCTCCGGTTTGTGGAGACCCTCATTACGCTTCAGGTCCGTCCGACTGGCCGATGGACGAAGGGACTCCCCACAGGTAGGAACGATGAAGCCTCTACGCTCCTCGCTAAGCTGGAGGAGAAGTGGCTAGATCTCGACCGATGATCCGCGTTGTGTGCGGCGCCGAAGCATCACGGAACGTTCTTCATCTAAGGCCCTCGCGGCTCTCGGAGGGTCCTCCGGTTCACCGTTCCACCCTAGGAGATCTCATCCGGAGGGTCCTTAGGGCGTGGGGCCCTTGTAACTGTCCCGTCCCGCAGGGGTCCTTGAGGCCCCGAGGGAGGGGCCACAACCCTCCTTCATCAGGAGGGCAACCTGGGTCTGTCTATGGCTGCCCCTCTGTTGGCCCTCGCCGCGGTGGCCTTCCTCGTCGCCGTGCACCTCCTCGCGCGCAAGCTCGGCTTCCTGCGGGCCATCCCTCGCAGCCGGTGGCTCTCCTTCGCGGCGGGCGTGCCCGTGGCCTTCGTGTTCCTGGAGTTGCTGCCGGCCCTCGCGGACGATCAGGCCCACGTGGAGGCCACCATGGGTCCCCTGTGGGGCTTCGTGCAGCACCATCTATACCTCGTGGCACTCGTGGGGCTTGCCCTGTACTACGGCGTGGAGCGCGTGGTCAAGCGCTCCCAGGGGGCCGTCGGCAAAGGTGGCGGGGGCGAGGGCACTGCCCCGGGACCCTTCTGGGTAAGCATCACCGCGTTTGCGCTCCTCAACCTCGTCATCGGGTACCTGCTCGTGCAGGAGGAGCGGGAGCCCACGGCGCTCGTGCTCTTCACGATCGCCATCGCGCTCAAGTTCGTGCTGCAGGACCGCGCCCTCGCCGACGACCACCCGCAAACCTACCGCCGCCAGGGGCAGTGGGTGGTACTCGGGGCCTTCGTGGCCGGCGCCGCCGTGGCCTTCTTCACGGACGTGCCCCACCTGTTCGTTGGGGCCTTCCGTGCCTTCCTCGCGGGCGGCATCATCCTCAACGTGATCAAGGAGGAGCTGCCCGCGGAGCGCGAGAGCCGCTGGGGGGCCTTCCTCGCGGGGGCGGCCCTCTACGCGGCGCTCGTGCTCGCGATTTAGGCGCTCTTCTTGCCGTCGAGGCGGCCCCACCACGCGCGAAGCGTCTGGAACTCGGCGGGAATCTGGCCGCCTACCGTGTAGAGGGGGCTGATGGCGCCGTAGAGCGCGAAGTCCGCGAGGCTCGGGGCGTTTCCGCCGTAGTAGGGCTTCCCGTCGAGGCCCTTCTCCACGAGCGCGAGCACCTCCTTCATGCCCTCGTAGAACTCGGGCTTGCGGTGCTCGAGGAGGTGCCAGGGGCCGCGGGCGCGGGACTGCATCTCCCCGAACACCCAGGCCTCGGCCTCGTCGCGGCGCGCCAGGTACTTCTCCGCGTCGGTCACCACGTAGCGCCACACGGCCTCCTCGACAACGGCGTGAGCCCAGTGCTCGAGGACGGCGGCCTTCCCCTTGTTGCCATCCGGGTAGAGGGTGGGTGTGGGGGCCTTGCGCTCCAGGTGGTCCACGATGTGGGGCCACGTGAAGCCTTGGCCGTCGTCAACGAGGTAGGGGATGTAGTCCTGGCCGGAGGCCTTGAGGAGCGGCGTGCGGTCGTTGTACTTGACCTCGATGCTGCGGTAGGGGATGCCCTTGTACTCCAGGATCTTCTGGACCTTGATGCAGTAATGGCTCAGAGGGTAGGTGTAGAGCTGGACCGCCAACGACGTCACCACGCGCAGGAGCCCCCCGGGAGGCTAAAAAGGCGATTGGTCGCCCCGCCGACAAAGCTTCGGCGGTCAGCCCCGGAGGCGGAGGAGGGGCCGGGGGCAGCGCAAAGGCTTTCCCCTCCGATTGCTAGGGGAATACACTTCATGAC
>DATMKA010000237.1:0-3632 GCA_035553595.1 Thermoplasmatota archaeon | reverse complement strand
CCCCGGGGCCACGGGCCACTTCGAGAGCGAGGCGCTCCCCGACCTCGACCTCGAAGTGGCCCGTGGCCCCGGGGCGGCGGCGCACCGTCACGAGGCGTTCCGGCTCGGGCGCGGTTGCCTCGGCCGGCCGCGCCGTGGCCGCGGCGGCCACGTACAGGTCGAGGGGCGCGCGCACCACGACGGCGCCCGTCTCCTCGTCCACGAGGCGCACCTCGCCGCGGAGGGTCTTCGACTCCCCGGGCACGGGCACGGCGGCCACCCAGGAGAAGGTGAGGAGGGTGCGCGTCTTCCGGGCAGCCACTTGGGGCCCTTCGCGGGCGGCAAGGGCGAGCGGGGGGCGCACGTTGGTGGCTTCCCCCTCGAAGCGGAGGCGGCGGGGCTCGGCGCCCGTGTTCTCCACCTTTGCCTTCCACGTGACGACATCCCCCTCGGTCACGGTCTTCTTGTCGGGGACGAGGCCCTCCTTCGCGCGCAGCGCCATCGCGGGGTGGTAGCGCGGCGCCGCGCAAAGCGGTTCCGGCCGCCACCGATGCCGTTATCCTCCCCGCCGCGATCCCGCTCCCATGGCCCTCGATGTCCCCGCTCTCGACCACCGTGAACGCGCGCGCCAGGTCTGGTCGAGCGGCAACTATGCCGCCGCCGCCCTGCGGATACTCCCGGTAAGCGCCCAGGTGGTGCGCGCGGCGGGCGTGAAGGCGGGCGACCGCGTGCTCGACGTGGCGTGCGGCACGGGGAACACCACCCTCACGGCGCGCATGGCGGGCGCCCGCGTCACGGGCCTCGACATCACGCCGCGCCTCCTCGAGGAGGCCAAGGCCTCGGCGGCGCTTGCCGGCTACGACGACATCCGGTGGGACGAGGGCGATGCCCAAGCCCTTCCCTACACCGACGGGTCCTTCGACGTGGTGCTCTCCACCTTCGGCCACATCTTCGCCCCAGACCCTGGCGCGGCTGCGCGGGAGCTCCTGCGCGTCACCCGGCCGGGAGGCACCATCGCCTTCACGGGGTGGACCCCCGAGGGCGCCACCGGCCGGTTCCTGGAGGCGCTCGCGCGCCACGCGCCGCCGGGCGCGAGCGCATCGGCGACGCCGAACCTCTGGGGCGTCCCCGCCACGGTGCGCAACCTCCTCGGCCCCGCCGTCCGCCAGATCCATTTCGAGCACGGGTCCGTGGCGACCCCGTCGCTCACGTTCAACCACTACTGGCAGGGCGCGACGCAGGTGTCGAGCCCGCTCGTCGCGCACCTCAACGCCCTGAAGGATCCCCGCGACGTGGCGGCGTTCCGGGCGAGCGTGGAGGAGGCCTTCGCCCCGTTCTGGCGGGACAACGCCTTCCACTCCGAGTACCTGCTCACCGTGGCCGTGAAGGCCTGATCAGGGCTCGCCCGGGGATGGGCGGCGGAAGCGGGGGCTTCCCGCGCGGCGCCCAAGCAGGACCCCGAGGGCGAGGAACAGGAGCGTGATGGCGCCGTAGAAGGCCGCGAGGCGCGCGGCGGCCAGGGCGGCCTCCCCGAGGGTGCCGGCGCCCTCCACGTTCAGGGCGGTGGCGAAACCCCCCAGGAAGGCGCCCACGAGGAGGCCGAGGGCCCCGAAGAGGCCGAGCCGGAGCCCACCGCCGCGGGTGCTGCTGAGGTACCCGAGGGGGACGCCCGCGAAGAAACCGAGGGGAACGAGCAGCAGGACGGCCTGGAGGAAGAGGCCTCCCGCGAAGGCGAGGCTCGCCGCGGCGGCCCCGAAGAGGGCGCCGCCCACAAGGGCCCCCATGCGGAGGGGCCGGGCAAGGGCGTCGCGGCCGGGGTCGGTGGAGGCCTCGGGGGAAAGCATCGGCCGGGAAAAGCTGCCCCCGGTCAAATAGGCTCCCTTCGGGCCGCAGCCGGGGCGGCGCCCGTCAGCGCCCCTTCTCGGTGCCCCAGATGAGCTTGTGCATCTGGACCCCCACGTGGACGTCGAGGCCGTCGGCGAGGACGCGCTCGGAGAGCCACTTCAGGCTGATGCCCCAAACGGGGTTCAGGAAGACGCGCTTCGTCCCCATCTCGGGGTGGTCCTTGAGGACCTGCCGCGCGTACTCGTAGTCCTTCTCGTCCCCGATGATGAACTTCACCTGGTCGTGGGGCTCGAGGAGGGCGAGGTTGCTCCAGGTGTTGCGCTCCGTCATGCCCGAGGAGGGGCACTTGACGTCGAGGCTCACCATGAGGTTGCGGCGGGGCGCGAGCTTCACGGCGCGGTCGATGGCGACGCCGCCGCTCGTCTCGAGCTGGATCGTCCAGCCGCGCTTGAGGAGGGCGTCCATGAGCGCCAGGCACGCCTCCATCTGGTCGAGGGGCTCCCCGCCTGTGACGCAAGCGCGCCGCGTGGGGTACTTCTCCATACGCTGCACCACCTCCTCCACCTGCGCCTCGAGGCCGCCGTAGAAGGCGTACTCGGTGTCGCACCAGGCGCAGCGCAGGCTGCAGCCCGCGAAGCGAACGAACACCGTGGGGAGGCCCGCTTCCTGGCCCTCGCCCTGGAGGCTGTAGAAGATCTCGGAGAGGCGCATGCTCCAAGGCCCGGGAGGGTGCCTTCTCATTTAACAATTCCCTTGCGTGATCGGGCTACTTCGCCTTGGGCTCCACGGCCACCGCGCCAGCGGGCACTGCCGCCTTGAGGTGGACGGTGTGGCGCTTGCGGAGGAAGCGGAGGGCGACGAGGAAGGTGAGGCCGACGGCGGCGAGAAGGCTCCAGAAGCGCCAGTCCGTGAGGAAGGCCGGGCCGCCGCCCGAGGCGACCGTGCTGCCGAACTGGATGGTGACGAAGAGGCCCGGAATCGTGCCGAGGCCGGCCGCGATCATGAAGTCGAGGAAGCGGATGCGGGTGAGGCCGGCCACATAGGCGAGGGCGTCGAAGCTCACGGCGAGCGGGGTGAGCTTCAGCAGGAACACGGCTTCGGCGCCGTGCCGGTCGAGGAAACCTTCGAGGCGCGCGAGGGCCTTGTTGTTGTCCTCCAGGGCCTCCACCTTGCGCCGGCCGAGGCGGCGACTAATCTGGAAGGCGAGGCCGTACCCGATAAGGCTCCCCACGTAGCAGATGGCGAAGCCCCACACGGGCCCGTAGATGGCCCCCACGGTGAAGATCACAAGGGGGGCCGGGATGGGCGGGATGAGGATTTGGACGACGATGACGCCGAGAATGATGAGGGCGCCGAGCACCCCGAGGGGCTCCACGACCTCGCGGAGGTTCAGGAGCAGCCCCTGGATCGCCTGGTAGGCCGCGTGGAGGGGGCCCGTCCACACGAGGAAGGCAAGGAGGCCGAGGGCGGCGGCGCCGAGCAGGCCCGTGATCACCCAGGGGGCGGCGCGGAAGAACCCGGCAACCTGATCCCGGGTAAAAAGGGTACCCCGGTCGTCCGTCCGCAACGCTTTCCTCACGCCTCCGCTACCGCGGGGTAGGGACTTCAATGCACCGCTAATGCGCAAGGCAGGCCCCGGCACGCTTCGGGCCTTGTACTGAAACGGCTTAGGCGGCTCACCAGGGACTCAAGGGCAACAACCCGGGTCGCCCCACCGTCCCGGAGGTATGAGGGAGCCCCATTGAGGAACGCCCGACTCGCAGTCAACACCCAAACCCCCCTTGTCCGGTTCCTGCGCCCCATCGCCC
>DATMKA010000236.1:0-5990 GCA_035553595.1 Thermoplasmatota archaeon | reverse complement strand
GGGCGGGGTCCCTGGTTTGCCTGGTTTGTTCGGCAGCCCTCAGCCGAAACCACAGAGGGTCAGTGGGTCAGAGGTTCGCAGAGAGTTCAAGCACACGCCAAGATCCCGCGAGATCGGGAATTAGATGAAGCCTCCGGGGCTATTCCCCGCGGGTATGGACGTTGCTCCATACGACGTGGACGACCCGGACGCGAACCTGAACCGGGTGACGGCTTCCATCCTGGAAGCCAGCTTCCGGGTCCACTCAGCCCTCGGCCCTGGCCTCCTCGAGAAGGCCTATCGAATCTTCCTCGTGAAGGCGCTTCGCCGGAAGGGCCATCGCGTCGAGGAGGAGCGCTACGTCGATGCCGTCTTCGAGGGGGATGTCGTTGAGCGAGCATTCCGGTTGGACCTACTTGTGGATGATCTGGTGGTCGTCGAGTTGAAGGCAATCTCGGAGGTGAACGAGGTGCACCTTGCTCAGCTCATGACCTATCTCCGGCTTGCCCGGAAGCCTGTGGGTCTTCTCCTCAACTTCAACACGCCACGGCTCAGGAAAGGGATCTATCGTCGGGTTTGCACTGAGGTTTAACCGTCGCACCCCTGCACCTCATCCGACCCCACGGCGATTGTAGGTGTTTCTCTGCGAACCTCTGACCCCCTGACCCTCTGTGGTTTCGGCTGAGGACTCACCCAGGCCGCTCCGCCAACACCAACACTTCGGGATCGTCCACCGTAAGCGGCAGCGTCCCGTACTCCCCCGAGGTTCCGCCCATGACAGCGAGCACGCGCAGCTCCGCCTGATCCATGAGGGTGCTGATCTCGCGGGCGGTAAAGCAGCGCACGGGCACCATGAACTCGCCCTTGAGGCCCTCGGGGCTGTGCACCTTGTTGAGGTCGGCGACGACGCACGTGGCCGGGTCGAAGTTGGGGTCCTGGCGCAGCTGCAGCGAGTGGAGCGCCGACACCAGCACGAGCCCACCAGGCCGGAGAACGCGATACACCTCGGTGAGGAGCTTCACGTGCTCGCGGTCGCTCTCCCGCAGGAACTCCCGGTAATCCCAATCGCCGACCTCCTCGGGGGTGGCGAAGGGGCGCATGTCCCCGAGGAGGCCGAAGGCGCCCTCGCACACGCTGAAGGCCGCATCGAAGGAGCCGTCACGGAAGGGAAAGGCGCGGGCGTCCGCCTGCGCGAAGGAGGCGGTGAGGCCCTGAGCGCGCTCCCGGGCGATGTGGACGAGGCGCCCCGAGAGGTCGAAGCCGGTGACGCGGCACCCGTAGTCCCGGGCGAGGGGAAGCGCGTGCCTGCCCAGGCCGCAGGCAACGTCGAGAACGCGGGAGCCCGGACCAAGCTCCAGGGCTTCCTGGAGGAAGCGGACCTCCTGGTCCGTTCCCTTCGTGTAGTCGAAGTCGAGGTACCTTTCACCCACGAAGTCCGCGAGGGCCCCAAACCAGGTGCCCCGCGAGTACGGGTCGGGCGGCGTCATGGCACCCCCAAGGAGCGCGGGAGCCTAAACCTTAGCTGCCCGAGTTCGGGGCAATCACAGGCGCGGGGTCGCGGCGGCGGCGACCCACCACCTGGAAGTCGGTGGAGCCCGCGTAGGTGATGGGGACGCCCACGACGCGCTCGGCGGCCCCAGCCTTGCTGCCCGAGGGCTCCCCGGGGGACGCGTCGGAGGGAAGGGGATCGTGGGGCGAGCGGCCCGAGGGCGCCGCGGCCGGGCCCGAGCGGGGCGCGGCGGGAACCGCGGGCCGGGCCGGCGCAGACGCGGTGCCGCGGCGGGGCTGAGGAGACGGGCCGCCCGTGGGGCGGGGACGAAGGGCCGGGTCCTCGGGACGGCGGCCGCCCTTCGCGCCAGAAGTGGCCCACATGAGGAGGAAGGCCCCAAGGGCGAGGGCTCCGAAGAGGAGGAACACCTTGGGACCCGTGCCAGCGCCCAAGCCGAGGAGGACGGCAACGTCAGGCCGCACCGTGAGGAAAGCTCCGAGGAGGACACCAAGGAACAGGAGGACGGAGAGGAGGAGCAAGGCTCCGGCAAGAACACCGCCGCTGTCGTCCGACCGGCTGGAGGCAGGCACGAGGCGAGCCTTGTGGGAGAGGGGGCATAACGGCGTTGGGTCACCGGTCGAAGGGAAGCCCCCGAGAGGGGGAGCGTGACCGCTGAGGGAAAAAAGCGGGAAAAAGCAGGGAAAGAAAAGAAGGGCTGGAGGGCCTTAGAAGGCGGCCTGCATGAGGTCCAGGTCCGTGAGCATGCCGACCATGCGGTCGTTGCTGTCCACCACGGGAAGCTGGTTGATGCGGTGCTTCGTCATCTTCTTCGCGGCATCCGTGGCGGAGGCGCGCTGGAACACGGTGATGACGTCGCGGACCATGATGTCGCGCACGGGACGCTTGGGGAGGTCCACGCGGCTGCGCGCGAAGTACAGGGGCATCACGTTGCCCACGGCATCCCCCGTGGCCCAGTCGTCGTCCTGGTCGCTCATGCCGAGCTCGGTGCGGCGGATCGTCTCGTCCACCTGGCTCAGCTTGAAGAGGTCGCTGTCGGCCACGATGCCCGTGAGGAGGCCCTCGTCGTTGAGGACAGGGAGCGCGTTGCTGTGGGTGAGGCGCATAATCTCCCACACGACGCGCAGGGGCGTGCCCTCGTGGACGGGGGCAGTCTTTCCCTTGATGAAGTCGGAGACGGTCTTCCCCGCGGGCTCGCGGAGGACGCGGAGAATGTCTGTGGGGCTGAGGACGCCCACGAGGGTGTTGTCGCCCTCGATGACGGGGAGGCCATGGATCTGCTTGTCGAAGAAGAGGCGCGCCGCCTTCGTGACGGGGTCCTCGGGACGGATCGTGTAGGGCTTGCTCGTCATGATGAGGGCAAGCTGCTCCTCCTCCGCCTTGCGGAACACGTCGGAGCGCGTGACCACGCCGGCGAGCTCCTTCGTCTTCGCCTTGACGACGGGCATGCCGCTCACCGAGTGCTGCACGAAGCGGCGGAGCACGTCCTCGCGGGTGCCGGGCACCTCGGCCACGATGGGGTCCGTCGTCATGATTTCCTTGACAAGCATGGTCCGTCGCCACACTTAACGGAAGGACGCCTTTTAAGGGTTGCAGTACGATGGTCGAAGCCGCCCTCGGGGCGGGCGAGCGGTCAGGGCCCCACGGGGCGGCCCTCGGCGAGCACGAGCAACACCTGGGGCGCAGGCCCGAACACGGCCGCGTGGGGGCCTGCGCCAGGCGCCTGCTCCCGCAGCACCACCAGGTCGGCGGCAGTGCCGCGCACCGGCCACTCCTCGGGCGCGCCGCCCTCGAGAAGCGCGAGCCCGCCGTAGGTGGCCATCTGCAGAATAGCCTCCATGGGGACGTTGCGGCCCGCGCGGTGGAGGAACCGCATCTCCTGCAGCATGTCCGCCTCGTGGAGCATCAGGTTGTCCGTGCCGAGGGCGAGGGAGACGCGCTCCTCGAGCATCGCCGCCACGTCCGGCAGGGGACCGAAGCGCGCGTTGCTGCGGGGGCAGAGCACGATGGGAACGTCGGCGGCGCGCACCGCCTGCAAATCCTCGCGCGTAGCGCGCACCATGTGGACGATGAAATCCGGCTCAAGCGCGAGGACGCGCTGGATGTCCTCGCGGCGGCCCTCGGAGGCGTGGAGCGCGAAACGGCGACCTTCCTGCTTGGCGTGCGCCGCAAGCGACTCCGCCACGGCCTCCGTCACGTCACCGATGCCTGAGAGGCCGAGGCCAGTGGCTCCCTGGGCGAGAAGTCCCTGCACCTCGGGCGCGTGGTAGGACTGCGTCGAAGGGCGCGCGTAGGCGAGGGCCTCGATGCCGGGAACCTCAAGGGCCGCAGCTTGGAGGTCCATGAGCCCCGGGAGGCCGCCCTCACGGAAGTCCAGGAAGGCGCGGGTGCCCGTGCGGAGCATCTCGGTGAGGGCCTGCCGCATGCCCTCCCGAATCTCCTCGGGGCGAGCCTGCCGCAGCATCCGGTGCTTGAGCCCGTTGGGGGGCGCCACGAGCTCCGCGAGACCAATCTGGGCGGGCACGTGGCCCCTGATGAACCGGTCGCCCACGTGGGTGTGGGCGTTCACGAAACGGGGAAGGATGACGCCCCGCAGGGCCCCCTCGGGCGCCCGCGTCTCGTCCCAGGCCACATCCACGAGGCGGCCGCCATCGTCGATGGAGAGCACCGCTTCCCGGAAGCCTTCCGGGGTGTAGACGGGACCGTGGAGGAAGTTCATTGAGCGAAAAGAACGGAGCGCGCCTCAAGAACGTTGTGAGGACGAGGCGCCATGGGTGCCGGGGGCTTAGCCGCCGGCGGGGAAAGCAAGGTTGAGGATCTCCACGAAAACGGCCGTGCCGAAGGCCATGACGAGAACAACGGTGGGGTTGATCTTGAGGGTCGTGTCCTCTTCCGCGTCGAAGTAGCGGATCAGACCGGCGGCCTGCTGGAAGCCCGCACCCTTCTGCTGCTTGGACATATTATCGGCCCGAAAAGGAGAGCTACCCTACATAAGCGTATCGTAAGGCGATGCCGGGGTTCCTCGCACAAACCTTGGAGCCGAGCCGCCTGGTGCTCGCGCTCCTGCGCCGCTTGGCCGGGGGCTTGGCGGGCCTGGAGGCCCACGGGAGGGGTTATTAAGGGCGCCTTCAATGCCTGGCGCATGCACTGGGCAGACGTCCTCGCGAAGGAAGTGCTTACCCGCACCGCGGACAAGTACGTCTTCGCCACCGCCATCACCCCTTCCGGCCCCATCCACGTGGGCAACATGCGCGAGGTGCTCACCACCGACGCCGTCTACCGCGCCGTGAAGAAGCTGGGCGTGGACGCGGAGCTCATCTACATCGGCGACACCTACGACCCGCTGCGCAAGGTGTACCCCTTCCTGAAGAAGGAGGAGTACGAGCAGCACGTGGGCAAGCCCTTGAGCGACATCCCCTGCTCCTGCGGGTCCCACAGCTCCTACGCGGACCACTTCCTCGAGCCCTTCCTCCAGAATCTCGAGGAGCTCGGCGTCGCGCCCCGCATCCTGCACGCCCACGAGATGTACCGCAGCGGCATGTACGTCGAGTCCGTGAAGCAGGCCATGGACAGCACGCCCCTCATCCGCCAGATCATGATTGATGTGGCGAAGCGCGAGGGGAAGCTGCCCGAGAACTGGATTCCCTTCAACGTGCAGTGCAGCAACTGCCTGCGCCTCAACGGCCCCATTCCCACCCTGTACGAGTACCCCTACATCGAGTACACGTGCCAGGCCTGCAAGCATGAGGGCAAGAAGGACATCCGCGAGCCCGGCGGCGGCAAGCTGCCCTGGCGCCTCGACTGGCCCGCGCGCTGGAAGTTCCTCGGCGTCACCTTCGAGGCCATGGGCAAGGACCACGCCGCGGCCGGCAGCAGCTGGGACACGGGCGTCGAGTTCGTGACCCGCGTCTTCGGCGCGCCCCCGCCCGTCCGCACCGTGTACGAGTTCGTGCAGGTGAAGGGCGTGGGGGCCATGCACAGCAGCACCGGCACCGCCGTCTCCGCCACCGAGATGCTGAACATGACCCCCGCCGAGGTGCTGCGGTTCCTGTTCATGCGCTACCAGCCCAACAAGCACATCGACTTTGACACGGGCTCCTGGGTCGTGGACCTCGTGAACGAGTACGACCGCTTCGAGCAGGCCTACTTCCAGTTCAAGGACATCAAGGCCAAGGACCCGACCGCGGAGAGCGAGAAGGCCCTTGGCGCGCAGTACAAGGACATCGAGCGCGTGTACGAGCTGTCCCAGCCCTACGACGTGCCCACCAAGGCGCCGCCCGCCGTGCCCTACAACCACCTCGTCCTTCTCGCCCAGATCGCCCCCACCTGGGAGGGCGTGCGGGACATCCTGCAGCGCACGGAACTCATCAGCACCCTCACCCCCGAGGAGGAGCGCCACCTCAAGGGCCGCGTCGAGCACGCCCGCTACTGGCTCTCCAATTTCGCTCCCGCCGACGCGAAGAGCGAGATCCAGCAGGCCTTCCCCACGGAAGCCGTCGCGCGC
>DATMKA010000235.1:0-5869 GCA_035553595.1 Thermoplasmatota archaeon | reverse complement strand
CCCCCGAGACGTCCCCGGCGAGCGGCCCGAGCGTTCCCCTCCACTAACCCCCTGGGGCGCGTTGCGCCCCACCCGATTCTTTCTTGTCCCCTGCCGCGCTTCCGGGAGCCGTTATGCCCGCAAAGAAGGCCGCCTCGCCCTCGTCCGATCTGCCGGAGAAGATCGGTGCCCCCGCGCGCCGCGCCCTCGAGGCGGAAGGCCTCCGGACCCTCGCCCAGGTGGCAAAGCGCTCCGAGGCCGACCTGCGGGAGTTGCACGGCATGGGCCCGAAAGCGCTGGGCCTGCTCCGGGAGGCGCTGGCGGCCAAGGGGCTCGCCTTCGCCGCGCCCAAGGCCCCGAGGAAATAGGGCGGGGTACGCGCCAACTTTTTACCCCCGAGCCCCCTCGCGTGCTCGATGGACGCTAGGGCGCTCGTGGAGTCCGACCCATGGCTCACCCCCTACCGGGGGGCGCTTGACGCACGGCAGGCGCGGTATGAAGCCCGCCTCAAGCAGCTCGGGGACCTCCTCGGCCCCATCAGCCTCGGCCACCTCTACTTCGGGCTCACCCGGGGAGAACGGAACGGCGAGCCCGGCGTCTGGTACCGCGAGTGGGCCCCCGGCGCGCGAGGCCTCGCCCTCACGGGAGACTTCAACGGTTGGGACCGCCGCTCGCACCCCCTCACACGGGAAGCAAACGGGGTGTGGACCCTGTTCCTCCCCGACTCCGAGTACCGCCACCGCCTCACCCATGGCAGCCGCGTGAAGGTGCACGTCACCACCGACGCGAGGGGCGGCGAGGACCGCCTCCCGGCCTACCTGCGGCGGGCCGTGCAGGACGAGGCCTCGAAGGACTTCACGGGCGTCTACTGGAACCCCCCGGACCCGCACCCCTTCCGCCACGAGGCGCCGACCCTCAAGTCGGGGCTCCGCATCTACGAGGCCCACGTCGGCATGGCCCTGGAGGAGGAGCGCATCGGGACCTTCCGCGAGTTCGAGGAGCGCCTTCTCCCCTACGTGCAGAACCTCGGGTACAACGCCGTCCAGCTCATGGGCGTGATGGAACACCCCTACTACGGGTCCTTCGGGTATCACGTGAGCAACTTCTTCGCCGTCTCCTCCCGCTTCGGCACCCCCGAGGACCTCAAGCGCCTCATCGATGCGGCCCACGCGCGGGGCATCCTCGTCCTCATGGACCTCGTGCACAGCCACGCCGTGAAGAACACGCGCGAGGGGCTCTACCTCTTCGACGGCACGGACCACCAGTACTTCCACGCGGGCGCCCGGGGCTACCACAAGGCCTGGGACAGCATGGTGTTCGACTACGGGAAGCCCGAGGTGCTCCACTTCCTGCTCAGCAACCTCCGCTACTGGATGGACACGTACCGCTTCGACGGCTTCCGCTTCGACGGCGTCACGAGCATGCTGTACCTCGACCACGGCCTCGGCCGCACCTTCGGCCACTACGATGATTACTTCGGGGGCAACGTGGACGAGGACGCCGTCACCTACCTGAAGCTCGTGAACACCCTCGCCCACCGGTTGAACCCCCGCGCCATCACCATCGCCGAGGACGTGAGCGGCATGCCCGGCATGGCGAGGCCCGTGGAGGAGGGCGGCCTCGGCTTCGACTACCGCCTCGCCATGGGCGTCCCCGACTACTGGATCAAGGTCGTCAAGGAGCGGCGGGACGAGGAGTGGGGCCTCCAGGATATCTGGCAGGTGCTCATGAACCGCCGCCGCGCCGAGCAGCACGTGGGCTACGCCGAGAGCCACGACCAGGCACTGGTGGGCGACAAGACCCTCGCCTTCCGCTTGATGGACCAGGAGATGTACTGGAACATGGCGAAGGGCAAGCCGAGCGTCGTGGTGGACCGCGGCCTCGGGCTCCACAAGCTCATCCGCCTCCTCACCTTCAGCCTCTCCGGCGAAGCGTGGCTCGCCTTCATGGGGAACGAGTTCGGGCACCCCGAGTGGATAGACTTCCCCCGCGAGGGGAACAACTGGTCCTTCCGGTACGCGCGGCGCCAGTGGTCCCTCGCCGAACGCAAGGACCTCCGCTACCACGGCCTACTCGAGTTCGACCGCGCGCTCATGCGGCTCGACGAGCGCTTCCACCTCCTCCAGGACCGCCTCATCGAGCAGCTGTGGGTGGACGAGGGCGCGAAGTACATCGCGTACCGCCGCGGCCCCCTCGTCTTCGTCGTGAACCTCCACCCCACACAGTCCTACCCCGACCTCCGCATCCCCGTCCCCGAGGCCCGCGACTACGCGGTCGTCCTCGACACGGACCGGCCCGAGTTCGAGGGGCACGGCCGCGTCGCCGAGGGCGTTCGCTACCCCTGGCAGAAGGTCCCCATGGGCGGCCACGGCCAGAGCATCCAACTGTACCTGCCGAGCCGGAGCGCTCAGGTGCTCGCGCCCCTGTGAGCGCCAGGTCGCCTTCGTCGGCTCCCATCGACTGAACTGACCCCTTTTTGCCCAGCGGCCCCGGTACGGCTTCCTAGCCTGGAGCATCCGCATGGCCGCTCAACCTACCCCCTCGCGCAAAGGCATGGAGCTTGGCATCTACACCTTCGGCGACGTGTTCCCCAATCCCTTCACGGGGGAGCCCACGAGCCACAAGCAACGGATGCGCGACATCGTTCGCTGGGCAAAGCTCGCGGACGAGGTGGGCCTCGACGTGTTCGCCGTGGGCGAGCACCACCGCCTCGACATGGTGGTCTCCTCGCCGCCCGTGGTGCTTGCCTCGGTGGCGGAGGCCACGAAGCGGATCAAGCTCTCGAGCTCCACCACGCTCCTCAACACCCTGGACCCCGTGCGCGTGTACGAGGACTTCGCCACCCTCGACCTGCTCTCGGACGGGCGCGCGGAGATGATTGTGGGCCGCGGCTCCTTCACGGAGAGCTTCCCCCTCTTCGGGTACGACCTCGAGGACTACGACGCGCTCTTTGCCGAGAAGATCGACCTCCTTCTCAAGCTGAACACGCAGGAGCGCGTCACGTGGCAGGGAACGTACCGGCCCCCGCTCAAGGACGCGGAGATCTCGCCCCGCGCCGAGCGCCCCATCCCCATTTGGGTGGGCGTGGGAGGCACGCCTCAGAGCGCCGCCCGCGCGGGCGTCCTGGGCCTCCCCCTGAATCTCGCGATCCTCGGGGGCCCGCAGCGGTTCCCCCCGCTCATCGACCTCTACCGCCACGCCGGCGCGCAGGCCGGCCACGACCCCGCGAAGCTCCGGGTGGCCATCTCGAGCCACGGATACATCGGGGAGGACGGCGCCCAAGCGCGCGAGGAACATTACCGCATCTACTCGGGCTTCATGCGGAAGGGGCTCCGCAACCGCTTCCGGCCCATGGAGATCCCTCGCGACCACTACGAACACGAGGCGGGGCCCCGCGGCGGCATCTTCGCGGGAGAGGCCAAGGAGATCGTGGAGAAGATCAGGTGGGAGCACCAGCTCTTCGGCCACAACCGGACGCTTCTCCAGCTCGATTGGGGCGGCATCCCCTCCGCGAAGGTGGAGCGCATGATCGAGATCCTGGGGACGGAGGTGGCTCCCGCCGTGCGGGAAGCCATCCCCTGACGGGGCGGCCTACCTCACGACCTCGTGGGAGTGGTCGCTGCGGCGGGCGCCGCTCGGGAGCTGGATGTCGTACTGGTGGTAGGCGATCCCCATGCTGTAGGTGCCGCCCGGTCCCGCCACCACGTCCTCGCTGAGCCACGAACCATCCGGGTCCGCGACCTCGTAGAACTGGAGCGCGAAGCCACCTCCCCCCGTGTGCTCGGTGACGAACTCGGTGCCGTCGGGAGCCACGGCGCGGATGCGGTAGGCCCCGGGTCCCATGGCGAAGATGGCGTGCATGAGCGTCATGCGGTTGTACCCACCCTCTACCTCGACGGTGCGGGAGACGGGGTGCTCGCCGGGGGTTGCGGGCCCGAAGCGGCCGTAGTCGATGGCGGTGTGCATGGCGCGGGGGATCGTGACCCACCCCTCGTAGCCGTACCCGTGGGCCACAACCTCGTAGCTGCCGGCGGAGGTTTCGAAGCGGCTCACCTCGTGGATGCCGGCATCGTAGGTGATGCGCATGGGCGCCTGGGTGTCCACGCCCATGAGGAGACCGAAGGCGGTGGAGGCGGCGTCGCTCTCGCCCTGGGGCGTGAGCACGATGTGGGCTTTGGTGCCCTCGATGGACTCCACCTTGGCCTCGTAGGGCGTCATCACGAAACTGGTCTGCCAGGTGGCGCCCACCGTGAGGGGGAACTTGACGGGCTGGAACACCTCGTTGTGGATGGGGTAGGAGAGGTCCTTCGCGATGTCGCCGAAACCTGGCGAGTGGTAGGCGATGGCCTCCTTGAACCAGCCCTCGTGGGGCATGCCAATCACGTAGGTGTCGCCGTCCACGGCAGCCACCACGCGCACGAGCTCCACGTCCACGCCGATGGAGGGGAACGTGAAGTGGACGCGCCACCATTCACCCGGCACAAGCACGGGAGGGGCGTCGAGCGTCGCGTTCGCGTCCGCCGCCGCGGCAGGGCCCGTCGCGACCGTGCCCGAGGCAGTGTCTGGCCGCGTTTCATCAATGATGACCTCGGGGCCCGTGGAGGGGGACTCGGCGGCAGGCGGCTGCTGCTCGGCGGCAAGGCACCCCGCAAGGAGGAGCGCGAGAACGAGGGCGAGCGCCCGGAGGCGGGTGCCTCGGAAGCGGCTCCACGACGTGGTGGCGGAGGTCATGGCGGCGGATTCGCGCGCCCCAAGATAAGGCCACCCTATCCTTTTGGCTATCGGGGTTTACCCCTCTCCACGGGAGGGGCGCCCGTCAGGCCGGGGGCTTTGCGAGCTTCGCGAGGTCGAGCATCGTTTTCCACCCGCGGGTCGTCGCCCGCACGCCGAGGGCGCGCTCGATGACCTCGTTGGGGTAGAACTTCCCCGGCTCGGCGGCATCGCGGAGGCTCAGCACGTAGGGGCCCTCGGCGCGGAGGACCCGCAGCTGCCAGGGTCCACCGTCGGGAACCTCCCAGGGGTAGGCCACGGGCCGCTTGGGCTCCTCGGCGAGAACCGTCACGAAGGGGGAGCCGCGGTCCCCTTCCCGCGCGAAGGGGTCGCGCTTCACGAGGGCGAGCACCTCGTCGAGGGGACGAACGAGGAGGTCGCACCCCTCAGGCACGAGGGGTTGGAAAGCGTCGCGGACGGCCGTCGCGCTCCGGGCCTTGCCCACGCGGTAGGTGCCCGCGGTCCCCAGGTTCTTCACCTCGAGGTCCGCGAGGGCTTCGGCCACGGCCTTGGTGCTGAAGGTGCGTCCACCCACGTTGGCGCCGCGCAGGAACACCGCGAACTGCATGGGGCCGCGACGCGCCCGCGGGCGTAAAACCGTTGCGGAGGGCGTGGCGAAACCGTCACGTCCTCGGCGCCGCTGCGCGCCGGATCCCGGTGGGTCCTCGCCGCAGCGTCAGGACCGTTACCTCGGGCCAGGCGCCGAGGCGGAAGGGGACACCCCAGTAGTTCGTGCCCGGGTTGATGTAGAGGAGGGAATCGCCGTGGCGGTAGCTCCCCATGGCGAACTCCAGGAAGGGCGAGGCGAGGCACCAGTTGAGGGCGGGGATGCTGAGCTGGCCGTGGTGGGTGTGCCCGCTGAGGGTGAGGTCAACGCCGCGGGTCGCAAGGTGCGGCCACAGGGCGGGGTTGTGGGCGAGGGCGAGCGTGAACGCCTCCTCGGGGATGCCGTGGAGGGTTCGCGCGAGGTCGGGCGCGGCCTCGCTGCCGCCCTCGGCCCGCCACTGGAGGCCCGCGGGATCCCCCGTGCCGGCTACCCAGAAGCGGACGCCGTTCCGCTCCAGGCTTACGGCCTCGTTCACGAGCACCTGGAAGCCCGCCGCGCGGAGCCCCTCCCGGA
>DATMKA010000234.1:0-4654 GCA_035553595.1 Thermoplasmatota archaeon | reverse complement strand
CCGCGGCGGGCGCGGTGGGGGGCTGCTGCGTCACGGGCTTGGTCTCCTTCGTGGGCTTGGTCTCCTGCGGCAGGAACTGCGCAAGGACCTCCTTCTCGTCGAGCTTCTGGAACAGGATGTGGGGCTCCCCGAGGGCCTGCCCCGTGGGGATGTCGCCGAGGGCCTCGCTCCACTTCTGCTTGTGGACGGAGCCGCCGTACCCGAGCTGGTTCCACAAGTTCTGGGCGCTCACGGGGAGGAAGGGCGCCGTGAGGATGGCGAGGCTCCGGGCGAGCCGGAGGCCCATGTGGAGCACCGTCTTGAGGCGTTCTGGGTTCTCCTTTGCGAGCTTCCACGGCGCCGACTCGTCCCAGTACTTGTTGCCCTCCATGGCGAGCGCGAAGGCCTCCTTCATCGCCTTCTTCAGCTCCACGGCCTCCAGGTGCGCGGTTGCCGCCGTGTGGGCTTCCGCGATGCGCTTGAGGAGCATCTCGTCGCGGGGCGTGAGCACGCCCGCGGGAGGCACCTCCTGGTAGTGCTTGCGGGTGAAGGTGAGGACGCGGTGCACGTAGTTGCCGTAGGCGCCCACGAGCTCGTCGTTCACCTTGGCCACGAACTCGTCCCACGCCCAGTTGGCGTCCTTCGTCTCCGGCATGTTCGCCGTGAGGTAGTAGCGGACGGCATCGGCGTGGAAGCGCGGCACCACGTCGGCCACCTCGATGAGGTTGCCGCGGGACTTGCTGAACTTCGCGCCCTGGAACTGCATGAACTCGTTCGCCGGCACATCGTAGGGGAGGTTGAAGTGCTCGCCCTTCCCCTCGCGGTAGGCCATGATCATGGCGGGCCAGATGATGGTGTGGAAGGGAATGTTGTCCTTCCCGAGGAAGTAGTAGCCGCGGGTGGCGGGGTCCTTCCAGAAGGAGGCCCACCCGTCGGGGTTGCCGCTGCGCTTCGCCCACTCGATGGCGGCGCTCAGGTACCCGATGACGGCCTCGAACCACACGTAGATGCGTTTGTCGTCGTACCCTTCGAGGGGGATGCTGACGCCCCAGGTGATGTCGCGCGTGATGGGGCGGTCCTTGAGGCCCTCGCGCAGCCAGTTCTCCGTGAAGTTCACGGTGGAGGGGCGCCACTGGGCCTTGGGCGCCTGCTCCGCCACCCACTTCTTGAGGCGGTCCTCGAGGGCGCTGAGCTTCAGGAAGAAATGCTCCGTCTCCCGGTACTCGGGCGTGGCTCCCGTAAGCTTGCTGCGGGGCTTCAGAAGCTCCTGGGGGTCGAGGGTGCGGCCGCAGTTGTCGCACTGGTCGCCGCGAGCGTCCGCGAAGTGGCAGTGCGGGCACTCGCCCTCCACGTACCGGTCGGGGAGGAAGCGGCGCGCCTGCGGGTCGAAGGGCGCCGTCATCGTGGCCTTGTAGATGTACCCGTTGCGATGGAGCGTGAGGAAGACGTCGTGCACCACGTCGCGGTGGTTCTCCGTGAGGGTGCTCGTGAAGAGGTCGAACTGGATGTGGAGCTGCCGCAGGGCCTCCATGTGCTCCTGGTTGTACCGCGTGGCAAGCTCGCGGGGCGAGACGCCCTCCTTCTCGGCCTTCACCGTGATGGGGGTCCCGTGCATGTCGGACCCGCTCACCATGAGGACGTCGCGGCCCTGCATGCGGTGGTAGCGGGCGACGATGTCGGGCGGGAGGAGGCTTCCCGCGATGTGGCCGAGGTGGAGCGGCCCGTTCGCGTAGGGCCAGGCGACGGCGACGAAGATGCGGTCAGCCATGATGAGCACCGGTGATTGGCGCCGGGAAAGGAAAGGGCAGTTAAGGCTTTTTGGGGTGGCTCCCGCCTCAGAAGGTGCGCTCCCTGCGGGCGGCCGGCAGGGGCGGCCGCGGGGCCGGCCCCGCAAGGGGGAGCCTGAGGAGGAAGCGCGAGCCCCCGAGGGGAGACGGCTCGGGCGCCACCGTGAGCGTGCCGTCGTGGCGCTCCACGATGCGGCGGGCCACCGCGAGCCCGATCCCCGTGCCTCCCGAGTAGCGGCCAGGCGGGTGGAGGCGCTGGAAGGGGTGGAACACCTCCTCGCGGCGGTCGGGCGGGATGCCGATGCCGTTGTCGTCAACCGCCACCACCACGTCCCCGTCCGCCTCGGCGGGGACGAGGCTCACCTGCACAAGGGGTTCCGGGCTCTCGTTGTAACGGATTCCGTTCTCCAGCAGCTCCTCGATCACCTCCGCGAGCCCCTCCGGGTGCCCTAATACGCGTGGGAAGTCGGGCGTGAGCACCTCGAAGCGCGCCCCGCGCTCCGCCGCGAGCGCCGCCACCGCCGCAAGCCCCTGCTCCACCACGGCATCGAGGTCCACCTCCTGGAGGGTCGGGGGCTCGCGGCCCACGTCCTCCCAGTGGAGGAGGTCGAAGATCACTTCCTGGAGGCGGCGGAGGCGGCGGTGGGCCGTTTCGAGGACGTGCTGCGCCTCCGTGTCGCGGCCCGGCGGCGGGTCCGAGCGCGTGAGGTCCACCATGGTCTGGAGGCTCCGCAGGGGCTCCCGCAGTTCGTGGGCGAGCGTGAAGTTGAAGGCCTGGAGGTCTTCGACGGCGCGCGCAAGCTGCTCCGTCCGCGCCTGAACCAGCCCCTCTAGCTGGGCGTTCAGGTCGGCAAGCTCCTGCTGTTTTGCTGCAAGGCGCTCCGCCATCTCGTTGAAGGAGCCGGCGAGGCGCGCCGTCTCCCGCGTCCCCTGCAGGGGCGCGCGGCGGTCCAGGTCGCCACCCGCGACCTTCGCGCTCGCCTGCTCCAGCGCACGAAGGGGACGCACCACGGCGAGGTGCGCAAGCGCCACCGCCAGCAAGCCGGCCCCCGCCGCGAGCGCCACGACGCCCACCTGCATCATCGTGGCGGGCGCCACCGGACCGGACGCGGGCGCGGAGGGCACCACGGCCACCCGGTTCTCGCCGGGGATGCGCGCCCACGCAAGGCGCGAGCCCCCATGGTCGAGGACGCCGCTCGCCCGGGCACCGATGGCCTCCGCAAGCGCGGCGTCCTTGCCAAGCGCTTCCCCAGCGACCGTTTCACGCTCGCCGTCCGGCCCCAGCAGGAAGGCCTCCGGTGGCGCCGCCGTCGTTTGCCCCTCCGCGAGGGCGAGGGCCACACCGAGGGCTCGCCGTTCGGCCGCCGCATCGGCCGCCACTTCCGCTTCCTGTTCCGTGCGCTCGAGCGCCACCTCGGCAAAGAGCGCCACCGGCAGCACGCCCACGAGCAGCAGGATGGCGGCCAGCCCCACGGACGTGGGCACGCGGTGCCGCGGGAACGGGAGGCGGGACATCGGCTATATGTCCCTCGCGGAAACCGCATGAGCGTTCCGGGATTAGGGGGGATGCGCGAACCCACCCCCATGGAGCGTCTTGAGTACGAAACCCCCGATCCTGTCCAGGAGGGCTCACAGGAGGGTCCTCCGCCGCGCCTCCGCCTGCTCGGTGGCCTGGGGTTGGGCGGCCTCGCGGCGGGTCTTGCTGCCATCGTGGCGGCGCTCCTGCTTGTTGGCGTCCCCTCGGGCTACCTCGCGGGCCTCCTGCCATGGTCCACGGAAGCCGGCGAGGCCCAAGGGACGGATGCCCCCGATCTTCCCTCGATGTCCCTCGACGCGGCGCCGGAGGACGCGCTCCTCCGGGGCGTACCCCAAGCGGAAGCAATGACCGCCCTCGGAACGGGGCCTCGTGCAACTGCCCTCATGCGCGACCAGTCCCTGTTCGACGCCTCTCCTCGTCTCCTGCCTCTCCTGACGGACCTCGATTTCCCCACGCTCCGATTCTCCTCAGGGGACATCGACGGGGGCGCTCCGCAGCCGCAGGACGGTGGCCTCCTCGCCACCCCCTCGGCCCTCCCGAGCGAATCCCCCGTTGCAGCCCCGGCTGCAGCACCGGTTCCAGTGTCCGCTCCAGGTGCCCTACCAGCGCTGGTCTCGCCGACGCTTCCGAGCGCTCCCCTTACTGAGGCCCTCCCGATCCGTGAGGACACGCCTGTAATCCCCGCTCCGGGAGAAGTCGTTCTCCCCGACGGGAGCGAACCCCCTGCCGTGGAGGTTGATGCAGGCGCAGGCGCAACGCCCGATGGCGTGAGCGGCTCGATCGACGTGGGAGCCGAAGCCCCCATCGTGGGCCCGGGGACGGGAAGCGTGGATGCCGGCGTCACCCCCGCCGCCCCGGGGGCAACTCTCGAGGCCGAGGTGGCGACGGAGCCGGCAACCCTCGGCGCGGACGCGACCCTCGACGTAGCCCCGACGGAGGGCACAGGCGAGGGCACCATCGGTATCGAGGCCGAGACCCCGCTCGGTGAAACCGGTCTGGACGCAGGCCTCGAAGCAACCGGTCCCGATTTGGGAGACCTCGACACTGGCGGCCTGGACGCTCCGGAGATCGACATGGGTGGGCTCGACGGCGGCGCGCTCGACGCGGCCGGAGGGCTCGCTCCCTCCCACCCCGTCGAAGCCCTCGGTTGAACCCCGCCCTCGTCGGTCACCCGTCCGGCCGTCGCTCCTGGTTCATAGGCGGCTCGGAAGTCGCGGGCCACACCTGAGGATAAAGGGAGACGTGGGAGGGGCGAACCATGAAGACCACGACGCTTCTTGCAGCCGTGTTCGGAACCGCCCTCCTCCTGGCCGTGGCCCCCCTGGGTCTCGCGCATGGGGAGGTCGCGCTC
>DATMKA010000233.1:0-2491 GCA_035553595.1 Thermoplasmatota archaeon | reverse complement strand
GGACGGCGGGGCATGGGGGGCGGCGGCCTCTCGCGCGGCCTCAACCTGTGGCGCATGTTCGGTCGACGCTGAGCCCGGAGGAGACATGCTTGTGAAGGAACGCCACCGCAACGTCGGTGGCCTCGAGCGCGCCGTCCGTTTCGCGGTCGGTTCGCTCCTGCTGCAGCAGGCGGTGCGGAACCGTGAGCATGTGGGAGCCGCCCTCACGACCGGCGCCCTGGGTGCTGACCTCCTCGGCACCGCCGTCACGGGGTACTGCCCCATGAATGCCGCCCTCGGGCGCGACAGCTACCACGCCTGACGGGAAGCGGTCTACTTCCGCTTCCGCATGCGCTCAAGCGCCGCCGCCATGGCGAGCACGAGGAGCGCAAGCCCGACGAAGGCCACGGCCACGATGGGCCCGAAGAGGACCTCCTGGACGAGGCGGGCGCGAACCGGCTCGCCACCAAGGACCACGTAGGCCACGAAGAGGGCCAGTCCCGCCCCCGTTGCGATGAGGACGGGGCCGGTTGGGAAGGCGGCAGCCGTCCTCACAGGATGGCTCCGTGCTTCTTCTCCGGGAGGGGCTGGTACTTGCCGGCGAAGAACTCGAGCCGGGTCGCAATCTCCTTGCGGAGTTCGCTCGGGGGCACGATGTGGTCCACGGTGAGGTCGTCGGCCATGACGTGCACGTCGATGTCGCGGCGGTACTCCTCGCGCTTCTCCTTGATCCAGGCCTCGCGCTCGGGGCCCTCGGGAATCTTGAGGATGTGGTTGCGGTACACCGCGTTGATGGCGGCCTCGGGGCCCATGATGGCGATCTCCGCGCCGGGGAGCGCGATGGTGGCCTCAGGGTCGTAGGCGGGGCCGCACATGGCGTAGATGCCGGCGCCGTAGGCCTTGCGGACGACGACGCACAGCTTGGGGACGGTGGCCATGCTGGTGGCGTAGATGAACTTGCGGCCGCGCTTGAGGACGCCCGCGCGCTCCACGTCGGGGCCGGGCATGAAGCCGGGCGTGTCGCAGAGGAAGAGGAGGGGGATGTTGAAGGCGTCGCACTTCCAGATGAACTCGGCGGCCTTGTCGGAGGACTCGGGGAAGATCGCGCCGGCCTTCTGAGCGGAGTTGTTCGCGATGATGCCCACCACGCGGCCGTCGATGCGGGCGAAGGCCGTCACGAGCTCGGGCGCGTACTGGGCCTTGATCTCGAAGAGGCTGTCCGCGTCCACGAGGCACTCGAGGAGCTGGTGCACGTCATAGGGCCGGTTGGGGTCCTCGGGCACGATGCGGTCGATGTCCAGGGGGCTGCGGGCCGCGGGGGCCGGCTCGTAGCGGCGGGGCACCTCGTAGCAGGAGTCGGGGAGGTAGGTCAGGAGGCGGCGCACGGCGAAGGCGGCCTCCTCCTCGTCCTCGACCACGAGGTCGCAGGAGCCGGACTCGCTCGCGTGCATGTCGGGGCCGCCGAGGTCCTGCATGCTGATGACCTCGCCCGTCACCATCTCCACCATGCGGGGGGAGGCGATGACCATGGCGCTGCCGGTGCCGCGGACCATGAAGGTGAAGTCGCAGAAGACGGGCGTGTAGGCGGCGCCCGCGACGCAGGGGCCGTACATCACGCAGATCTGGGGGACGACGCCCGAGAGGATGGAGTGGTTGTAGAAGTACTTCCCGATGCCGTAGCGGCCGGCGAAGAAGCCCGCCTGGTCCGTGATGCGGCCCCCGGAGGAGTCAATCAGGTAGAGGACGGGGAGGTGGGTCTTGAGGGCGCGGTCCTGCACGCGGAGGAACTTCTCGACGCCCTTCTCGGCCATGCTGCCGGCCTTCACCGTGTAGTCGTTGGCGATGACCCACAGCTTGCGGCCGTCCATGTGGCCGGCGCCCGTGACCATGCCGTCGGAGGCGAGCTCGTTCACCTTGAGCCAGTTGGCGAACATGCCGTCCTCGAAGGCGAGCCCTTCGGGGAAGAAGAGCTTCAGGCGGTCGCGGACGAAGAGCTTGTTCTCGTCCTTGAGCTTCTCCCGGTACTTCGCGGGACCGCCCTGCTTGACCGTCTCGATCTCCTTGTTGAGCTGGTTCTCCCGGTCCATGGGTCCACCTTGGAATGAGCCGGGAAACGGGTGGGGGATAAAAAGGATTGGGGGAAGCCGCGGCCGCCGGGAGGCGGCGGCCGCGCTATCCCCGTCAGGAGTCCCGGTGCGGGGACCGGGGTTCGGGCACCACCGTCACAAGGCCAGCGGGAGCCGCAGGGGGCGACCGGACCTCCACCACGCGCGTGGCGACGGCGAGCTCGATCCCCTCCCGGCGGAGGCGGGCATGGAGGCGTTGCCGCAGCTCATGCTGCACCGGGAACTGGTCCACGTAGCTTGCCACGTGGCACACGAGGGTCACCTCCAGGCCATTCTCGGTGAAGCCCGGCATGAACCGGACAAAAGGCGCGGGGTCGGCGAGGAGGCCCGCGGCGGCGGCGGCCGCCGTCGCGGGCCTCCTCGCCGACCCCGCGCCTTTTCTCCGG
>DATMKA010000232.1:0-11893 GCA_035553595.1 Thermoplasmatota archaeon | reverse complement strand
GCACCACGGGCCGCACCACCGGCGCCGGCACCCGCAAGACGGCCGCCCGCGCCACCGGCACCACCACCCGCCGCACCACCGGCACCCGCGGCACCAAGACCAAGGCCACCGGCACCCGCCGCGTGGGCACCACCGCCCGCCGCACCGCCACGAAGGCCAAGAGCACCGGCCGCAACGTGAAGCGCACCGTGAAGAACGCCGCCCGCCGCGTGACCTCCCGCACCACCGGCGGCCGCACGGGCAACACCGGCCGCACCACCCGCAACGTCCGCCGCGGCGTCACGGCCTCCGTCCCCGGCTCCCGCTGAGCCCTCTCCGCGGGGCGGCCGCGCCGCCCCCGTTTTCGCCTCTTTTCTTCCCCGAACCCCCAACCTTCAAGTCCGAAGCCCGCTTCTTCCCTCCTGATGCCCGGGACCACCAAGCGTTCTCCCGCTACCCCCACCGCCAAGGCCCACTCGAAGAAGGGGAAGGCCAAGGCCCGCACGAGCGCCCGCAAGGAGACGATTCCCCTCTTCCCCGTGGCCTACGTGAAATACCACGACCACTGCTGGCTCGAGTCCAAGGACCTGAAGAAGATCCAGGACGCCGAACCCTACGTGGTCGAGGAAACGGGCTTCCTCCTGCACGAGGCCGAGCGCTTCGTCACCCTCGCCAAGGAACGCTCCACCGACGGCGAAAAGGGCCGCGTCCAGTACGACGACGTGACCATCATCATGCGCTCCGACATCCTCGAGCTCAAACTGTTCCCCCTCGAGTGAGCGCCCCCATGACCCCCGGCGGCGACCCCCGGCAACGGCGGCTCCTTCTCCTGGCCTCCGTCGCCCTCGCCGCCCTCCTCCTCTCCCAGTTCCTTCCCTGGCGCAGCGCCGTCACCGACCTCTCCGGAGACCGCGGCGAGACGCGGGTGCTCGTGCACTCCTGGGGAGTCCAGCGGACCCTCACCGTGGGAAACCTCCACAGCGAGACCACCGCGACCTACTTCGAGGACACGCTCTTCCGATCCCGGGGAAGCTTGGGGGGCGACGTTCCGTGGCTGCTGCGCCTCGTGCTCCCCCTCCAAATCCTCGCCGCGGGCGCCCTCGTGGGGCTCGCGACGGCCGTGGTCCAATCCCCCTATTCTGCGTGGGTTCCGCGGTGCGCCTGGGGCGCCGTCGCAAGCTTCGGCCTCAGCGCGCTTCTGCTGCTCTACGCCTCGGGGCGCCTTTTCGCGGACCGCCTCCTCCAGGTGCCGGAGCCGTCTGCTTGGCTCGCGGTGCCCGCGGCGGGGCTCGTGGCCGCCTCTGCTGCCGCCCTCACGCGGGAGCGGCCGGGCAGGCGCAATTCGAACCCTGTACCATAACCCCAATCTCCTGAGCGGGCGAGCTTTTTATCATGGTTACTACCGACGACCTCAACACACCCGCCCGCAAGGGGAACAAGGTGGCCGCGGAGGGCGACCTCGAGGAGAAGATCCTCATGGAGCAGACCCTCGTGAACGAGCGGCGCTTTGCTCCCGGCGAGCAGGCGCCGAGCGCCCGCGCCCGCACCCCGGCGGAGCGCGACCGCGAGCGCGCGCGCCACCACGAGGCCCCCGGCGAGCCCGAGGTGCCCCCCATGGAGACGCCCGACGTGGAGCGCATCGCCAAGCAGAGCGCCACCGGCACCGAGAAGAAGCGGGAAAGCTGACCCCTACCGTTAAGTCCGGGCCCTGCGATGCAACCCCGGTGACCCCGTGCACCGGGCAGCGGACGTCAGGAACCCCGTCATTACCCCTCCCGCCGGCGTGAGCAAGCAGTGGAGCCGCCGCAGCGGCCTCGACCGCACCTGCAAGGGCTGGGTGCAGGAAGGCCTGCTCCGCATGCTCAACAACAACCTCGACCCCGAGGTGGCCGAGCGGCCCGAAGACCTCGTGGTCTATGGTGGCAAGGGGAAGGCCGCCCGCTCCTGGGAGGCCTACGAGGCAATCCTGCGGGAGCTCGAGCGCCTCGGGAACGACGAGACGCTTCTCGTGCAGTCCGGCAAGCCCGTGGCCGTCTTCCGCACCCACTCCCGCGCCCCTCGCGTCCTTGTCGCCAATAGCAACCTCGTCGGCAAGTGGGCCAACTGGGAATACTTCGACGAGCTGGAGGACCGTGGGCTCATCATGTACGGCCAGATGACCGCTGGCAGCTGGTCCTATATCGGCACCCAGGGCATCATCCAGGGCACCTACGAAACCTTCGCGGAGCTCGCCCGCCAACATTTCGGCGGCTCCCTCCGGGGAAAAATCACTCTCACAGGCGGCCTTGGCGGCATGGGTGGCGCTCAGCCCCTCGCCGTCACCATGAACGACGGCGTCGCCCTCTGCGTCGAGGTGGATGAGGCCCGCGCCGACCGCCGCATCCAGATCGGGTACTGCATGGAGAAGGCGCACGACCTCGCTGACGCCTGGACGCGCGCGCAGGCCGCCGCCAAGGAAGGCCGCCCCCTGAGCATCGCTCTCATCGGCAACACGGCTGAGGTGCTCCCCCGCATGGTGCGGGAAGGATTCATCCCCGATGTTGTCACGGACCAGACGAGCGCCCACGACGAGCTCAACGGCTACATCCCCGCGGGCCTCACGCTCGAGGCGGCCGCCGACCTCCGCAAGCGCAACCCCACCGAGTACCGCCAGCACGCGTGGATGAGCATGGCCATGCACGTGGAGGCCATGCTGGAGATGCAGCGCCGCGGCGCCGTCGCCTTCGACTACGGCAACAACCTGCGCGGCCAGGTGGCCGCCCACACGGGTGTCCGCGACGCCTTCAAGATCGGCGGCTTCGTCCCCCTCTACATCCGGCCCCAGTTCTGCGAGGGGCGCGGTCCCTTCCGCTGGATCGCCCTCTCCGGGAACCCCGAGGACATCCGCAAGACGGACGAGGCTGTCCTCAAGCTCTTCCCCCACGACGAGTCCCTCAAGCGCTGGCTCACCCTCGCGGGCAAGCACGTCCCCTTCCAGGGGCTCCCCGCCCGCGTGTGCTGGCTCGGGTACGGCGAGCGCGACAAGGCCGCCCTCAAGTTCAACGAGATGGTCCGCAAGGGCGAGATCGGCCCCGTCTGCATCACGCGCGACCACCTCGACTCCGGCTCCGTCGCAAGCCCCTACCGTGAAACGGAGGGCATGAAGGACGGGTCGGACGCCATCGCCGACTGGCCCATCCTCAACGCCATGGTGAACGTGGCCGCAGGCGCCGACATGGTGAGCTTCCACCACGGCGGCGGCGTCGGCATCGGCTACTCCCTCCACGCCAACATGCACGTCGTGTGCGACGGGTCGGCTCTTGCGGACGAAAAGATCAAGGCCGTGTTCCTCACCGACCCCGGCATGGGCGTCGTGCGCCACGTGGACGCCGGCTACGAGCACGCGGAGAAGATTGCGCGCGAGCGCGGCGTCCGCGTCCCCATGATGGAGGAGAAGTAAGGTGCCGCTCCCGAGCCCCGTGTTCAGCCCCGCGGCGGGCGCCTGGACGATGCGCCCCGGCGACGTGAACGACGTCCTCTTCGCGCAGACCTTGCACCAGGGCCAGCGCGAAGGCGGCGTCGCCCTCTTCGGCATTCCCTACGACGGCGCCGTCATCGGCCGCCCGGGCGCCCGCATGGGCCCCGACGCCATCCGTGGCGAGCTGCAGAAGCTCCGCCCCTGGACCCTCGGCGAGGGGGACACGGACGTGCCCCTTGCGGATTGGGGGAACGTCCGGATCCCCTACGGCGACGTGAACACGGTGCACCAGGCCGTGGAGACGGCCGCGCTCGCCGTCCTCGAGGCGGGCGCCTTCCCGCTCGCGCTCGGGGGCGATCACTCCCTCACCTTTCCCCTGGTAAAGGCCCACGAGGGCCGCCGGCAGAAGATCGGTGTCATCAACCTGGACGCGCACCTGGACGTGCGCGACGTGGTGAACGGCGCCCTCAACTCGGGCCAGAGCTTCGGCCGCCTCCTCGACCTCGGCCTCGTGCCGGGACCCAACTTCGTCGAGGTCGGCATCCGTGACTTTGCCAACAGCAGTTGGTACGCGAACAAGGCCCGCAAGGCGGGTGCCACGCTCCTGGGCGCCACCGAGTGGCAGGAAAAGGGCCTTGAAGTCATCGAGCACGCCGTGGAGCTTGCAAGTGACGGCACCGACGGAGTTTACCTCAGCATCGACATCGATGTCCTCGACCAGGCTCACGGGCCCGGCGTGAGCGCGCCCACTCCTGGAGGCATCAACACCACGGAGCTGTTCCAGGCCGTGCGGTTCATCGCGAAGCGCGCCAAGCTCGTTGGCGCCGACCTCGTCGAGCTCGCGCCGCCCCTCGACGAGAACGGGCGCACCGTGCGCGCGGCGGCCTACACCGTCGCGCACCTCCTGGCGGGCCTGGGGGCGCGCCGATGAGCGACCTCCTCCTCCACAACGCGGGCGAACTCGCTACACTCGCCGGCGGCGTCCGCCGCGGCCGCGCCGCCATGAACGACCTCCGCGTGATCAAGGACGGAGCGGTCGCCATCCGGGACGGCCGCATCGTCGCCGTCGGCAGGAGCCGCGACCTTCTGCGCGACCACCACGACCTGCCGCGCTTCGACGCCGAGGGCCGCTCCGTGGTCCCCGGCTTCGTGGACCCCCACACGCACCCCGTCTTCGCGGGCGACCGCGCCCACGAGTTCGAGATGCGCCTGCAAGGGAAGACGTACCAGGAGATCCTGAAGGCGGGCGGCGGCATCCTCTACACCGTCCGCAAGACCCGTGAGGCCTCCAAGGAGCAGCTCCTCGCGCAGCTCCTCACGCGCCTTGACCGGATGCTCCTCCATGGCACCACCACCGTGGAGGCGAAGACCGGGTACGGGCTCGACCTCGACACGGAGCTCCGGCTCCTCGACGTCCTCCGCGAAGCGCGCCACCACCACCCTGTCGAGGTGGCTCCCACCTTCATGCCCGCCCACGCGGTGCCGCCCGAGTTCAAGGACGCCGCCAGCTTCGCCGAGCACGTCGCCCACACGATCACGCCGAAGGCAGCGGGCCGCGGCGCCGAGTTCGTGGACGTCTTCTGCGAGGAGGGCGTCTTCACGCCCGAGGAGAGCCGCCTCGTGCTCGAAGCGGGACGCCGCGTCGGCATGAAGGTGAAGGTGCACGCCGACGAGCTTGCCCACAGCGGCGGCTCCCAGCTTGCCGCCGGGATGCGCGCCGTGAGCGCCGACCACCTCCTCCATGCAGACGCTGCCGATGCTCGCGCCCTCGCCGAGGCCGGCACCGTCGCGGTGCTCCTGCCGGGGACGGCCTTCACGCTCCGCGCGCCCTACGCGAACGCGCAAGCGCTCATGGACGCGGGGTGCGCCGTGGCCCTCGCCACGGACTTCAACCCCAACTGCTTCTGCGAGAGCATGCCCTTCATGATGGCCCTCGCGGCCCAGGGGATGCGGATGACGCCCGCCGAGTCGCTCGCGGCGAGCACCATCAACGCGGCCGCAGCGGTCGACCGGGCAGCCACCCACGGCTCCATCGAGGTGGGAAAAGTGGGGGACCTCGTGGTCCTCGACGCTCCCAGCCACGTGCACCTCCCCTACCACTTCGGCGTAAACGTGGTGCAGGCCGTCGTTAAGGGCGGCCGCCTCGTTGTCGACCGTGGGGCGAGAAGGGCTTAATCCCCCCTGCGGGAGAGCCCCCCGCATGACGGACACCGACCCCCAGAAAGCCGAAGAGGGCACCGTGGCGAACGCGCAAGCGGGCGGACGCTATGGCAAGGCCGACCCCGAGAAGCCGCACCTCTCGCCCGAGGTGCCGCCCGTGGGCGGCGCGAACCCCAACGAGCTCAGCACCCCCATGACGGTGAGCGGCGCGCTTCCGGAGAACCGCGGCGACGACCCCGCCGACCTCGACCGCGAACGAGGCAAGCCCGGTCCCGGACAGGCCGCGAACCGGCCGCCCGAGTCGCGCGAGTGAGCCTCAGAAGAAGGCGTCGAGGCTCCGCTGCTTGCGGGCCTCGATGAGCGCCTGGTACCTGGGCAGCGTCGCCTCCACGCGGTCCTTGCTGAAGCCGTGCTTCGCCACGAGGATCTGGGTGACCGCGTCCGCGTCGGGCGCGCCCCACTTCAGCGTGTAGTCCCGCGTGACCGAAGGCTCCAGGAAGAGGCGCTGGATTTCGGCGGCGTTCGGGATCTCCGCCTCGAGGTGCTGGAGCACCTTCTCGAGCGTCCCGTGCTGTTTCACGAGCTTCAGGCCCTTCTTCGGCCCCACGCCCTTGATGCCGGGGTTGTAGTCAGTGCCCACGAGGATGCCGATGGCCACGAGCTGCTCCCGTGTGATCTCAAGCTCCGACAGGCAGGGCTCGAGCTCCAGCAGGTGGGGCTCCACCTCGACGCTCACGTTCTTGCCCGGGAGCTTGCGCTTCCCGGTGACGGAGAGGTTGCGGAGGAGGCGCGGCGCGCCAAACAGGAGGCTGTCGTAGTCCTGGCTCGCGGCGGCCCACACGTCGCCCCACAGGGCCATCTGTGCTGCTTGGGCCTCACCCTCTTCCGGAGCCTGCACCCACGGCATGCCCAAGGCGTCGAGAAGGTCCTTGGCCTCCTGCGCCATGTCGCGGCTCAAGCTGGAGGTCTGCTGCGCCTTGGAGAACGCGCGGGCAGTGTCGCCTGCCGCGACCGCCTCCTGCCGCTCCTGCTCGGCCTTCGCCTTACGCTCCCGCCGCTCGTCGAGGGTGGCGAACTTGAGGGGGTTAGGCTTGCCGTCGAACACGAAGACGGGCTTGATGCCGGCCTCAGCGAGGTTCGCGAGGCGGTAGAAGAGGCCCGACAGGTGGCTCGTGACGCGGCCCTCGCTGTCCATGAGGGGGGTCCCATCCGGCTGGCGGATGATGCTCAGGAACTGGTAGAGGGTGTTGTACGCGTCGATGGCCACGGCCTGGCCCTTGAACGCATCGAGACGGCGCGGCGTGCCGGGGGTGAGGTCCGCGAGGTCGACGCCCATGGGCCCGGCAACCCCCCGGAGCTACCTAAGGGTTTGTCCACCCCCTCTGCGCAGGGGCTTGCCGGGTCGTGCGGGCCATCAACCCCTCCGGATGGCGCAAGGGTCATGCTTACCACCGTCCCCTTCCCTGCCCAAGGGGGAAGGTTTTCCCCAAGCGAGGCTCGGTCACCCTTCGGGGTGCAGGCAAAGGTTTAAGGCCGCCGAGCGTTAGGACTGATAGTGCGTCAGGGATTAGCACGCTAGTCCTTGACTTTACCACCAAGTGGTGACCGTTGATGGATGACCGGGATGCCGAGAAGCGCATGAGGACCCACCGATCGGATGACCTTCAGGACGAGATGGACCGCCTCCGGTCCCGCCTTGCCTCCTCCCAGCAGGAGGTGCAGGAGCTCCAGACGGTCGTCAAGGCCTACGAGGAGAAGTTCAACCAGATCAAGGAGCCCCCTCTCCTCAGCGCCTACGTGCTGCGCATGAACGGCGCGGACCTCGCCCAGCGCGAGGTCGTCGTCTCCCACGGCTCCCAGGTGCTCAAGGTCAACACCGGGAACCTCGAGAAGCGCGAGCTCAAGCAGGGCCAGTACGTCTGGCTCCACCCGAAGACCTTCGCCATCATCGCCGCCTCGAAGCAGTTCGAGCAGGGCGTCATCGGCAAGGTCGTGGACGTGTTCCAGGACCGCCTCGTCATCACCGTGGGCGACATGGGCGACCGCAAGGTCATCGACATGGACCCCGCCATGAGCGACGAGATCAAGATCGGGTACGAGCTCACGCTGCTCCCGCCGAGCCACGAGATTCTCGAAGTCCGCCCCTCGAGCGAGATCCGCGACCTCTTCCTCGGTGAGACCCCCAACGTCCGCTACAGCCAGATCGGTGGCCTCGACGAGACCATCGACCGCATCCGCGACGTGGTGGAGCTCCCGTACAAGGAGCCCGAGCTCTTCACCAAGATCCGCCTGAAGGCGCCCAAGGGCGTCCTCCTGTACGGTCCCCCGGGCACTGGCAAGACCCTCATCGGCAAGGCCGTCGCCACCGAGAACAACATGACGTTCTTCAACGTCAAGGTGGCCGACATCCTCAGCAAGTGGGTCGGCGAGTCCGAGAACATGATCAAGGCGCTCTTCCGCAAGGCCCGCGAGAACGCCCCCTCCATCATCTTCTTCGACGAGTTCGACGCCCTCGGCACCACCCGTGGCGTCCAGGACTCCGCCGGCGTCCAGAAGAACATCATCGCCCAGATCCTGAGCGAGATGGACGGCATCGACGCCCTGAAGGACGTCTACATCCTCGGCGCGACGAACCGCCCCGACATGATCGACCCCGCCCTCCTCCGCCCCGGGAGGTTCGACGAGGTCATCGAGATTCCCCGCCCCGACAAGAACGCGGCGCGGCACATCATCAACATCTACCTCACGCCCGACCTGCCCCTCTCCGAATCCTACGTGAAGGAGCACGGCGGCGACCGCCAGAAGGCCCTCGACTCGCTCAAGGAGCAGCTCGTGGAGGAGCTCTACGGTGACAACAAGTGGGTGGAGTTCAAGCTCGACCCCGAGGCCAAGGAGTCCGTGAAGACCATCAAGCGCAAGGACATCGTGAGCGGCGCCCTCATCGAGAGCATCATCACGACGGCCAAGAAGAACTACGTGAAGCGCGTCCTCAAGTACCCCAAGGGCAGCAAGGAGCGCAACGCGGAAGGCATCAGCATCGAGGACCTCCGCAAGGCCGCCGAAGAGGAGTCCAAGGAACACGCCCTCGTCGAGAGCAGCGTGTACCACAAGCGCCAGCGGGAGCGTGCGAGGTTCGCCGCTGCTGAGGGCGTTGAAGTGATGTAAGCCCGGCGGGCTCCGGTCCGCCCCTGCCCGGCCCCGCGCCGGGCCGCTTCTTTTTCTCTATCTCCTGAACGCCCCAGCCCCTGCTCCGCTTTGTCCCCCAAAGCTTAGCAACCGGAATATAGCGCGCGGGACATGGGGAGGATCATGGCCTCCGTCCTTGCCACCCGCACCGCTCCAGCCGCGCCTCTCACCCTCCGGGGCGCCGTCGAGGCCGTCCGCCGGCAGGAACCGCTCCTCTTCTGGGCCGGCGTCGGCCACCTCGTCCTTGCCCCCCTCTTTCTGGCGCTTGCTCCCTTCGATGGGCGCACCATCCTGGGCGTGGATCCGTGGGTGAAGCCCACCAAGTTCACCCTGAGCATCGGCATCTATCTCATCACCATCGCCGCTCTCCTCCTCCCGCTCGCTGCAAGCCGCACGAAGGGCTTCATCCGCCAGACCAGCGTCTGGACAATGGTGGGCGAGATGGCCATCATCGTGGCCCAGGCCGCCCGCGGTACCACGAGCCACTTCAACATCGCCACGCCTCTCGACGCCGTCCTCTTTCAGGTGATGGGCATCCTCATCATGGCGGCCACCGCCGCCGCCATCGCGCTTCTCGTCCTCTACCTGAAGCCCGTCCCCGTCGCGAAGCCCGTCCGGTGGGGCATCCGCCTCGGGCTCCTCGTCATGCTCATCGGCAGCGCCGCCGGTGGCCAGATGGTGGCGAACCAGGGTCACACCGTGGGCGGCGAGGATGGCGGGGCGGGGCTCCCGTTCCTCACCTGGAGCACGGAGCATGGCGACCTGCGTGCCGCGCACTTCCTGGGCCTTCACGGCCTGCAGGTGCTGCCTCTTCTCGGGCTTGCCGTCGCGGGGCGGGCACGCCACGCGGAGCGGGTCGTGATGGTGGCCGCCGTGGTCTATGCCGTTGCAGTCCTCTTCCTGTACGTGCACGCCCTCCTCGGGCGGCCGCTCCTTGCGCTCTGAGGCCCGGGTTCCTTCCCTGATCCTTGAGGCTTCCGATACGCCCGGGAGCCGGAGGGTTCAAGACCCATCGGGACAAAGCATTGACAAGGGTGTAAACGATGTTGACGTCGGTGCTCGGTGATCACCCCGAGGTGCGCGTTCTCGAGTTCCTCTCGGCGCACCAGGAGTTCGACTACACGATCACCGACCTCGCGCGGCACTCCGGCGTCTCCCGCCCCGCCACCTACAAGGTGGTGTCCCGCTTCCTGAAACAGGGCATCCTGCGAAAGACGCGGAAGGTGGGCGCGAGCCAGTTCTACGCCCTCGCCGTGGAGAGCCCCCTCGTGAAGCCTTTCCTCGACATGCAGCTTGTCCTTGCCGAAGCCCCCGCCCCGAGGCGGCGCCGCCGCCCCGCCCGGGAGGTGTCCCAATGAAGCCCATGGTCATGGGATCCGAGCACGAGTACACGCTCTTCAGCCACCAGATGAACCCCCGCGGCATCGACCCCCACCGCCTCGCCCTGGAGGTGCTCCGCAAGAGCCAGTTCGCGGCCCAGGGGGAGTGGCTCAAGAACGGGAGCCGCGCCTACTTCGACGTGGGCCACCTCGAGATCAGCACCCCCGAAACGCTCACGCCCTTCGACATGCTGCGGTACGAGAAGGCGGGCGAGCGCATCGTCGACCTTGCACGCCTCAAGCTCGAGGAGTTCCACAGCGTCAAGATCAACGCGTACAAGAACAACACGGACCCGGACGGCGTGAGCTACGGCAGCCACGAGAACTACTGCGTCCCCCGCAACATCGACTTCCCCGCGATGTACCTCAAGAACTTCGTGGCGCACCTCGTGACGCGCATCGTGTTCTGCGGCGCGGGCGATTTCATCGACCGCCGCTACGTGCTCTCCCCCTGCGCGTACCTGACGTCGGAGCTCGTGAGCGGCGGCAACCTCAGCAACACGGGCATCCTCCACACCCGCGACGAGCCCCACGCGGACCCCACGCGCTGGCGCCGCCTCCACGTCATCATCGGGGACGCCCTCATGGGCGAGATCCCCATCTACCTCCGCGCCTTCAGCACCGCGGGCGTCCTCCAGGCCATGGAGCGGGGCTACCTCGACGATGCGCCCCAGCTCCGCGAGCCCCTCCGCGATATGTGGCACATGGTGGAGCAGGTGGCGCCTGAGCAGTGGAAGATGGAGCTCACCGACGGGCGCTGGGTGACGCCCATGGAAATCCAGCGCTACTACCTCACGAAGGTGGAGCAGGCCGGCCTCGTGGAGACCCAGGAGGAGAAGCAGGCCCTCGCCATGTGGGAGGAGATCCTGGAGAAGCTCGAAGCGGGCAACATCCAGGCCCTCCGCCGCCGCGTGGAGTGGGTGGCGCGCCTCATCGAGGTGGAGAAGATGATCGACCTCAAGGGCCGCGACGAGAACGTGGAGCTTGCTGCCGCAAAGCAGTACAGCGAGCTCAACGAGCTGCGCGGCATCTACCACCGCCTCGTGCACGAGAAGAAGCTCGACACGATGCTTTCCGAGGAGGACGTGAAGTCTGCCATCCTCCAGCCGCCGCAGAACACGCGCGCGAAGGCCCGCGTGCAGCTCCTCGAGGACTACGAGATGGGCAGCATCGACTGGTCCGAGATGAGCATCCTCACCGAGGACGGCGGCTACGAGCGCATCCACCTCCCCGACCCCTACAACCCCGAGCCCACTATCTGATGGGGTTCGGGGGTAACTCCCCTGGGCGTGGCCCAAGACAAGGGGTTGTTCCCTTTTGTGGCCCATTTCCCGAACCGGGTACTCAAATCCGGGTGCCTTTTGCCGGATTTCCGCCGGTTTTTCAGGGCACCTTGCGGAGGGGTGGCAAGGTTTATGGCCTCCCAAGTTCAAGGAATTCTCATCATGAGCGATCGAAAGCTCAAGAAAAAGAGCAAACAGGACACCAAGGTTGAGTTGAAGCTCGACATTGGGGAGACCTTCGATGTCGCGAATGCGAAGGAGAAGGACTTCGACCTGGACCTCGACGCCTCCAAGTTCCAGGGGAAGAAGGGCCAGGCCGGTACGAGAACCAAGGCCATCGCCTGAGCTCGCCAACCGGAGCCCAAACGCCCCGACCCGCGCTCGCCCGTCCCCGGGCGGCGCCTCTCTTTTCCAGTCCCTTCCCTGCTGCAAGCTCTGCGCCTTTATGC
>DATMKA010000231.1:0-9138 GCA_035553595.1 Thermoplasmatota archaeon | reverse complement strand
GAACTGGAGCCCGTGCGGGGGCTGCAGGGCGTGGGGTTCTGCCAGCCACCAAAGGCGATGTTGCAGGCAACGCCCGTGTCGAAGAACACGTAGCCGCCGCCCTTGTCGGTCTTGTGGACCGGGACCGCGAACTCCGTGTCGCCGGACTTGTCGAAGTCGCCCGCGATCACACCGCGAAGGGGCGTCCACCCGTAGATGGGGATGTGCTGCTTCTGGACGCCGTTGCGGGCGTCGAGGTACCACACGCCCTCGGTGCCGCCGGCAAAGCCGATGGCGAGGACGTCCTGGTGGCCGTCGCCGTCCACGTCGGCAAGCGCGAGGTCATCGTTGGACCAGGAGGCGTCGAAGGTGGTGCGCCAGCGGAGCGTGCCGTCCGCGTTGTAGGCGAACACGTTGGCGGGCCCGAGCTTCTCCCAGGCGCCCGGCTTGTGGCCGATGGTGTTCCAGTCCTCGGCGATGATCTCCTTCTTGCCGTCACCGTCCACGTCATGGATGATGGGGTGGGTGTAGCTGAGGGGGTTGCCCCAGGTGGGTTGCGCCTTCCAGCGAAGGGTGCCGTCGTGGTTGAGCACGAAGAGCATGAAGTGGTTCTTGCGGTAGTCGTCCGTGTGGGTCGCCTGCCGCGCGATGAACACGATCTCCTTCTTCCCGTCCGTCTCCAGGTCGCCCACGGCACCCGAGACGGGAATGGAGGCGGGCCACACGTGCTTGTTGGAGTAGAAGGTCCACTTCGCAACACCCGTGGCCGCGTCGAAGGCCTTCACCTCGCCGCCGTCGCCGAAGAACACGGCCTCCTTCTTGCCGTCCCCGTTGAGGTCAGCGACCGTGGGGCCAGCGTTGCCGCCCCAGTCGCTCGTGGACCAGCGCACGGTGCCGTCATAATTGAAGCAGAAGAGGCCCTGCTCCTCCGTCTGGGAGAAGATCTCGGCCTTGCCGTCGCCCGTCACGTCCTCCACCCAGACGCCCGCGTCGGCACCGGCCTCCGTGGGATCGTAGGTGTCCATGCGCTTGCACCACACCTGAAGGAACTTGAAGGAGGTGGCGGTGCTCTGGGAAGGATCGTACTCGTAGACGCACACGTAGGCGGCGCTCGTCGCGACGACAATCTCGAGGCGGCCGTCGTTGTCCACGTCGGCCACGGCGGGGTCGTTGAGCGGGCGCGCGCCCCAGCCCGAGGGGTAGGGGGGCTTGAACTCGGCGAGCACGCGGGCCTCCTTCGTGGAGAGCACGTACACGTACTGGTTGTCATTGTGGGCCACGATCTCGGCATGGCCATCGCCATCGAAGTCGCCCACCGCCGCGGCGGGCGCGTCGAAGGCCTTCATCCACACGCTCTCGTTCGCCGTCGCGTTCGAGAGCTCCCGGATCTGCGTCGTGGCCGCCCCACCCATGGGAGCGACGAGGGTTGCCATAACGAACAGGGACAGGACAAGGATTGTGCGAAGCGGGACTTTCCCGGGCGTAGCACTGCCACCAGTCATGGCCGCAACGCCCTCTGGCCGGATATTGGTTGATCTGGATCAACACTCGTAGAGCCCGTGCGACAGCGGCTCAGCCGAAACCCAACAACGAGCAAGCCGGCGGATTCTCCGCAGAGGCTCACGCCTCAGCCGAAGACCAGCAACGAACAAGCTCGTCGCGCCTCCGGCAGAGGCTCACGCCTCAGCCGAAGATGAACCCCACGCCACCCGCGGCCTCGTCCTCCTCATCCTTGAGCTGCTTGAAGTGCTCGTCCGCCTTGGGGTCGACGACCGCGCCCAGCTTCTCAAGGTCCGCCTGGGTCTGCTTGAGGACCGCCTCATCGCCCTCGAGGAACAGGAGCAGGGTGCCGCCCTTCTCCACGCCGTAGCTCTTCGCGTCCTTCACCGTGATGCTGAGGCGCGAGATGGGGTCCGTGGCGAGGTACTTGTCGAGGTTCGCCTTCTCCTTGGAGGGGACTTCGTAGACGCGGTTGGCCATGCCACCGGGCACGGCGGCAGGACCCATAAGCCTTCACCTCTCGTGATCCCGGGAGAGAACCCATGACCACCTCGGGGGATGCCGCCCCATGGAGACCGGCGCGCTCTTCCTCGGCCTGCTCGCAGCCGCCCTCGCGGGCACGGCAGCAGGCCTCGCGGCGGGCCTCATCCCCGGCATCCACGTGAACACCCTTGCCCTCCTCCTGGTGGCCGGGGCCGCTCCCCTGCTCGCGCAAGGCGTGGACGCGCTCCACCTCGCCATCGTGCTCATCGCCTCCACGGGCGCCCAGGCCGTCTCCTCCGGCGTGCCCGCCGCCTTCCTCGGTGCGCCCGATCCCGAAGCGACTGCGAGCGCGCTGCCGGGCCACCGCCTTCTCCACGAGGGCCGCGGCGTGGAGGCCGCTGACCTCCATGCAACGGGCGTGCTCGCGGGGCTTGCCGTGTCGCTCGCGCTCGCGCTCCCCATGAAGATGCTCATCGCTCCCCACCTCGCCCTCATCCAAGACGCTCTCCCCTACCTCCTGCTTGCGGTAATCCTCGCGCTCCTCCTCAGCGAAGGCCGCCGCATCCCCTACCGCCGCGCCTTCCTCGCGCACCAAGCCTGGCACGGAACCGGTGGCCTCACGGGAACGGTCGAGGCGGTGGAAGGTGGCACCGTCCTGCTGCGCATGGGCCCGCACCGTCTCCGCGCCCTTCACGCCGCCCGCCTCCTGGAGGACGCGAAGCCTGGAGACACCGTGTCCGTGCAGGGCGAGTGGCTCCTCGAGCCCGGCCCCTGGAGCCGCGCCCTCGGCATCATCGTCGCCACCGGCGTGTTTCTCCTCGCGGGCCTCCTCGGGCTCTGGGGCACCCGCATCCCCTTGGAAAGCCCCACGGGGTTCCCACCCTCCGCGCTGTTCCCCCTCCTCACCGGCCTCTTCGCCTTCCCGAGCCTCCTCACCGCCCTCACACCCACCGCTGCCACCCCCCGGGAACAGGTGACGGCGCCCGCCACGGAGAAGGGGCGCGACGTCACGGCGGCCGGCGCCTGGGGCGGCCTCTTCGGAAGCCTCGCCGGCTTCGTGCCGGGAACAAGCAGCGCCCACGCCGGGATCGCGGCCCTTGCCTTCCACCGGGACGGCCGCCCCGAGCGCACGCTCCTCGTGCTCGGCGCCGCCACGGGCGCCACCGTCGGGTTCGCCCTCGTGACCTTCGCCGCCTGGGGCCGCGCACGGAACGGCGCCCTCGTCGCCGCCCGCGCCCTCACGCCGCTTCCCGAATGGACCGGCTTCGCTCCGCCCGCCTTCATCATCGGTGCCGCCGGGGCCCTCCTTCTCGCAGGTGGCCTCGGATACTTCGCGAGCCTGGCGGCGGCCCGCGGCCTCGCCCGGGCAAGCGCGCTCATCCCCGAACGGGCTCTCTCCCTCGCCGTCCTCGCACTTCTGCTCGGGCTCGTGGTGGCGGCGACCGGCGCTCGGGGGATGCTGCTTGCGGGAGCGGCGACCGCGGTCGGATTCCTCCCGATCCTCCACGGCGTCCGCAGGAGCCACCTGATGGGCGTGATCCTGATGCCGGTGACCCTGTGGGTGTGGGGGCTTGCCTGAGCGGGGCTACCAACGGAGCCCGGACGAGGCAAATGGGGAAGAAGGCATGGCTTCCGATTCCCACCTCCGCTCAGAAGCACATGACCGCTAAACCCTCTCTCCGGGCCGTCCTGACTGGCCTCTTCGCTGCCCTGATACTGGGCGCTGCTCTCTGGGTCGGCGTGATCCAAGCGGCGATCCCCGCGACCCCCGATCCCCTCGCGGCCGCGCCAGCCACCGCCCTCAGCGGGCCAGAGCCTCATGGCCACCGCCGCGAGCTTCACCTCCGCGTCTTCGCCGAGAACGGGACCCTTCTGGGAAGCTCGTGGCCCGGAGAGGTGGGCCTCATCGATGCGATCAACCCCGAGAACGAGACCGGACCCTACCTGTGGGGATCCAGCAGCGAGCTCGAGGACCCCAGCCCCATGTGGGCCCCTTTGATGGACTTCGTGCTCCACGCTCCGGCGAACGCAACCATCACCCTTACTAACCACACCTTCGGCCCCACCTCCGTGGGCCTCGAGACCGTCCAGCGGACCTATCGGCTCCCCCGCGAGGCAACCCTATCGCGCGAGGAGGCGGACCGGACGCTCCGCCCCAACCTCACGGCGGGAGAGACCGTGTACTTCCTCCGGCTGATCCCAGTCAAGGTCCTCGCGGCAAGCGACACCGAGGTGACCTACGCCTTCGCCTTCGATGGGACTCTGCGCGCTCCAGTCCTCCGCGCGGACGGCCTCGAGGTCGAGGGGCGGCTCTCCCTCGGCGACACGCACGCGGTGTTCCAGCTTCTCGCGCCCAAAGGCGCCTTCCTCGCCCACAACAACTGCCAGGCCCCCGGGCGGGCCTACGGCGTCGGGTACTACGTCGTCCGCGAGGAGGCCCCCGACCACTGGACGCTCGAGAGGTACCCGTCCCTTGGCGCTTACCACCTTGAAGGCAAGACGGCCACGCTGCAATTCACGATGATCGACGGCGGTAACCACACCGCCGTCCCCAAGAACCACACCCACTGAGAGAACAACCCACCAACAGGAGTCGAACCCAATGACTGAACCCAAACCGACCATGGGACCTCGCCTCGGCTCAATCGCCCTGGCCGCCCTCTTGCTCCTCGCAACCACCCCTGCCCTCGCACGGGACGCCGCAGCCCCCCAAGCAGTGGAAAGCGTGGAGGGCGCGGCGACTCCGCCCGGGGAGTCCAACCCCTTCCTGACCCTTGCCGCGCTGTTCACGGAATCCCCTTCAGCGGGCCTCTCCCTCATCTCTGCTGGCGACGGCATCGTCTGCGGCGAGCGGGAGCACTGCAGCTACATGGATTGCGATACGGACTGCCCGCCGGAAACCACCAAGCACTGCAAGTGTAAAGCCACCACGCAGAAATGCGAGGACGACCACAACTGGCTCAATCCCTTCGACAACGACGAGCACACGACCTACCAGTGCGAGTGCAGCTGTCGGCAGCATGACCCGCCGCCTGAGGAACCCAACGACCCCCAATGCACCATCAAGGTCAAGGACATTATCTGCGTGAGGGAGACCGGCCTCCCCGGAACGGGGGAACCTCCCTCCGGGCCTCCGGCTGAAACGCCCAAGGTCCCAAGCCCCCACGGCCTCCCAGACCTGAGTGGTCTCTTTGCTGGCGGCGACCTCCCGCCCCTCGGTGCCCCCGACCTCGACCCGATCTGTGCCGTTGCATGTAACCCTGGGCGCTCAAGTGGCCTTGCCGACCTCGGCGGGCACGCCTGAAAGTGAAGCGAGGAGCCTCCTCGAAGGACACTGAAGGCTTGACCCCCTTCGAGGAGGAACTTCCCCCAGCGTTGAGGGCCCGGGCGGGACCCCCGCCCGCCCTACGATGTTATCTATTTCCAATCTCCTTCCGCGGGTGATACCACCATGAAGGCCGTTGCACCGCTGTTGGGCGTGTTCATCATCCTCAGCGGATGTCTTTCCGAGGGAACCGTGGACCGCCAGCCCCGGATACCATCCACGTTCGAGACACTCCAAACCGCCCTTCTGCTTACTGACCGCTTCCCCAACGTCACAGTCGAGATCGATTACGTGGAGGGGAAGGCACCAGGGCGCGAAAGCCTGGAGAACATCCGCCGGGCGCTCCTGGAAGTCGCCCAAAAGGAGCGGGTGACGCTCCTCGAACCGGCGGTAATCAGGGATGTGGTTCCGGACCGCGCAAGGCAGTGGACCGTGGACGAGGTACACGACTTGGACCGCCGGACAAGGGATTTCCCGGTCGCGCCCGGGACCTACGGCCTCGAGGGAACGGCATACCTCCACGTCCTATACCTCGATGGTGAAGGGTCCGTTGATGGCAGGCCCGCTGCAGGGCTGGAAGGGGACGGATGGCTCGCCCTCTGGCCTGATACCTTCAATCACACCGAGGACGACGTCGTCCCACCGCACCAGATTTATCCTTACCCCGAACTGAGGGAGACTAAGGTTCTGCTCCACGAGCTTGGTCACGCTTTCGGGCTCGTGAATTGTGGCATCCCGATGGTCACGCCTCGCGAGGACCCGGATAGCCGGTGTCACAGCACCAGCGAAGAGTCGGTGATGTACGTCCACACCGACTGGATGGACTCCCGGCTGGGGCGGTTCACTGGAAAACTAGCCTACCCGACGTGGTTCGACGACGATGATCTCGAGGACATCCGCGCCTTCCAACGAGCCTACTCCAAGGGGTAGCTGCGGCCGTTAGAAATCCAAATGCTCCCTGACCTCGCGCCACGACCGCGCCACATGGTGCGGCGGGTGCTTGCAGTCGAGGATGGCGGGCTCGTGGGGCTTCGTGTGGAAGAGGATCGTGTACATCCCGACGGCGCGGGAGCCGATGTCGCACTCCAGGTTGTCGCCCACCATCGCGCAGTGGTGGGGCTCGACGTCCGCGGCTTTCGCGGCGGCATGGAACAGGTTGGGCGAGGGCTTGTCCTCGCCGAACTCGCCGCTCACGAACACGAGGTGCGGCTCAACGAGGGTGTGGATGCCGAGGGCGTGGATTTTCGCTCGCTGCAGCTGGGGCGGCCCGTTCGTGATGATTCCCACGCGGTAGCGGAGGGAAGCCGCCGTGAGCGCCTCCAGGGCGCCCGGGTAGGCGTACTCCCTGAGGGTGCTGAAGCGGAAGGTGGCGAAGGCCTCGGCGATGCCGCCCGCGAGATCCCGCGGCGGGTTCTTGGGCGGGGTGCCGCGCGCCTCCAGGCGCTCGAGGACGCCCTCCCACAGGAAGCGGCGGTACTTCCAGGGCGACTGCGCGAGCAGCGCGAGCTTCTCCTCCTTGGTGGCGCTGTTGCTCGTCTCGTTGTAGAGGGTCTCCAGATCCGCGACGGAGACGTGGCCGAGGGAGTCGCGGTAGCGCTCCCGGACGTGGGCCATGCTCGCGGTGACGCTCGCCGCGAAATCGTACAGCGTATCATCGACGTCGATGAAGACCGCCCGCAGGGTCGAGCGGGGGTCGGAGGAGGCACCCACCATGATGCCCTCGCATCGGTGCCCTGCCCCAAAAAGGGTTCGGCAAGGACACGTTTATTGCCAGGGTCCCCTTAGGGGCGGCCATGTCCAGCCACGCGGCGACCCACCGGGACCACCCCGACCCCCGCCTGCGGACACGCTACTACGCCGCACCCCTGGAGCGCGTGTGGGAAGCGGCCCGGGAGGCCCTCCGGGAAACCCCCGGCTTTGCCCTGACGGCGGAAGCGCCCGAGGCGGGAGAGCTGCGGGGCGTCCACACGGCCCGCCTCATGCGCGGCAAGGACGACCTCGTGGTCAGCATCCTGGAGAGCGAAACGGGCGAAACCGAGCTGGACGCCCGCGTGGAGGCCCGCGGCGGCCTCTTCGTGTTCGCCAAGAGCGCGGGCGCACTCCCGCTGCTCCTTGGAGAGATTGACCGGCGGCTCACGCCCTCGACCTAAGGCTTAGAGGCCGAGGCGGAGGGAGCGGTCCCACAGGCCGGAAGAAGCGGAGCCGAGGCGCACGAGGTCCCCGTCCCTGTCGCGGTCGAAGTTGCGGATGAGGCGGCGCCGGTCGTCATCGTCGTCATCATCATCGTTGTCCCCGCGCATTGCGCGGGCGTGAGCCCGGAGGGCCTGCCGCTCGGCACGCCGGACGCGGTCGCAGTCGCGGCTCACGACTTCGCCGTCACGCTCAAGCTCGCACTGGCGCACGTTCGCCACCGCCAAGATGTCCTCGTCGCTGAGGTCGTCGCCGTGGAGGCGGCGCAGGAAGTCGTAGGCCTCCTCGTCCACGCGCACGATGCGGCCGTCGCTCAGCTCCACGCGCACCGTGTCCCGGTCGCTGCTGCGGCTGCGCCGGTCGTCATCGTCGTCGCGGTCCCGGTCCCGCCTTCCCGAGGAGAAGAAGGAGTCGGAGTCCAGGAGGTCGCCCGGGTCCAGCCATGTGGCGGCGAGCCCGACGGGAACCGTGAGGAGAAGGGCGAGGCTCAGGACACCAAGGATGCAGACGGGACGCATGGCGATCATAGGGTTTTCGACGCGACGGTGCAAAACCTCGCGCCTGCGGCCTTGGGCGGATGCTTCCCGACCATCGAGAAACCTGTGAGCACGGCGCGGCCGCTCCGCTCGGACACCCGATGAAGAAAAAAGAAGAGGGACCGGCCCGCGAGGGGCCGGAAGGGTTGCCCCTTAGTAGTTCGCGAGGTAGGTGTTGAGCTCCCAGGTGTGGACGTTGAGGCGGTACTGGTCCCACTCTTCGCCCTTCACGTGGAGGAACTGCTCGAAGATGTGCTCACCGAGAACTTCGCGGGCGAGCTTGCTGTCCTCGAGGATGCGGAGGGCGTCCTGGAGGCTGCCGGGCAGGTCGGCGATGCCGTTGCGGCGGCGGGTGGCGAGGTCCATGTGGTAGATGTCCACTTCCACGGGCTCGGGGGGCGTGAGGTTCTCGGACACGCCGCGGAGGCCGGCCATGAGCATGGCCGCCGTCTGGAGGTAGGGGTTGCCGCTGGGGTCGGGGCAGCGGAGCTCGAGGCGCGTGCCCTTGCCGCGCGCGGCGGGGACGCGGATGAGCGCGCTGCGGTTGCGGTTCGCCCACGCGATGTAGCACGGGGCCTCGTAGCCGGGCACGAGGCGCTTGTACGAGTTCACGGTCGAGTTGAGGACGGCCGTGATCTCGGGCACGTACGAGAGGAGGCCGCCGAGGTAGTGGAAGGCGGTCTCGGAGAGCTGGAAGCGGCCGTTCTCGTCGTAGAACGAGTTCTTGCCGTCCTTCCAGAGGGACTGGTGCACGTGCATGCCGCTGCCGGCGAGGCCGTAGATGGGCTTCGGCATGAAGGAGGCGTGGAGGCCGTGCTGGCGGGCGACGACCTTCGTGACCCACTTGAGCGTGAGGATGCGGTCGGCGCTGACCATGGCCTCGCCGTAGTTGAAGTCGATCTCGTGCTGGCCGGGCGCGACCTCGTGGTGGGAGGCCTCGATGTTGAAGCCCATGTGCTCGAGGTAGAGCACGGTCTCCTTGCGGACCTGCTCGCCGAAGTCGGAGACGCCCATGTCGAAGTAGCCGGCGCGGTCCTGGGGGATCGCGGTGGGGCGGCCCTCGGCGTCGAGCTTGAAGAGGAAGAACTCGCACTCCGGGCCCGTGTACATGGTGTAGCCCATGTC
>DATMKA010000230.1:0-13683 GCA_035553595.1 Thermoplasmatota archaeon | reverse complement strand
GGGCAGGGGTCGCCCTCCACCGGCGGATTCTCGTCCTCCTCACCTTCGGGGGCCCCCTCCAGCTCGTTCAGCAGCGCCTCGGCCGCCTCCGCTTCCTCGATGAGCTGGAGCAGCTCCTCGTCGGTGGGACCGGCGCCGGGGATGCGCTTCATGGAGGGGGATGCGCGTCGCTTGCGGATAACCCTTCAGGCAGCAACGGCGGCGGTCAGACCGCCTTCACGGCCCGGAAGCCCGCGTCGGCGGACTCGGTGGGGGCGTTGCCGCCGCCCTTGTCGAGCCACTTCTTGTAGCGGTCGAAGAGGAACTCTGTGTCGAGGGGCCCGGGGCAGGCCTCGGGGTGGTACTGGCTCGACAGGACGGGGAGCTTGCGGTGGCGCAGGCCCTCCACGGTGCCGTCGTTGGCGTTCACCTCGGTGATGATGACGTCCTCGGGGCAGCTCGCGGGGTCCACCGCGAAGCCGTGGTTCTGGCTCGTGATGTAGACGCGGCCCGTCTCGAGGTTCTTCACGGGTTGGTTCGCGCCGCGGTGGCCGAACTTGAGCTTGTAGGTCTTGAGCCCGTAGGCGATGGCGAGGAGCTGGTGACCGAGGCAGATGCCCTGCGTCGGGTACTTCTCCATGAGGTCCCGCAGCATGGGGACGGTGTAGCGGAGGATGTCGGGGTGGCTCGGGTCGCCGGGGCCGTTCGACATGAAGATGCCGTCGATGCGGAGGTCCTCCACGGCGCTCGCCGTGGCGTTCCAGGGCACCTTGTACACGGTGCCGAAGCGGCGCTGGAGGTTGCGGACGATGTTCTCCTTCACGCCCGTGTCGATGAGGGCGACGCGGCCCTCTCCCTGGCCCTTGATGGGGGTGATGTCCTGGACGCTCACCTGGGCGACGAGGTTCTCCTTGTCGGGCGGGGGCATCTCGCGCACGCGGCGGAGGATCTCCTCCGTGGTGAGGCCGTCCTCGGTGGTGATGGCGGCCTTCATGACGCCGCGGGTGCGGGTCTTCACGGTGAGGGCGCGGGTGTCGACGCCCTCGATGCCGGGCACGTTGTGCTCGAGGAGGAAGTCGCTGAGGGTCATCCTCGAGCTGCGGTGGCTCGGGTGCTTGGCGGCTTCCTTCACGACGAGGCCCCAGGTCTGGACCTTGGGGGATTCGTAGTACTCGGGGCTGATGCCGTAGTTGCCCACGAGGGGGTACGTGAGCATCAGGATCTGGCCCGCGTAGGAGGGGTCGGTGAGGGCCTCCTGGTACCCGGACATGCCGGTGTTGAAAACAAGCTCGCCGAAGCGGGTGGCGGAAGCGCCGAAACCACGGCCTTCGACAACGGTTCCGTCTTCAAGGATGAGGCGCGCCCGCATTGCTTGGACCCACCCCTCATTCAAGGCCCCCGATTTAAGACTTTGGGACCCCGGAGCCCTCCACAGGAAACGGAGGAAGTGGGCTGCCTGCCTGGTGTGCGGCGGAGTTTGTGCGATTGCGTCCAGGGTTGGACATGGGGGGCGCGCCCCCGTCCGGAAGCGGGCAGGCGGGGCCTGGCGCGTTCCGCCACCCCGGGAGTGTATATCTTGGAAGAGTCCCGAGGGGGAAGCAAGCTCTGCCGTTCGGCAGGTGCCGTTTGCCACTTCGCCGCACAATCGGCGAACGTAGAAAGTTGTATAACCCCGCAACCACTCTTTCCCTCCCTGGCACCAGGGTCGTCCATGCCCGCTATCCCGCAGCCCCACCCCGACGCCATCGCGCTCCTCCGCGAACTCTCCCTCGGCACGCACCCCGCGGCGTGCCTTGCCGTCCTCGGCTCCGTCGAGGAGGCCACCTCCAAGGACCTGGAGGCCGCCACCGGCCTCCGCCAGCCCCACGTGTCTGCGGCCCTCCGCAGCCTGGAGGAGAAGGGCTGGATCCGCTCCCGCATCGAGAAGCGCGCCGGCCCCGGCCGCCCCCGCCACGTGTACCGCCTCGCGAAGGACCTCGCCGCCATCGTGGACGAGGTGCACCGCTCCGAGGCCGCGAAGTACGAGCACGTCACCCGCGTGGCGCACCGCCTCACCCGCTTCCGCGTGTGGGAAAAGGCCCGCTCGTAAGCACACATTTATTCCACGGCGCCTTTCGGGCGCCGTGGCCTCCCCCACCCCCCTCGAAGCGCGGCTCACGCGCTTCATCGCCGCCCGCGGCCCCATGAGCTTCCGCGACTTCATGGAGACGGCCCTCTACGACCCCGAGCACGGGTACTACGCGAAGGGACCCCGCATCGGGCCCGAGGGCGACTTCTACACCGCCGCGAGCTTCCCCCTGTACGCGTGGTGCATCGCGACCCAGGTGGGCGAGATGTGGCGGCGGCTCGGCGAGCCCCGCGCCTTCCCCATGGTGGAGGCAGGGGGCGGCACCGGCGCCTTCGCGCATGCCTTCCTCGACCGCGTGGACGAGACGGACGAGGCCCTTGCGCGGGCCCTCAAGTACGTGTTCCTCGAGCGGAGCCCCGGCCTCCGCGCGCGACAAGCGGCGGCGGTTCCCGAGGCAAAGCACGCCGACGACCTCGCGCGGTATTTCCCCTACGGGTTCTCGGGCGTCCTGTTTGCGAACGAGCTGCTCGACGCCTTCCCCGTGCACCGCGTCGTGCAGACCGCCGAGGGCCTCAAAGAGCTCCACGTCACCGTGGACGAGTCGGGCCGCCTCCGCGAGGTGGCGCTCCCTCCCACCACCCCGCTCCTTGCGGACTACCTGAAGCAGGCCGAGGTGACGCTCGCGCGGGGACAACAGGCGGAAATCAACCTGAAGGCCCTCGAGTGGGTGGTGGGTCTCGGCAAGCTCATGGAGCGCGGCTACGCCATCCTCGTGGACTACGGCGGGAGTGCGCAGGAGGTGTACGGCCGCAACCACCACCGCGGCACCCTCGTGGCCTACCGCGAGCACCAGGTGGTGGACGACATCCTCGCCTCCCCCGGCGAGCAGGATCTCACGGCGGACGTGGACTTCACCTCCGTCGCCCGCGCCGCGCGCGCCGCCGGCTTCGAGGTGGCCTACACCACGCAGGGCCGCTTCCTTGCCGCCCTCGGCCTCCTGGACCTCGGGCAGGAGGCCGCGGTGCGCGGCGACATGCAGAGCGCCCTCGGCGTGAAGAACCTCCTCCTGCCCACCGCCATGGGGGACCGTTTCCGTGTTCTCATCCTCGCGAAAAACGCGCCCCTTGCGGGCCTGCAGGGCCTCGGGGATCCCTTCGGGGGCGGGTTCAGGCCCTCCTTCGCCTGAGCGTTCCCCGCTCCCGCGCGCGCATTGAGGAGCGGGCCGCAACCCCTTAGCAGCGCCGCTCCGGGCCCCGGTAGGATCACCATGGCAGACATCCTGGAGCAGGGCGACATCTACTTCGTGTACCGACCGGCGGAGGGGACGGCAGAGGCCTCGAGCGTGGCCGACGTGCAGCGCTTCTTCATGGTGCTGAAGCCCGCGGGGGGCGACCGCGTCCGCAACCTCGTGATCGGGCACAAGAAGCTCCCGGACGCGGAGAAGCCGGGGAGCCGCTACTGGGGCTTCGTGGAGCGCATCGTAGACGACCCCGTGGAGCTCACGGAGCCCTTGGGGCTCAGCCGGTCCGACCGCTCGGCGGGCCGCCCCGCGGGCGAGGGCGTCTACGCCCTCGTGGACTACGGCGACCACACCGACCTCGTCTACGCGCTGGAGCTTCCGAACGAGCCGGGGACCGTGCAGGAGGCCTTCCACATCGAGAAGGAGGCAAGCTACCTCATCAGCGTGAAGAACCCCACCGTCGGATCCCCGGAGGGCGTCGGGCTCGAACCCGAAGGGCGCGCGCAGCTCCCCCAGGAGCTCCTGGAGAGATTCGGCGACCGCCGCTGGCTGCCGCTCCGACCCGAGTTCCTCGACCATGACGGCGCCGAGTTCGTCCTCATCACCACGGGCGACCGCATCCCCGACGAGGTGGAGGGCGAGCTCCACACCCACGACGAGTCGGAGGACACGGCGGACATCCTCAACGACCTGCGCATCCGCGAACGCCGGGGGCTCATCAAGCCCCTGACGCAAGGCGAATGGCGATGAGGCTCAGCGCCGCCGGCCCACGAGGAGAAGGCCCGCGAGCGCGAGCGCCGCGAGAGCCCCGACGAGGCCCGCAGCGGGCGTGTTGTTCGTGGGGGTTCCCTGCAGGGTGGGCTGCGCGGGCGCCTCGGGCTTGAGCGTCTGCTCAAGGATGTTGTCCGTCTCCGTGGCTTCCGCGACGGCACCCGCCGCGTCCACCTCGAGGCGGAGCGCTCCGCCTGCGGCAGGGAGGCCCTCGATGAGGCCGCTCACGACCACGCTCGCGCCGGGCGCGAGGGAGGCCACCTGCTGCTCGCCGATGGGCAGGCCCGCGAAGAGGAGGCGCACCGTGAAGGGCCCTGCGGCGGCGCCGCCGCGGTTCTCCACCGTTCCGGCCACCGTCACGAGCTGGCTCGCGCGAGGCGCGGCGGGGTCCGTGGCGAGGCGCGCGGCCACGAGGTTGGGCCCGTCCACCGTGATGGGGTTCGCGGGCTTCGGCTCGGGCGCCTTCGTGGTCGTCGTGACCGGGGGCTTGGTGGTGCTGCCGCCGAGGGTCACGCGCTGGTAGAGCGCGTTGGACTCGTCGAGCTCGTCCACGGCGTTGCCCGCGTCGGGGATGATGCCGATGATCCACTCCCCGAGCTCCTGCGGCGTGGACGTGAAGGGAACCTTCTTTGTTTCACCGGGCGCGAGGCCCGCGACGGGGGCAGGGTCGAAGGTGAAGACGGAACCGCCCCTCACGACGACCACGCCGAGGTGGAAGGGCCCGGCGGCGGTGGCGCCGTCGTTCGTGAGACCCACGGTGATGGTGACGGCCTCACCGGGCGCGGGGTTCACGGGGTTCACGTCGAGCGTCTCCACGAAGAGCTCGGGGAGCTGCTCCGCGCCCGGGCGGAGCGGCCCCTTGAGGCCCTCAGGGTGCACGGCCACCACTTCCGCGAGGGGCCCGGAGCCGGAGGTGGTGCGCGCGCCCCCGAACAGGAAGCCGCGGTCGCCCACCCAAGCGCCCGCGGTGCGGGTGCGGGCGGGGTCGAGGGTCGTCTCGGCCACGACCACCACCCCGGTGGCGGGGTCGAAGCGGAGGACGTCGCCCGTGGGGTCGGCGGCGACGCAGCCGCGCTCGCCACCCGCGAGGTACATCGCGTTCTCCTCAGGGCTCCAGTAGCCAGCGCCCGCCGAGTACCCGGCGGGAAGCTGCGTGGTGAGCTCCGTGAAGCTTCCCGTGGCGGGGTTGAAGACGCGCATCGCCTTGGAGGTGATGCACTGGGAGTAGGACACGAGGGTGCCGCCGAGGACGTAAGCAAGGTGCTTCTCGGAGTCCCAGGCCACGTAGGCATCCCACGCGGAGGTGGGCATCACGGCGGAGGTGAGGGTGAGCTTTCCGTCGGCGGGGTTGAAGCGGTACACGGCGTCGTCCTGGTAGCCGGTGTCGGTGCGGCCGCCGAAGACGTAGGCGCACCCCTCGGGGCAGGCGCGGGTGGAGCGCTCGTCGAAGACGGCATGGGCGCCGGAGAGGGGCTTCCCGAGGAACGCGCCCTCCACCATCTCCAGGGAGTCGGTGAGGGGAGTGTAGGTGAGGGTCCACTGGCAGGCGAGGTCCTCGCAGGCCGTGCTGCCGTAGCCGCCGAAGAGGTGGATGACCTCCTCGTTGGGGTTCCAGACCCCCGCGAGGTCCGTGAGGGATTCACCCTCGAAGACGCCAGGGAAGGTGGCGTCCAGGGGCTTCAGGATGTCCCGCCAGGTGTCGTACCGGAGGACGTGGGCGTCGAGGCCGGGCACGGTGCCGAAGAGGTAGACGTAGCGCCGGCCGTCGCTCACCGCTTCAAGCCCCGCGACGGGGACGGGAAGCTCGGCCTCAAGGGTTTCAAGGGCGAGGTTCGCCACCTCGGGCGCGGGCGCGGGGCGGTCCTCGATGCCGCCGTTCGTGGCGCTGAAGCGGTAGACGATGTCGTTGTTCGTCTCGTCCCCTTCCGCGTGCGCGTTCGCGGGGTCCACGACCACGCGGAGCTCATGGTGGCCCGCGGTCACGGTCCAGGACTTGCTGTTCACGGTGTCCTGCGCGTAGGCCGGCCAGGAGGCGGTGGTGACCTCGTCGAACACGGCGCCGTCGAGAACGAAGCGGACCACGACGTTCCCCGTTGCCGCCCCGGGACCGAGGTTGATGACGTCCACGGCGAAGAAGGCCGCCTTTCCGGGCGTGCTCGACCAGAGGGGAATGCGCGCGCGGCCAACCGACAGGTCGGGCGCGGACCCGTCAGTGTCCCCGCCTTGGGCCGCGACGGGCGCCGCCGCAAACGCGAGCAGCGCGGGGAACAGGAGAGCGGAGGCAAGAACGAGGGAGGAAACACGATAGCGCATGGCCAAGCCTTCTGAGCGGCGCCGAACAGGTCGGGCCGGTGCCTGGCGGCATCCGAGGGACCCCTCATAAGGGCTCGGTTTGGGGATGGACCGACAAGCGAGAGAGTTGAAGGCTTGCCGGACCCCGGCGCCTGCGCTCAGGCCTTACTTCCGCTGCTCGATGGGCACGTAGGCCACGTTGGTGGGGCCCACGTACTCCGCGTCGGGGCGGATGAGGCGGTTGTCCTTCCACTGCTCCATGCAGTGGGCCGTCCAGCCGGTGACGCGGGAGAGCGCGAAGATGGGGGTGAAGAGATCCTTGTTGATGCCCATCAGGTTGTAGCAGACGGCGGAGTAGAAGTCGACGTTGGGGTCGAGGTTCTTCTTCTCCTTCATGACGCGCTGGGCCACCGTGTTCATCTCGAAGAACTTGAGGTTGCCCTTGCGGCTGCCGAGGCGTTCCGCCACCTCCTTGAGCACCACGGAGCGGGGGTCCACGGTCTTGTAGACGCGGTGGCCGAAGCCCATGATCTTCTCCTTGCGCTCGAGCTTCCCAAGGATGTAGGGCTCCACGTTCTCCTTGGAGCCGATCTCCTCGAGCATCTGCATGACCTCGGTGTTCGCGCCGCCATGGAGGGGGCCCTTGAGGGTGCCCACCGCGGAGGTGATGGCGCTGTGGAGGTCGCTGAGGGTGGAGGCCGTGACGCGGGCACTGAAGGTGCTCGCGTTGAAGTGGTGGTCGGCGTGGAGGACGAGGGCCACATCGAAGTCGCGGCAGATTTCCTTGTCGGGGACCTTGCCCTGCAGCATGTACAGGAAGTTGCTCGCGATGTTGAGGCTCTGGTCCGGCTTCACGGGCTCCTGGCCCGCGTTCACGCGGCCGTAGAAGGCGATGACGGTGGGGAGCTTCGCCGTGAGGCGGATGCTCTTGCGGAGGTTCGCCTCGGGGGTGCTTGCCTCGGCCTCGGGGTCGAAGGCGGCGAGGACGGACACGGCGGTGCGGAGGAAGCTCATGGGGTTCTCGCGCTTCGCGAGGGGCCGGAGCGTGGCGAGGGCTTCCTCGGGCACGTTGTACTCGGCCTGAAGCTCCTTCGTGAGGGCCTCGAGCTGGGCCTTCGTGGGGAGGACGCCGTGCCAGAGGAGGTAGGCCGTCTCCTCGAAGGTGGAGTGCTTGGCGAGGTCCCAGATGTCGATGCCGCGGTACCACAGGCGGCCCGCCAGGCCGTCGATGGTGCTGATCTCGGTCTTGCCCACCACAACGCCTTCCAATCCGCCCTTGCCGGTCATGAGGTCGACCTCATCCTTAGATTGAGACAGGGAAGGGGCAACGCCACATGAACCTTACGGCGATTGACGGTGGATTTCTCCTGGAGGAATCCGTCTCGCCGCTTGATGACCAGAACGCTTCAACCCCCCGCGGCTCTCGCGGCGCGAGCCCCCGAGTCCCGGATAGGGTCTCACGGGAACGCTTAAGGGCCCTGTGACGAGTCAGCGCGCGGCAAGTGGAGGCTTGCGCGCTCAGCCAGCCGTGCCTGCGCCGTGCGCCTGGACGGTCACGCCCCGTCCGTCGCAACCCCCTCGTTTCGGAGACCGCCCGATGCACCGCGCCGTTCCCGCCCTCATGCTGCTCATGCTCGTCCTCGCGGGCATGCCCGCCCTTCCGCCCACAGCGGGCGCTCTCAGCGTTCCCGTGGCGGACACCCTCGTCATCGAGGGGGACCACCAGTACGTGGGAGGCGTGTTCGTGTTCACGCAGCCCATCGTGGTGGCCCCCGGAGGGTCCCTCACCTTCCGCGATGCGACGGTCTATTTTGACGCGGACCGCGGGTGCGACGCGGCGGCGGGTGTAGAGTACTGCCCGGCCAGCATCCTCGTCTCGCCCGGCGCGCGCCTCACCGTCAAGCGTTCCACCCTCGACACCCGCCTCCCCCTCGCGGACCGCTGGACCACCTACGTGCACATCCGCACCGCGGGCGGCGTCCTCCAGTTCGAGGACAGCACGGTGCAGCACGTGCTCCGGGTGGCCGTCCTCGGGGCCGCCCTCGCGCCCTCCACGTTCACGAACACTACCTTCCGCGACGGCGCCACCGGTATCAGCGCCGGGAAGGCCGCGCGGATCGAGGTGCGCAACTCCGTTTTCGAGGACCTGTTCGAGGGCGTCTCCTTCGATGACGCGAGCGGCCTCCTCCACGGCAACCGGTTCTCCCGCCTCCCCAACTTCGCCGTCTGGCTGCAGTCCACCGCGGTGGGCGAGAAGGCGCTCCCGAGCCCCCTCAGCGTCGTGGGGAACCATTTCGAGGACAACCGCGTCCACCTCATCACCACCATCAACTACCCCATTCTCATCGAGAACAACCGCTTCGAGCGCGCCGGCATCCGCGCCGTCACCGTGGGCATGAACATGGGGGACCAGGCCCTCAACCTGGCCACGCCCCGCATCCTCGGCAACCGCTTCCTCGACAACCCCGAGAACATCCTGCTCTACATGAACACGGCCGGCCGCCGCTTCGAGCAGGCCCAGACGGTGAACGTTGAGGGCAACTCCTTCGAGGGCAAGCGGTGCAAGGACCTGCAGACCTCCTTCTTCCAGGACACGGTGCGCGTCCACGTGGACGCCACCCTCAACTGGTGGGGCTCGCCCGAAGGCCCGCAGGACCACGGGCCCGGCTGCCCCGCCCTCTCCGGCCACGGCATCCGCGTGGACCCGTGGCTCACCGAAGCGCCTTAACCCACCGGGGAGCGGCCCCGATTGGCCCTACTTTCACGCTCGCGGTCCCGCCAAGATCGAACGGTCAACGTTTCACGTTAGCGTGAACGGGAGCGGGAGCGGGAGCGTAGGCCGGCGCCGCCGTACGCTAACGCTCACGCTAACGCTCACGCTAACGCTCACGCTAACGCTCACGCTAACGCTCACGCTAACGCTCACGACCAACGTTTCGCGTCCGCGGGAGCGTGAAGGTGGGGCGGGGTCTACTTCGACGGCGCCGTCCGCTTGATGCTCTCCGCGAGGGCCTCGCTGATGCCCTTCACCTTCACGAGGGCGGAGACGGGCGCGTCCCTCACCTTGTCGGGGCTGCCGAAAGCGGCGAGGAGCGCCTTCTTCTTGGCGGGGCCGAGGCCGGGCACGTCGTCGAGGAAGCTTTTGGCGCGCTTCTCGCGGACCTTCCGCTGGTAGGTGACGGCGAAGCGGTGCGCTTCGTCCCGGAGGCGCATGAGGGGACGGAGCGCGGGGGAGGTGAAGGCGATGTCGAGGGGCCGCAGGAGACCGGGCGCCCACACCTCCTCCTCGCGCTTCGCGAGGGAGACGATGGGAAGGTCGTCGAGACCGAGTTCCTCTAGAGCTTCCTTGGCGGCGGAGAGCTGCCCCTTGCCGCCGTCGATGAGCACGAGGTCGGGCAGGTCGAGGCCTTCGTCGAGGACGCGCTTGTAGCGGCGGCCCACCACTTCCTTCATGGCGGCGAAGTCGTCGTTCTTGTCCACGCTGAGCTTGAAGCGGCGGTACTCGCTCGGGTTGGGTTGGGCGTGCTCGAGCACCACCATGCTCGCGACCACGCCGGTGCCGCCGAGGTGGCTGATGTCGAAGCCCTCGATGCGGCGCGGCGGGGCGATGAGGTGCAGCGCCTTCGCGAGCTGCTCCAGCTCCTGGTTCCCTTCGACCTCGCCGCGCTTCAAGCGGTCTTGCGCGAGCTTGAAGCGCGCGTTCTTCTCGGCGAGCTCCAGCACCTTCAGGAGGTCGCCGCGCTGGGGCACGTGGAAGCTCACCTTGGCGCCGCGCTTTTCCGCGAGGTGCTCCGCGAGCGCGCCCGCTCCCGGCACCTCCTCCGGCACCACGATCTCGGGGGGCACGCTCGGGAGGTGCTCGTAGTAGCGCGTGATGAATTCCGCGAGGAGCGCGCCCGGCGTCTCCTGGGCGCGGCGGAAGAAGTAGTGCTCCTGGCCCACGACGCGGCCGCTTCGCACGAGTGTGACGACGCCCACGGCCACGCCCGCCTCGGAGACCACCACGAAGACGTCGCGGTCCTCCTGGCTGCGGCTGAAGATCACCTGCTTCTCGAGGGTGACCTCCACGGCGGCGAGGCGGTCGCGGAGCTTCGCGGCGCGCTCGAAGGCCATCTCCTCGGCGGCGCGCTCCATCTCGCGCTTGAGGTCCCGCGTGAGGGCTGCGGAGTCGCCTCGGAGGAACGCCTTCGCCTTCTGCACGGCCTCGGCGTAGGCGTCGTCGGGGACGGCTTGCGCGATGGCGAGGCTCGGCGCCGCTCGCAGGCGCGCCTCGGCGTCCTGGATGCAGGGGGCCCAGCAGAGGTTCATCTGGTAATTGAGGCACCCGCCGTCGAGAAGCTCCTTGCAATCGCGAAGCTTGAACACCTCGCGGATGGCCTTCACCGTCTCCCAGGCGGCGCCTCCGTCGGGGAAGGGGCCGTAGTAGTCGGCGCGCCCGTCCACGTTGCGCGTGATGCGCACCTGGGGGTACTTGTCGCGGCTGACCCGGATGTAGGGGTAGCGCTTGTCGTCGGTGAGGCGGATGTTGTAGCGGGGCTTGAGGCGCTTGATGAGGTTGCTCTCGAGGTTGAGGGCGTCCTTCTCGCTCCCCGCGAGAATGAGCTCCACGGTGGCCACCTGCTCGAGCATGCGCCGCTTGCGGGGCTCGAGGTTCCAGGGCTCGTAGCTTGCGAGGCGGGCCCGCAGGTTGGCCGCCTTCCCGACGTACAGGACGCTCCCTTCAGCATCCTTGAACTGATAAACCCCCGGCTCCTGGGGAACCTGGTGGAGGTCGATCGGGAGGGCCACACCGGGCTTGAGGTTGACCCTTCCCTTGAGGGTTTCGGGGCCTGTGGGAAGGCGACCGGGTTGGCGACCGCCTATAAGTATGGGGAAAGAAATCCTCCTCTGTTGAGTCGGGAGAATTCCGAGCGCCCTGGAATGCGCTCCGCCATCCACCCTTCCAATGGCCCCCGGCCCGCCCCTGGGGGGGCCATCGCCCCCGTGGCCGAGGCCCTCCTGGCTTTCGCGCGGGACCTCGAGGAGGCTAGCGGCCTCCCGGAGGCGACCGCTTCCGCGCTGCTGCAGGCCGGTTCCACTGCCCTCGGGTACTGGCCCCTCCGTGCGCGCCCCGTGGACACGTTCCCCACGGAGGGGCCCGCCGCCGCCTGCGCCGCCGAGGAAGCGGCCCGCACCGCAGGCGACGTGGGAGCGGCCGAATCCGGCCCCGGAACCCCCTGGTTCCTGAGCGCGCTCCTCCCCGTTCCTGCCGCCCATGCGTGGGTGGTCACCTGGGAGCTGCCGGAAGGCTTCGGCGCTCCCCGCGAGGAGGCTCGCCGCCTCGTCACGGCCCTCGCGCGCCAGGCGGCGCAAGCCCTCGAAGCCGCCGCGGCCAAGGCGGAAGCGGCGGCCGCTCGCGACGCGGCCGAGTTCCTGCTCACAAGCCTCCCCGGCGCGCTTCTCCGCATTGATGCGAAGGGCACCATCCTCGAGGCCTCGCCGGGCGCTGTCCAGGCCTTCGGTTACGCTCCCACGGAGCTCGTGGGGCACAACATCTACGAGTTCCTCAACCCCGAGGAGCTGCCGCGCCTCGCGGCCTCCCACGAGGCGCTTCTCGCGGAGGGCGCCCTGTCGAGCATCCCCTACCGGTTCCGCCGCAAGGACGGTACCTGGGCGTGGCTGGACGCCTCGGCAAGGGCGGTGCGGGATGCCCGCGGCAACCCGGTCGGCCTCTACACGTTCTCGCGCGAGATTCCCGTGTCGGCCCGGCAGAACCTCACCCGGGACGAGGCGGACCGGCAGCTGCAGGAGGCCTCGCGCCTCGCCCGTCTCGGCCGCTGGGAGTGGAACCTCCTCTCCAACACGCTCACCTGGTCCGACGAGCTGTACCGCCTCTACGGGGTGGACCCCGCCACCTTCACGCCCACCTTTGAGGCCTTCATGGCACTCATCCCCTCAGAGGACCGGGCGCGCTTGAAGGCGGCCGTGGATCGCGCCCTCGCGGAGCGCTCCTCCTTCGAGCTTGAGCACCGCCTCGTGCGGCCCGACGGGTCCCTCCGGTTCTCCCACGCCCGCGGCGCCGTCGTCACCGACCCCCAGGGCCGCCCCGTGGGCCTGTGGGGCACCGGCCAGGACATCACGGACCATAAGGCCACCGAGGAGGCCATCCGCCGCCTCAACCAGGACCTTGAGCGCAGCCTCGCCGAGTTCCGCATCCTGCTCCATCTTCTTCCCATCGGCGTGGCCATCGCGCACGACAGGGAGGGCCGCAACGTCACCACGAACGCGTACTACAATTCCGTCCTCGGGTTCCCGCCCGGAGCCATCGTGGGCTCCGCGACCGCTGGCGCCCGCGGCCCCTTCCGGGTGTTCCGCCGAGGCCGCGAGGTCCCCTTCCAAGAGCTCCCCATGCAGGTGGCAATCGCCACGGGCAAGGAGGTGCGCGGTTGGGACGCCGAGGTGGTGCGCGCCGATGGCACCAGCATTCAGGTGTTCGGGAGCGCCGCCCCCCTGTTCGATGAAGCGGGGCGCGTCCGCGGCTGCATCGGTGCCTTCATCGACATCACGCCAATCCACCAGGCGGAGGCGGAGCTCAAGCAGGCCCGCCGCCAGCTCCTCGAGCGCGAGAAGCTCTCCGCCCTCGGAAGCCTCGTGGCCGGCGTCGCGCACGAGGTGCGCACGCCCCTCGCCTTCATCAGCAACCACGTGGGCCTCATCGGGGTCCGTGTGGAGCGCGCCCTCGACCTCGGCGAGGTCCCTCGGGAGCTCGCGGAGACGATCCTGGAGTCCACGGAGAAAGCCGTGGAAGGCCTCGACCGCATCAACCGGCTCGTGGGGGACCTCCGGCGCTTCACCCGCCTCGAGGTGGGGGTGCGCGAGAAGCTGCCCCTCGACCGCGTCGTCGGCGAGGGCCTCCAGTTGCTCCGCGGCGCCCTCATCCCCACGGTCCCCATCGATGCCCATCTGGAGCCGACGCCGGCCGTGTCCATGGACGCCTCCCAGGTGCAGCAGGTGGTTGTGAATCTCGTTCAGAACGCCGTGGAGGCGTGCCAGTCCACCCGCGGCCGCGTCCGCGTCCGCACGGGCCCGGGCGCGAGCCCCACGGAGGCGGTGCTCATCGTGGAGGACGACGGGCCCGGCATTCCAGAGGAGGTGCTCAACCGGATGTGGGAGCCCCTCGTTACCACGAAGGTGAACGGCACGGGCCTGGGCCTCAGCATCGTGCGCCGCATCGTGGAGGAGCACCAGGGCACCGTCACGTGCGAATCAGCCCGGGGGAAGGGCACGCGCTTCACCGTGGTGTTCGGTGCCCACGGGTGAGGGCCCGCACGCTTCAGGGGGTGCGGGGCAGCGT
>DATMKA010000229.1:0-19947 GCA_035553595.1 Thermoplasmatota archaeon | reverse complement strand
CTCCATCACGGGCGCGGCGGTGCTGCCCACGGGCGTGCCTTCAATCTGGAAGCGGACGGTGAAGGCCTCGTCGCGGTCGGGCCCGGCGCGCACCGTGACCGGGAGGCGCCACTGGCTTCCGGCCCCGGACCCGGCGGCGTCGAGGCGGCGGGGCGCGGTGGCGCCGTCCACGAGAACGCTCGGGGGCGCGGTGGCGCTGACGCGCACGTCCAAGGGGAGGTTCCCGGTGTTCTCGAACACGAGGAATCCGCGGGCCTCGCGCGTGTCCTCGGGGAGCAGGAAGCCGGGGGCCTCGCTCGTGACAACAAGGCGGGAGGCGGCCTCGACGGTCACAGCGAAAGTGACGGGGGTGGCTTTGGCGTCCTCGCGCGTGGCGGTGAGGGTCACGTTGTCCTGGCGGCCGCCGGGAACCCCGGGGGACGCGCGGAGCGCCACCGCGTTCTGCAGGGTGTAGTACCCGTCGCCGCTGCAGGAGCGGGGGTCGGAGGGCACGGGCTGGGTGCCGTTCTGGAAGGCGAGGGTGAGCCAGGCGGGGCCGGACACCACGGCCAGCGCCACGGGGCCGCGGTGCACGCCGGCGCAGGCCACGCGGATGGTGAGGGGGATGGTGACGGGCTCGCCGGTGGCGGGGAGCGCGCGGTCGAGCGGACCCGCCGTGAGCGTGAGGGGCGTCATGAAAGCGGCGTTGGGGCTGCCTCCCCCAGGCAGCTGGGCCGCCACGGTGGGAGCAAGAAGCAGGAGGCCGAGGGCGAGAACGGCAGCGCTGCGCATCAGGGCGGGTTCGAGGGGCCCTCTACTTAAATCAGGGGGAAGTGCCCCCGGGGCCGGGGGCCCGAGGGCCCTCGCCGGGGAGGCGGACGACGACGCGAGCGCCCCCCAGGGGGCTCGTCTCGATGCGGACCTCGCCGCCGTGCTGCGACACGATGCGCTGCACGATAGCAAGCCCGAGGCCCGTGCCCGGAATCCCGTTGTGGCCGGGCGCGCGGTAGAAGAGTCGGAACACCTGCTCGCGGAGGTTTTCCGGGATCCCTTCCCCGTTGTCGTCCACGTGGATCTCGACGCCGTTTGGGACCTCCGCGGCCTTCACCACCACGTGGGGGTGGTCGGGGTTGCCGTACTTGATGCCGTTGGCGATGAGGTTCAGGAGCACGAGCTCCAGGCGACCGGCCTGCGCGCAGAGGGTGGGGATGCCGGGCCGGATCTCCACCCGGGCGCCGCGGTCCTCGATGAGGGCGCGCAGCTGCTCCGTGGCGCGGGCCGCGACCTCCTCCAGGTTCTGCGCCGTGAGGGGCGCATCCTCGTTGGCGACGGTGCTGAACTCGTGGAGGGCGCGGACGCGCTCCTTGAGGAGGTCGGCGTCGCGGTGGATTTTCGCGGCAAAGGCAGCAACCTCCTCGCGCGGGAGCGCGAGGGCATCCGCCTCCAGGAAGGAGGAGAGGGTGGCGAGGCTGCGGAGGGGCTCGCGCAGGTCGTGGGTGGTCCACAGGGTGAACTCGCGCAGCTCGTCGTTCATGCGCCGCGCGTGGGCTGCGGCCTCCTTTTCGCGCGTGAGGGCCACGCGGAGGCGTTCGCTCGCGCGGTGGTGCTTGAGGACCCGCTCCAGCTCGTCGGAGGCCATCTTCAGCCAGGGGCCGTCCTCCTCCTGCTCGAAGGGCGCGGCCTCCGTGGGGCCGTGGCAGAGGAGGACGCCGAGGCTGCGCGTGTCGTCCACGGTGGCGGGGATCACGGTGAGATAGCTGCCCCCGTCTTCGGGGTCGTCGAGGCGGAGGAGGCCGGGCTCGCGGGAGGCCACGCGGTCGCGTGCCCACTGCAGCGCGGTCTCGCCCTTTTCGATGAAGGACTCTTCGGGGCCGGCCACCGCGAGCACCTTCAGGCCGCCCTCCCGCGTCGCCTCCACGAACATGGCGACCATGGCCTCGGCCGCCTCGAGCGCCGCAAAGGCGAGGTCGCGGCTGGGGAAAGCGCCTGGCGCCGCCGTGAGGACGACGCGGTCGAAAGCACTCATGAGGTTGTGGAGGCGGCGGGCGCGCACCTCGGGGGCCGCGTCCTCCACGAACAGGAGGTATCGCGGGGGCTGCACGTTGGCGCGGGAGCCACGGAGACGGAGGTAACGCCACCGCTGGGGACCTGGCGCGCGGAGGTAGGCGGTGGCGCTCTCGAAGGAGGCGAGAGCGCCAAACAGCGACTGGAAGGTTCCCGCCGCCTCGGGAAGCATGGCGGTGATGGGTCGGGAGGGCTTCGCTTCCCAACCGAGAAGGGTGATGGCGGAGGGGTTTGCTTCGAGAACGTGCCCCTCCCCGTCCAGGGCGAGGACGCCGTCCGTCACCGTCTCAAGCAGGAGCCGATAGTGGGTTTCTGCGGCGGCGAGCCGCTCCGAGGCCTCCACCCGCGCAAGGGCCGAGCCGGCCTCGGCGGCAGCAATCTCGAGGCTCTGCATGTCCTCGAGGTCGAGACGATTGTCGGGACCGGTGGCGGCCACCAAAAGGCCAAGGACGCGGTCGCCGCTCAGCACGGGGCACACGATGACGGAGGTGGCCTCGGGAGGCAGGAGGGTGCGGTGGCTTGGCCGCTCGAGGCCCACGTCGAACAGGAGGAGGGGCTCGCGGGTGCGGAGCACGTGGGCCGGTAGGCTCTCCTCTCCGGCGGGGGCGGCGAGGGCTTGGACGCCCTCGGCGCGTAGCCAGGTTTCTCCGAGGCCGCGCTCGGCGAGGGCGCGCAAGCGTCCCGGTCCCTCCTCGTGGAGGAAGAAGGCAAGGTAGGTGGCTTCGGGGATGTTTGCCGCGATGGCTTCGAGGAGGTCGCGGGCGATGTCTCGCGCGTCGGCGGCGCGGTTCACGGCTCGGGAGGCCCCGAGGGCGAGGGCGTGGAGGCGCTCGCGGCGCTTGCGCGCCCGGGCCTCGCGGAGCACCCCGTGGAGAAGCCGCTCGCCGCCCGCGGTCACGAAGAGGCTTGCCATGACGTCCACGGGGACGGCGGGCCCGTCGGCGCGTTCAAGCCGGGCTTCGCCCGAGGCTTCGGACCACAGGGTGGCGCGCCGCAGAAGCGCCTTCACGGCCTCCCGGTTTGGGGCGCTGAACAGGGTTTCGAAGGGCCAGTAGCGCACGCTCTCCTCCTCCTTCCCGAGAAGGGTGCGGAGGGCGGCGTTCATGGCGAGAATCTCGCCCGCAGGCGTGAGGAGGACGCTCGGGTCGGGGGAGAGCTGGAACACGGACTCGTAGATGCGCTTGTCCACAGCCTCTTCGGCGGATTCGTTCACCTGGTGGTGTTCTGCTCCCACCCTCACCCTCCGTTGCGGTAGATGCGATGCCGCAGGTCCAGGGGCACGAAGCGTTGGGCGAGGCGGGGCGGCAGCACCTCGCTCTGGCCGATCACAAGGATGCCGTCCTCCTGGAGCGAGCCATGAATCTTGTCGAGGAGCCGCTCCTTGGCGGGGCCGTCCACGTAAATCATGACGTTGCGGCAGGCGATGAGGTCGTAGCGGGCCGGGAGCGGTTCCGTGAGGATGTCGTGCTTTCGGAAGCGCACCCTCGCGCGAAGGCTGGGGATCACCTCGAAGCATTCCTCGTCGAGCTGGGTGAAGTAGCGGTCGAGGGCGGCCCGCGACACCTCCGCGAGGGCCGCGGCGGGATAGAGGGCCTCCTCGGCCATTTCGAGGGCGCCCGGGTCCATGTCGAAGCCCTCCACCTGCCAGTCCACGTCGAGGCCCTGGGCCGCTTCGTTGAGGGTCATGGCGAGGCTGTAGGGCTCCTGGCCGCCGGCGCAACCGAGGCTTGCGGCGCGGAACAGGTCCCCGCTTGCGGCGCGCGCCTCCAGGAGCGGGGGGAGCGCGTCATCGAGGAGGAAGGACCACACGGCGGGGTCGCGGAAGAAGGAGGACACGTTCACGCCAAGCGTCTCGATGAGGAGGCGCCGTTCGCCGTTGTCGCGCTCCACGAAGGAGGCGTAGGCGCGGGGGTCCATGTGGAGGGCCGAGAGGCGCGCACGCAGGCGGCGCGCGAGGTAGGTTCCCCGGTAGGCGTCGAGGTCGTACCCTTCCTGGGAGCGGAGGACCCGGCGGAGGCGCTGGTAGCCGGCCTCGCCGAGAAGCCGGGAGACCTCTAAGCCCGCTTCGCTTCCTACGCCGCGCGCCTGCTCTTGTCCCATGGGTGACCTCTCGGGCCCACGGCTGCCGGTTTTTCGGCCGGGGGCACGCCCCTTGCGTCAGCCAAGGCGCATAAAGCTTCCAACCCCATCGTGGAGAGGAGCCGAACCGATCCCCGGGCGGGCCGCCCCCCTTCTGTCCTAGAGGTCAGAAGCGTTTTACCCAATCGCTTGGGAGGTGGACGCGCAAGGAGCCAGTCCCATGCCGCCCAATGCTCGATTCACGACTGCCGTGGTCCTTCCCGCTGTGCTGGGGGCAGCGGCCGTGGCCGCCTGTTTCCTCCTTCCCGGAGTGGTGGGAGCCGTCCTCACAGCCGCCCTCCTTGTGGGATCCTTTGCTGTTGCCGCCTATGCCGTGAGCCTCGCGCGGCAACCCGCCGCCGTGGCGGACGTGGGGATCCGCGAGGACACGGCCCGGCTTGACCGGATTGCCGACATCCTCACCCTGGCCGCCACCGAGGGCCGGTTCACGCTTGATCTTGACCGGATCCCGAACCCTGACAACGCGACGGACCGGGTTCAGAACGGGGTCGTGGATCTGCTTCACTCCATCTATGAGCCGCTGCAGTCCCTAAGTACCGCGGCCGAGCGCATGGCCCAAGGGGACTTGACCCAGGAGTTCCGGGCCGAGGAGACGCAGGGGGCCATGCGGGAGCTCACGGAGCGGTTTGAGCGGATGCGGCGGAGCCTTTCGGAGGTGGTTACGGACGTCCAGACGAACGGGTCGCAGGTGGCCCGTTCCGCCGAGCAGCTCTCCGCCTCCTTGGAGGAGATCAGCTCCACCATCGACAACGTGTCCACGACGGTGCAGGAGGTGACGCGGGCGGCTCAGAACCAGTCCACGCAGGTGACCCAGGCTTCGCATGCGCTCGCCCAGACGGCCGACCAGCTGCGCGGAACCGCCTCCGAGGCTCGCACGGCCGCCGAGCGCGTGCAGCAGGTGGCCGCCGCCTCTAGCCAGGGCCGCACGTCGGCGGTGGACGCTTCCCAGCGCATGAACGAGGTGACCGCCGCGGTGGATCAGTCGAGCCAGGTGGTCCGCTCCCTTGCCGAGAGCGTGAGCCGCATCGGCGAGTTCGTGACGATCATCGTGCGCATCAGCGATCAGACGAACCTCCTTGCCCTCAACGCCGCTATCGAGGCCGCCCGTGCTGGCGAGCACGGCCGTGGCTTCGCCGTGGTGGCGGAGGAGGTGCGGAAGCTCGCCGAGGAGTCTGCCCGGGGGGCGTCCGAGGTGCAGCGCGTCATCGAGCACATCACGGCCGAAACCGAGCGCGTGGTCCAATCCATGGAAAGCGGCACCCACGAGGTGTACGAAGGCGCCAAGGTGGTGAGCAAGGCCATCCGCAGCTTCGAGCAGGTGAACAGCCAGATGGAGGAGGTGGCCTCCCTCGTGCAGCGGATCGCGCAAGCCATCGACGAGGTGGCGCAGCGCGGCGACGGCCTCGTGCGCAACGTGGAGTCCATCAGCGCCTCCGCCGAGGAGACGGCTGCCTCCGCCGAAGAGGTGAGCGCCGCCATGGAGGAACAGACGGCCTCCATGGAGGAGCTGGCTGCGACGAGCCAGGAGCTTGCCCGCAGCGCCGCTGGTTCCCTCGAGGGCATCGAGCGCTTCACGGTGGCGGCGGCTCCCCTCGCGGGCAGGGGTGGACGCGGCGCAGGCCCCGCGCAGCGCCGCGCCGCGCCCGAGGAGGCGCCCGACATGCCCCGCATGTTCAACCCGCCGCCCCGCCGCAGCCGCAAGCCCGACGCCCGGAGCGGCGACCGCGTGCCTCTCACGCGTGACGAGGAGGAGCGCCGCGGGCGTGAGCAGGGCTTCCGCCGGAGGCAGGAGTGAGCATGGAGACGAAGGTGCTCGTGTTCAGCGTGGACAACCAGCAGTTTGGCACCAACATCCGCGACGTGCGGGAAGTGATTGCGGTGCCTCACGTCACGGCCCTTCCCCACGCGCTTGACCCGGTGGTCGGGATCTTCAACCTCCGCGGCAACATCGTGACCGCCGTGGACGGAGGGAAAGCCCTCGGGATTCCCGCCTCGGGCGGGGAGCGCCACCGGGCAGTGGTGGCCGAGGTGGATGGGCGTTTGCTCGGCATCCTCGTGGATCGCGCCACGGAAGTCATCACGCTCAACGAGGAGGAGGTGCGTCCTGCGCCTGGCGTTGGAGCCCTCGAGCGACCGGACCTTGCTGAGGGCATCGTCCTCAAAGGAGACCGGGCCATCACGCTTCTGCGCCTTGGCGAGCTGCTCGGCGGAGCAGGCGCGCGCGAGGCACGGAGTGAGGAGGAGACAGAACGATGAGTAACAAGATCATGCTGGTGGACGACTCGGCCTACATGCGGGGAGTTCTCAAGAACATCCTGCGGGGAGCGGGGTACACGGCCTTCGTGGAGGCAAGCAACGGCGCCGACGCCGTGGGCACCTACCAGAAGGAGAAGCCGGACCTCGTCCTGATGGATATCGTGATGCCGCAGAAGAACGGCATTGAAGCCCTCCGCGACATCAAGGAGATTGACGCGGAGGCCCGCGTCGTGATGGTGACCGCCATCGGTCAGGAGGTCATCCGCAACGAGGCCGCGGAGGCGGGCGCCGAAGGCTTCATCGTGAAACCCTTCGAGGCGGGCCAAGTCCGCGAGACGGTAGAACGCGTCCTGCTCCATGGAGGAGACACGGGGTGAAGCCCCGGGTTCTCGTCGTGGACGATTCCTCCTTCGTGCGGTTTGCTGTCGCTAGGCTGCTCCGCCAGGCGGGAATCGATGTTGTGGGCTTTGCGCGGGATGGGGCCGAAGCCGTCAAAATGAATCTCGAGCTGGAGCCGGACGTCATCGTCATGGACCTCCAGATGCCGCGCCTCAACGGCGTGGAGGCCCTTGCGCGCATCCGGGAGCGGCGGCCCGTGCCCGTGCTCGTGTTTGCCAGCATGACCGGCGAGGGCGCCTCCTTGGGCGTGCAGGCCCTTGCGGAAGGCGCCGTAGACCTGGTCCCCAAATCTGAAGCCGGCGAGGTGGCCACCGACCTGCCGGCCCGCGTGTGGGCGCTTGCGACCGCTCAGGCCCACGACGAGGAGCAGGACCTGCCTGCGGGGCCCGCCCGCTCGCCGAGGCTCATCACCATCGCCTCCTCCACCGGAGGGCCGCCCTGCGTGGAGGCCATCCTCACCTCCCTTCCGCGCAATCTCGCAGTGCCCATCGCCGTGGCCCAGCACATGCCCGCCGGGTTCACGAACGCCTTCGCGAAGCGATTGGACACGCTCTGCGACCTCCACGTCTTCGAAGGCACCGACGGCGCCCTCTTGGAGCCGGGAAGCGCCTGCATCCTGCCCGGTGGGGCCGTCACCACCGTGGAGGCCTTGGAAGGCGGCGGCAACCGTTTCGAGCTCACGGTGCGCCCCGGGGGAAGTCTCCCCGGAGCAAAACCCAACGCCTCGGCGCTGTTCCTGAGCGCCCTCGGCGCCACGGGCGGCGCGCTTTGCGCGGCGGTGCTCACCGGCATGGGGGCGGATGGCGGCGATGCCGTCCCCGCCCTTGTCGCAAGCGGCGCCACCGTGATCGCGCAACACCCCTCCGAGGCCGTGATCTCAAGCATGCCCAACGCGGCCATCGCGGGCGGCGCCCAGTGGGTGGACCGCGTCCGCGACATTCCAGACCGCTTCCTGTCACTCCTCCCGAGACGCCTGGAGGGCTATCGGTGAGCCTCAGCGAGGAGGAGCGCGAGCTCGCGGAGGTTTTCCGCGCCGAAGCCGAGGAGATCCTCGACGGCCTCGCGCGGGCGCTCCTCGCCGTGGAAGCCGAAGGCCCCGGAGGCGAGCACCAGGTGGAGGCCTACCGCCTCTTCCACACCCTCAAGGGCATGGCCAACATGGCGGGCCTCGAGGAGGTGGGGCGGCTCTGCCATGATGCGGAGGCCGCGCTCGCGCCAGGGAACGCGCCGCAAGTGGATGCCCTCCTCACCACCCTGGATTCAGTGGCTCGCCTCCTCGGCTCTGCTCCCCGCACGCCCTCCCTTCGCGAACCGGGCGCGGAGGGTCGGTTCGTGACGGTGGACGTGCGCCGCCTCGATACCCTCCTCAACCTCGTGGGGGAACTGAGCGTTGCCGAAACGCGCCTCGTGTACGAGCATGGCCACGGAGACGGTCGCGCCTCCGCGGAAACGGTCGCTCGCATCTCCCACCTCGTACGCTCCCTCCAGGAGGAGATCATGCGTGCAGGGCTTCTCCCGCTCCGCTCCCTTTTTGCGAGCCTTCCCCGCCTCGTCCGGGACGCTGCGAAGGCCGAGGGGAAGGCCGTGCGCATCGACCTTGATGATGCGAACCTGGAGCTCGACCGGTCCATGGCGGACCGCATGGGAGGCGTGCTCGCCCACCTGGTCCAAAATGCCGTGGTCCACGGCATCGAGCGGCCCGAGGAGCGCGTGGCCGCCGGCAAGGCTTCGGAGGGCGTCATCCATGTCCGGAGCCGCCGCGAGAACGAGACCGTCGTCATCGAGGTCTCGGACGACGGCCGCGGCATTGACTTCGCCGCCGCCCGCCGCCGGGCCGTCGCCGAAGGGCTCCTCACGGCCGAGGCCGCCGAAGCCGCCTCCGAGGCGGAGCTCATCGAAGTGCTCATGCAGCCGGGTTTCACGACGGCGGCAAGCGCCAGCCGTCACGCAGGCCGCGGCATTGGCCTCACCGCCGTCGAGGACGCCGTCCTTGCCCTCGGGGGCACTGTCCAAGTGGCCTCGGCCACCGGAAAGGGGACGCGTGTGACCGTGCGGCTTCCGCCCACGGTGGCGGTGGTGGACACCCTGCTCACGCTGGCAAACGGCGCCACCGTGGCACTTCCGCTCCGGAACGTCAAGCGCATCGTCTCGGCCGAGGGCGTCACCACGGCGGCCGGGGTGCCGGCCATCCCCTACGATGGGTTGCCCGTCCCCATCTTCACCGTGGAGGGGGAGCTGAAGCGGCCCTCCGAGGACAGTTTCGTCGTGATCGCCGAGGCCTTGCGCGGTCTCTTCGGAGTGGCGGTGGACCGTGTGGTAGGCACCCACAACTCCATCCTGAAGCCCCTTGACGGGTCGCTTCTTGGGGGCGTGAACGCTCTCGGCGCCACCATCCTGGGGAGCGGCGCTCTCGCCCTCGTGCTTGATCCCAATTCGTTTACTGGAGTGATCCCCCCATGACCCAGCGGCATCGATACAACCCCCCCATGCACACCGAGGCGGAAGCGGATGCGCTTCGCGAGCTCGGCAACGTTGCCTTCTCCCATGCAGCTACGGCCCTCAGCGGCCTTGTGGGAAAGCGGGTGGACATCTCCCTGCCGAGCGTCCGCATCGTCCCCACCACCGAGGTGGAGGGTGGAGGCTCCGGTCCCGACGAACCGCTCTTCATCGTTACCCTCCGCATTCTGGGCGACCAGCAGGGCCTTCTCGCCCTCATCTTCGGCCAGAACGATGCCCTCACCCTCACGGAGATGCTGGAGGGCGTCCCCCACGGAACGCGCACGACCTTTACGCCAGCGGCCGAGGGCATCCTCACGGAGGTGGCAAACATCATGTGCGGGTCGGCACTCCTCGCCATGTACCGGATGCTCCGGATCAGCCTCGTCCATAGCGTCCCCATGATCCGCTTGCGCGGTCTCTCCGCCCGCGAGACCAACGAGCCTCTCGGGTCCATCGAGGGGGACTTGGCCATCCTGGTGGATGCCGAGTTCAGCGTGGAGAACCGGGTAAGCCACGGGAAGATGGTGATCAGCCTCCATGATCTCCAGTACTTCCTCGATGCCCTCAACATGTACCAGGATGGGGGTTCCACCTGATGGGAAACTCTCTGAGCCTGTCGGAATACCAACAGGACGCCCTGCGGGAGGTGGCAAACATCATGGTGGGCCACGCGACCACCGCGCTTGCGAGGCTGTCCAACCAGCGCATCGACATCACCATCCCCTCCATTGAGGTGCTCTCCATGGAGGAGGGCCTCGCCTTTGCAAGCGGAGCCTCCGGAATCGTGGCGGGCGTTCGAACGCGCCTGCTTGGCCGCATCTCGGGCGAGATGTTCATCATCTTTCCCCGGGAGAGCGCCTTTTCCCTCTCCGACGTGGTGCGGGGCCTCCCGCCGGACCACACGCGCTACTTGAACCCCTCGGCGGCCTCGGCCCTCGTGGAGGTGGGGAACGTGATCGCAGGGGCATGTCTTGGTGCCTTCTACCAGCTGCTCGACATCAGCCTCATCCACTCGGTGCCCGAGTTCGTGTACGACGTGCCCAACGCCCTCGTGGCCGCGGAGCGCGCCCAGGCGCCCGATGAGCACATGGTGGTGGCCACGGTGGCTTTCCGTTCCCCCGACATCCATCTTGCCGGGAGCCTCATGCTGCTCTTCTCCGTGGAGAGCATGGTCGAACTCGTTGACGCCCTGGAGATCCGCACGTGACGCAGCGCCGCATCGAACGCCGGATGGGAACCCAGGTCCCCATGGGGGGCATCGCCGTAGCCGAGGCTCCGGACCTCCTCCAAATCCGGGGGCTTGGAAGCTGCATCGCGCTAGCCCTCTACGATCCTACCACGGGCATCGGGGGCCTCGCGCACACCGTGCTTCCCCGAACGCTCCGCCGCGACCTGCCCGGCCCCGCTTGGGCCTCGCCGCTCGCGCTCGAACGCCTCGTGAAGGCCATGGTGGAGCGAGGCGCGCACGAGGAGGCCCTCAGGGCTCACCTGGCGGGGGGCGCCTCCATGATCCAGGCGGCGAGGGCAGTCCTCAACGTGGGCGCAGAGAATGCCCGCGTCGTCCTCCAGAGCTTGCGGGACACGGGGATCCCAATCCTGTCGCGCGACCTCGGGGGCACGCACAGCCGCAACGTGACCCTGGACCCGGCAACGGGCGAGTTCCGCGTGGAGGGTGGCAACTTTCTGGCGGAGCGCCCTCCCGTCCCGCTTCCGCCGACGCAGCAGGAGGAGGACCAAGCCTTCGCCTCCATCGTGCTCTACCGCGCAGCTTACCCCCTCTCGTTGATGCTCTCCGCCTCGGTCGAGGTGGAGGAGCCCTCAGCCTATGACTTGGCGCCCCAGGAGCTCACAGAGTTCCTCGGCGGCCCGGGAGCCCATCTCTATTGGAGCGTGATCCCCTTGGAGGCCCCTGTAATCCGGGGGGAGCGCGCGCCCAGCCACCTTGTGCTCCTCCTGCCGCGCTACCACGCCCATCGGCTTGCCCGCGCCGTGGCGGAGCGGTCCGGTGTGGAGGCCGAGCCGCATGAGGTTCTTCCGGAGCTCTTCAACCAGGTGTCAGGCCACGTGGCCACGGCCCTTGCCATCGTTGCGCGGCGGCGCCTCATCCCTGGCCTCGTCGTGCTCGAGGAGGGCTCGGCTCTCGCGGCCGTTCGCGCCGTGAGAGCCATGGCACCGCCTTCGCAACCCCTGTACACGCTCCATGGCCGGTTGCACGCGGAGGGCGTCCTTCACGGGGCTGACCTCGCTTTCGTCCTGGTGGGATTCCCCGGAGCCCCCCGGGAGGATCCCTTCATCACCTGAGGCTGGTCGGATTCACACCCGCGGCCGAGGACTGCATCCCTACCGGTTGACGGCGTGAATGGCCTTCTTGTGAACGCACAACCTTCAGAAAGGTTGATCATCACGCACGGGCGGCCTGCGGCCGCCAGGTCAGCGGAGACGCCTTGGCCGGGCGAGCGGGGATCAGCGGTTCACCGCGTGAATGGCCTTCTTGTGAACCATCTCCGCGCCCTCCATGAGGGCCTCGGGGAGGGTGGGGTGGGTGTGGATGGTCTCGGCGAGGTCCATGGCGGTGGCGCCCATCTCGATGGCAAGCGCCGCCTCGGCGATGAGGTTGCTCGCGTCGGGGCCCACGATGTGGACACCGAGCACCAGGTCCGTCTTCTTGTCCACCACCATCTTCACGAAGCCGTCGCCCTCGTTCGTGCTCTGGGCGCGGCCCACGGCAGCGAAGGGGAAGCGCGCGGTGGCCACCTCATGGCCCTTGGCCTTGGCCTGCTCCTCGGTCATGCCGACGGTGGCCACCTCGGGGTCCACGAAGATGGCCCAGGGGAGCGCCTGGTAATCGAGAGCAGCGCCCTTGTCGCCGCTGAGGTGGTGCACGGCCACGATGCCCTCCTTGCTTGCCTTGTGGGCAAGGGCGGGACCGGGGACGATGTCGCCGATGGCGTAGATGTGGGGCACGTTCGTCTGGGCGAACTGGTTGATAGGGATGAGGCCGCGGTCGCCGATCTTCACGCCGGCCTTCTCGAGGCCGAGGGTGTCGGTGTTGGGGCGGCGGCCCACGGCGACAAGCACCTTGTCGGCGGGAATGCGCTGCTCGGCGCCCTTGACTTCGATGACGACTTCGAGGCCGCCGTCCTTGCCCTTCTCGAGGCCCTTCGCCTTCGCGCCCGTGACGGCGGTGACGCCGTTCTTCTTCACGGTGCGGGCCACCACGCGCACGATCTCGGGGTCCGTGCCGGGGAGGATCTGATCCATCATCTCCACAACGGTGACCTCGCTGCCCATCATGGCGTAGGCGTTGCCGATCTCGAGGCCGATGAAGCCGCCGCCGATCACGGTCATGCGCTTGGGGACGTGGTCGAGGGCGAGGGCGCCCGTGCTGTCGATGACGTTCGCGCCGTCAAAGGTGAAGCCGGGGATCTGGATGGGGCGGCTGCCCGTGGCGATCACGCAGAACTTGAACTTGATCTGCTCCGTGGTGCCGTCGCTCTTCTTGACGTCCACCGTGTTCGCGCCCGAGAAGGTGGCGGTGCCGAGAACGTGCTCGACGCCGTTCGTCTTGAAGAGGCTCCCGATGCCGTTCGTGAGGCCCTTCACGACCTGGCCCTTCCAGGCCTGGGTCTTCTTGAAGTCGATGGCGACCCCGCTCACGGAGATGCCCATCGTGTCGGCCTCCTTCGTGTGTTTGTAGGTCTTCGCGGCGTGGATGAGGGCCTTGCTGGGGATGCAGCCCACGTTGAGGCAGACGCCGCCGAGGTTTTCCTTCTCCACGACGAGCACCTTGCGGCCGAGCTGGGCAGCCCGGATCGCAGCGACGTAGCCGCCGGGCCCTGCCCCGATGACGAGAAGCTCTGTTTCCTTCATGTCTCTACACCTCACGAGTCATCTGCAGGGAACGGCACGGACGAACCGCAGTTCGTCCAGTGCCGGGACCGGCGCCGATCACGAGGACTTCGGTTTCGCGCACCATGGGGACGCACCTGATGCCGGGGCAAAAGGGGGGCCCTTCTTAAGGGTTTGGGGTCCCCGGGAGACGATTTTTCCGTTCCCTGCGGGCCCTTGCCGCGCCCACTAGCGGGGGTGCAGCCAGGAGCGCGAGGGGCACGAGCACCCAGAGGCGGCCCTCCGCGAGATCGTACTCGGCGAGCAAGCGCTCCCAAGGCGCCCCGAACAGGTAGTGCCCTGCGAGAAACTCGAAGCCCACGGTCAGCATCGCCCACCCGAGGCCGAGCAGGAGAAGGTCGCCCGCGGTCCGGGGGCGGCGGGAGGCGGCAAGGAACAGGAAGGTCACGAGGAAGATCACGGTAGCGAGCAGGAGCGTTCCCACCGCCCGCCCCGCCACGGCACCGAGGCGGGGCGCGAGGAGCGCTTCCCGGAGGCCGCCCAGGGTCACGGCGGCAAGGAGCAGCAGGAACCACACGGCAAGGCCCTGGAGGAGGAAGCGGCGATCCATGCCAGGGGAACGCCAGGCTCCTTCATGCGCGCTCCCGCCGCCCCATCGATAGCGGCGGGGTCAGCACGCGAAGTAGGGGCCCGCGTTCTCGTGGGGGCAGTTGCGGGCATGGGCGCCGGGGTACACCTCGTCCGGCACCTCGCGCCCGCACCAGTCGCAGGCGTGGACGGCGCGCGTGGGGACGGGAAGCGGTTTGCGGACGAGGAGGGTCGGGGACATGGTGGGCGCAACCGCGAGAGCGAGGTTAACCCTGTCGCCTCCTGCCTGGTCGGTGCCGTTGTGGCCGCCACTTTCTTCCAGGAGGGCCACCAGAGGACCAGGCATGGAGGACCTGCCCCTTCCGCAGCGTGTTGCCGCCGCGCTCTGGGCGGAGGCGGAGCCTCGCCTGGCTGGCCGGCCGCGCCCCCCGCGGCCCCTGCTGCTCGTGATGGTGGGAGTGCCCCTCTCCGGGAAGAGCACCCTGGCACGAGCCCTCGCGGAGCAAGCCGGGGCGGCGACGTTGCGGGTGGAGAACGATGCGGTGCGCCCCCACGTCGCGGCCGCTCTCGGCCAACCCGCCGTCACCTACGAGGGGCCCGAGAACCTCCTCACCTACCAAACGGCGAGGACGCTCCTGGAGCGCGCCCTCTGGGCGGGCATGAATGCGATCCATGATGGCACCAACCTGAACGAGGGGGCGCGGCGCGGCGCCTATGCCGCGGCTCAGGCGGCGGGTGCCGAGGTGGTCGTGCTGTTCGTCCTCACCGACCCGGGGGAGGTGGCGCGGCGCGCCGCCACCCATCCTCCGGAGCGGCAGGCGGCCCACGCGAAGCTCGGCAGGAAGCGGCCCAATCCTGCCGCATGCTCGCTGCCCCACCTCGTCCTCGACGGTGCGCGGCCCGTCGCGGAGCTGTTGGAGGCGCTTCGCGCTGACTTCCGGTTCGGCCCTTTCTTCAATTCCCCGTAGCAGGTAACCGGCGCGTGCGCCAAGGCTCATGGCGCGCCCCAGCCTCGACGGTTCGTCATGCCCGCTCAGCCCTCGACGATCCCCATCGCCTGCTCCCTTCCGATGCTCGATTACGGGAAGCGCACCGCCGAGATCCGCGCCGCCTTCAAGGCCGGTCTCGAGGAGGTGCGGGAGCTTCCCGACGGGTATGCGCTGCGCTTCCCGGGCACGGACGAGTGGCTGCGGCGGCTGGCCGAGTTCGTGGCCGCGGAGCGGCGCTGCTGCCCCTTCTTCGCCTTCACCCTGCAGTTCGAGCCGGACCACGGCCCCATCTGGTTGAGCCTGCGGGGACCGGAAGGGGTGAAGGAGATCGTGGCGAGCGAGTTCCTTCCATCCCCCACCGGCACGAGCACTTAGCCCGTGGTCGTGGCGGGCGGCTCGAGGAGCAAGGAGCCCGCGTTCTGGATGGCGGTGCGGATCTCGATGCGCTTGCCACCCTGCGGGGGGTCCGCGGGGTAGGTGAGCACGAGGCGCCCGTCGGGCATGAGATCGCTCTCGAAGAAGTCGAGGAGCGCGCGGTCCGCGCCAGTGATGAGGCAGGCGCCGCCGCGGGTGCAGAGGCCACCGAGGTGGATGTTGGTGTCCACGATGCTCTCCTTCACGTGCAGCTTCCCGTCGGCGAGACCGTCCACGATGGCGGCGGCCACGTCCCACTTGCCCGCGTAGTCGTGGGCAAGGGGCACGGGGCTCTGGAACCAGGTGACGGCGAAGCGGTCGCCCGCGCCGCCCGTGACCCAGGGCATGATGGCCACCGGCGCGGTGCTGAGCACCTGGGGCTCCGTCCAGTTGCCGCCCCAGTCGGGGCTTGCGACGACCTTCACGGCCGCGTAAGTGCCGACGACGCCCGTGGGCGCGGGCACCTCCTCGCTGTACACGTAGAGGACGTGGCCGTCGCCCGTCACGTCGAGGGCGGGCGCCATGAGGACGCCGCTCCACTGGCCCGTGATGCCGGAGGTGGCGGCCACGGTGGCCTTGGTGTCGACGACGTCCCAGGTGAGGCCGCCGTCAAGCGTGCGCGCCACGTACAGGCGGAAGGTGTTCGCGCCAGCGGGCGCGAGGCCCATGATCTCATTCGAGGTCTCCGCCTGCGTGAAGGGGATGAAGGCGCGGGTGCCGCTCGTGTCGAACTGGACGGTGCCGAGCCACCCGATGTTCTCGCCGAGGTACGTCACGTTCGTGAAGTTCTCCCCGCCGTCCCAGGTGGTGGTGATAGCCACCTGGCGGTCCTCGCCGGTGGCGCCGCCCATCCACGTCACGATGGCGTGGCCGGGGTGGGAGGCCGCGATCCATTGGCGGTCGGCCCAGTGCTCCTCGGGGACGATGTTCGCCATGTATTGCCAGGTGGCGCCGCCGTCGGTGGAGCGGTGGAAGGTGATGCCGCTGTACAGGTTGATCACGTACACGGTGCCGGCGCTGTCCACGGCCACGTCGGCGTCGCCGTTCGCGTCGGGGCCGTCCTCGGTGAGGCGGCCGCGGTCGGCGCGGTTGAGGAGCTCCCACGTCTTGCCGTCGTCGGTGCTCTTGTACACCTGGCCGTGGCCGCACTGGGGCTGGCCGGGGACGTCCACCACGAAGCTGCCCACGCCTTCGCAGCCGGGGAAGGCGAGGTAGATGGTGCCATCAAGGTGGGCCCAGATGCTGGGCTCGCCGAGGCCGTACACGGGACCGCCCGTGGAGACGGCGCCAAGCAGCTCGAAGCCGAGGGCTTCCAGGCCCGCGGGCTCCACGGCGTTCGCGAGAACGTGTGTGGCGTTGCCGAGGGCGGGCGCGTCCTGCTCGGCCCCTGCGGGAGCAAGGCTATCGGTGCTGCTGAAGCAGCCGGCGATGGCGAGGGTCGCCACCAGGAGCGAAACAAGGAGGGTCTTCATCGGTCAACCTCGACCCGAAAGGGCCCCAGGGAAGCTTGGACCTTTTCCCGGGGGCCCAGGGGCCTAGGTGCCCGGCCACGGGCCGGACGGAGGGCGCGCAGCCCTCACAGGAGCGGCGGCGGCACGCACGCGCACTCGTCGAGGGCGCGCTCCACCTGCTTCCGCTCCCGCTCCAGGTGCGCGGGGAGCCCGCTCACCACGGGCGGCACGAGCGGCGTCACCGTGCCCTCCACGAAGGCTCCGGCACGGGTCGCGTCGGCCGCCGCCTGCGTGGCTAGCGCGTCGGGTGCCTCGCGCGCCGTCCCCGCGAGCCAGGCCGCAAGGGCAGGCACCACGGGCGGGTAGCGGGGGCTCAGCGGGTCCGTGGCCTGCACCCCTTCGGGGCTCGTGGGGGCCACGAGAAGGCGCAGGGTCACGGCGCGCGCGTTGCCCACGGCGTCCTCGGCCACAATCTGGAGGACGTGGTCGCCGGCAGCAAGACCGCTCACGTCCACGGTGCCGTCCCACGCGGAGGCGTCGGTGCGGTCAAGCTCCATCCCGTCTACGAGAACGCGCAGGGTGGTGGCGTTGGTGCCGTTGTCCACAGCCGCGAGCCGCACGCGGAGGGCGCCCGCCACGAGGACGGCGGGGCCCGGCAGGGGCGGGGGCGCAGGCATGTACCGTGCAGGGGTGCTCGCAGGGTCGCGGGGGTCGCTGCCCTCCACGATTTCGAGCGCGTCGGGGGTGCCGTCGCCGTCGCTGTCGAGCACGGTGGGCGGCAGCGCCACGGGCTCGGGCGCGGCCGGCGGCGTAGGGACGCCAACGGGGCCCGCGAGGACGTGGCCCGCGACGTGGGTGCTTCCCGGGACGGGGTCCGTCACGGTGAGGTGGGGCGCCTCGTCGTCCACGTAGATGCGGTAGCCGTGGGGCACCTCTGCGTTTCCGGCGAGGTCTGTGGCCCATACGGCAAGCTCGTGGAGGCCGGGCGCGAGGTCGAGGTGGCCCGTGGCCTCATGGGGCTGGCCTTCCTCGGTTACGGAGACGCGCGCGACGCCCGCGCCCTCGTCGGTGGCCACCACGAGAACGCGCGTGGCGGGCGTGACGACGAGGACGCCGTCGGGCCGCAGGAAGGAGGGGCCCTCGGTCTCGAGGCGCGTGACGGGAGCCACGCGGGGGCCGGGCACGTCCGCGCGCAGGCTGCGCGTGATCTCGCTCGCGCCATCCGTCACCTGCAGCAGGAGCCCGTAGGTGCCGGCCTCGGGAACGGGGAAGGTCACCGAGTGGGCCGCGCCCTCGGCCATCACGGGGAGCACCGTCTCCTGCAGGAGGGTGCCGCCGAGGAGGAGACGGAGGGTCACGTCAGTGGGCGCGCCGCTCGCGGCCTCCACCTGGAGGGTGATGGCGCCGGGACTTGTGGTCACGGCCACGTCCCGGAGGGCAAGGCCCGCGAGGGGCGTGACGGCGGAACCCGTGGCGAGGGGGAGCTCCTCTTCCTCGAGGGGGAGGATGAGGCGCGCCACGACGCGAACGCTTCCGGGCTCGAGCGCGGGGAGCTTCACGGGGAAGCTGAAGGTGTTCGCGCCCGCCATGAGGTGGGCGGTGCGCACGATGCGGCCCGCGCGCTCTCCCGTCGCGTCCTCCACCCATGCCTGCAGGGTGGCGTTGAGGGCGCGCGAGGAGGTGAGGGTCCACGTCGCCGTCACGGTGTCGCCGACGGCGGGCACCGCCTCGCCGGCGAGGCCGAAGCCGGTGCTCTGGACTTCGATCCCACGGACGCCGAGGGGGACGGTGCCCGTGGCGTTGGTGGCGTCGTAGTTCCACAGCACCTGGTAGCGCCCGGTGGCGACCACGGTGGGGATGCGGTACTCGCGGACGGTGGTGCCGTTGAGCACGAAGGTGTCCTCGATGCCGGGACCGAGGAGGTCGATGCGGCCCTCGCGGGTGGTGTGCACGGTCACGCGCACGAGGCCGCCCGCGTCCACGGTGTCAACGTCCGTGGTGACGCGGATGCCCGTGAGGGCGGCGCGGTCCGCCAGGATGCGGGCCTTACCCTCGGTGAGGAGGCGGCCGCTTGCGAGGGACACGGTCCAGTGGGCCTCGTCGTCGTCGCGCACGCGCAGCGGCAACTGGACGGTGCCCGTGCCGTTTGGCGCGAGGGTGAGGCGCGCCACGGGAGTCTCCGCCTGGGTGAGGCTTGCCCGCACCTCGAGGTCGAGGGGCTGCGTGCCGGGGTTCTGGAGGGCAACCGTCAGGTTCACGAGGCTCCCCACGGGGACGGAGGCGGTGCCGAAGGAGGCGTTGGCCTCCACGCGCGCGCCCGTGACCGCGAGGCGGAGGGTGTGCGCCTCACCCGGGAGGGTGGCGGTGACGGGCAGCGTACCATCGCGGGCGTCGGGCTCGACGCGGAGGGGCACCGTAACTGTGGCCTGCTCACCCTGCGCGAGGTGGAAGAGGCGGGTTTCTTCGAGCCCCGCGCCTGCGGCCACCCGCAGGGGCACGGGGCCGGTGGCGGGGCCCACGTTCTCCACGACGTAGGTGAGATTCAGGACATCCCCCGCCGTGACGGGGGCTTCCGCGGGAACGCCCACGAAGGTGAGGACCGGTCCCGGGATCGTGAGGGGCGCCGTCGCTTCGGCGGCAGGGAGGCCGTTCCGGACCACCTGCACGAGGGCGGTGGCGGGGCCGGGCGGCACGCCCACGAGGGCGAGGGCGTTCTCGGTCGTGAGGCGCGCACCCTCGGCAAGGCTGAGGGGCGTCTCCACCCGGGTGTAGCCGAAGTCCACCACAAGGAGGCCCTCCAGCATGCCGGGGCCAGCGTTCTCCACTGTCACGGGGAGCGTGAGGGTGCCATCGGCGACACGCGCCGCCTCCACCGCGAGGAGGGGGACGGCGTCGTCTCCCGCCACGAGGCGGAGGGCCGTGCGTTCCCAGGGCGTCTGCACCTGGAGGGTGCTCACACCTGGGGGAAGCTGCAGGGTCACGTCCACGTCGGCGCGTCCACCGGGGCCCACGGTGACGTCGGGGCCCGCGAGGGCCGCGCCGTTCAGCGTCAGGCCCACGGGGAAGGAGGCGGGGAGCGTGCCGGCGTTCTCGAACGTGAAGGTCACCGTGCGGGGACCTGCGGTCCCAGCGAGAGGCGTGGCTCCCGCGAGGGTCACGCGCTCGCCGGCCCGCACCAGGTGGGTTGCGGTGAGGTACGCGTCGCCGGTGACGGCAAGGCGCAGCGTCGTGTCCGTGAGGGCGCTCACGTTCGCGAGGGTGGGCAGGGTGACTTCGCCGCCGGCGGGCACGCGCACCGTGAGGGCGGGCGCGCCGTCGAG
>DATMKA010000228.1:0-3247 GCA_035553595.1 Thermoplasmatota archaeon | reverse complement strand
TCGGAGCGGGCGCGCCAGAGGGCGACGACCCGGTCCATGAGCCGGTCCACGAGGCTCTCGCGGTACCGCATCAGGAGGGCCACGACCTGGCCTTCGTTCGCGACCACGTAGCGGGTTTCGCGGCCGACGCGGCGGCGGGCGAGGACGCCAAGGTCCACGAGCTCCTTCAGGTGGAGGCTCAGGGTGCTTGCGGGAAGGGGCACCGCTTCCTTGAGCGCGCCGTACCCGACGTCGCCGCCTTCGAGGACGGCGAGCACGATGCGGCGGAGCTTCTCCTGCTGGAGGGCGGCGAGGACGGGCTTGTCGTCGCGGCCCACCTCCTCGCGCACGTAGTAGCGCTTGTAGTACTTGTCCTCCTTCGCGAGGACGACCTGGTGCTTCTCCAGGTAGCGCAGGTGGTACACCAGGGTGCTCATGGGGATGTCCACGAGGCGCTGGAGGCGGCGGGCGTGCACGCCGGGGTTGGCGCGGACGGCCTCGTAGACCGTGCGCCGCACCTCGTACTCGAGCACATCCGCCTGGGTCATGTCACCACCTGTCGGGGGCCGCTCCACGGATTCCCGGCTATATCAAGATGCTGTTGTTTCACCGGGGGACAGCCAGAGGGACTCGCGAGAGCCCGGCCCGGGATCCCACCGGGGGCAATGCGAAGCGAATATATATCGGGCGGGGCATTGGGCGCGGTCGTTAAGGAGGCCCCATCTTGGCTACTCCCGCCCCCCAGAGAACCATCATTGACCGCGCCTGGGACACTCAGGCGAAGATCGAGGCTCGGGTCGGCCACCTCGGCCGCGGGAAGTACGGGCGCGTCCTCAAGATGGCCCGCAAGCCCACCCCCGAGGAGTTCCGCAAGGCCGCCACCGTGACCGGCATCGGTATCGCCGTTCTCGGTGCGATGGGCTTCGCGATTGCCCTCATCATGGGCCTGCTCCACTAAGCATGATTTCCGGTGGGGCCGTCTCCCGCACGGGATTCGGCCTCGCGCTTCTCGCCCTTCTCGGGATTTTTGGGTTCTACGCTCGCCTTGGCGTGCCCTCCGTCCCGGTGGGGCCTGGCCTGGACCTGTTTTCGCGTGCCGTTCTCGTGCCGCTCCTGTTCGTGGGCCTCGGGCTCATGGTGGCGGGGCTTTTCCGGATGAGGCAAGAGCGGGGCGGATAGCCAACCCCCAAGCTCCCGCTCCCGCTCCCGTTCACGCTAACGCTCACGTGAAACGTTCAACGTCCCTCGTGATCGGGAACGTGAACGGGAGCGTTAGCGTGAGCGTGGTTGGACCCAGCTTAACGCGGCAACAAGAACATTCTTAAGTGGGGGAGGGCCAATCCGCGATGGAAGCCTCCATGCCCGCCCCCCAGGCTGCTCTCCGTTCGCTGCTCGTGGTCGCGCTCCTTGGCACCGTCGGTCTTGCCGGGTGCTTCACGGACGACGCCGCGCCGGGCGCGACGAGCGCGGCGCAGACGGCGCAGAGCATGCTCGACAACCCCCCGGGCGCCGACGTGAAGCCCACGGGGAAGACGAAGGAGTTCAACCTGTACCTGCACCGCATGCGGCACGTCCTCTACCCGGGCGCGTCGATGAACATGTGGGGCTTCAGCCTCAGCGACGATCCGAACTCCGCACAGTTCCCCGGCCCGACGCTGCGCGTCACGGAGGGGGACAAGGTGGTTGTCCGGTTCCTCTCCACGGTGGCGGGCTTCAACCACACGCTCCACTTCCACGGCCAGCACGTTCCCTGGGACATGGACGGCGTGCCCTACGTGACGCAGGAGCCCGTGGAGCCCGGCGAGGAGTTCGTGTACACCTTCATCGCGAAGCCTGCCGGGACCTACTGGTACCACTGCCACGTGGACGCGCAGCACCACATCGACATGGGCATGTACGGCGCCTTCATCGTGGACCCCCAGGACCGCTCCACGGAGCCGCGGTACGATGACGACTTCGTGCTGATGCTCGACGACATGGACCGATTCCACCTCGAGGGCGGCGACACGAACGTAAACAACACGCCCCAGTCCGGCGACCCCTTTGATTACGAGGCGTGGGCCCGCCGCCAGGCGCAGGACACCTACAACCGCAACGCGGTCATCCAGGAGAACGCGGGCAGCAAGGCGCGCCCCACGCGCAACTGGTACCCCGTCACCTACGCGCCCTTCACCGTTTCCTACAACACGTACCTCATCAACGGCGCGGCCTTCCCCTACACGGAGCCCATTGTCGTGAAGGAGGGGGAGACGGTGCGCCTCCGCCTCATCAACGCGGGGAACACGTTCTTCGCGATGCACCTCCACGGCCACCACTTCCTGGTGACGCACAAGGACGGCATCGCCCTCAACAGCCCCTACTGGGCGGACACGGTGTTCATCGGCCCCTCCGAGCGGTACGACGTGTACGTGAAGCTCAACAATCCCGGGCCGTGGGACTTCCACGATCATGCGGCCACGCACACGCAGAACGACAACATCTTCCCCGGTGGGGCGATGATGATGTTCGTGTACGAGGGCTTCGAGGACTTGGCCATGGGGCATGGGCATGCTCACGGGGGCTCGTCCCAGAAGATCAAGCTCCCGGCCACGGGCTCCTCGGGCGACTATATCCGCTGGTACGCGGAGACCTAAGCCCGGATCGTGTCAGAAAGTAGCACGAAAAGTTCGGTTTGCCGGATTTCTTGGCTTTAAATAGATCCAGCCCTATGCCCGCTCAATTTCGGTTTACCGAACATCCTCCGACCTGAAAGTTCGGTGGACCGAAACTTTGGTGAGATCATCATGCGGACCTCCAAGGCCCTGACCTTCCTCCTCGTCTCCGCCTTCGCCACAGCCGCCCTCGCCGGCTGCATGAACACCACCCCTGAAAGCGGCGGCCAGTCCAAGATCGTCATCGCCATCCAGCCCACCCAGGACAAGGCGAAGCTCGACAACGCCACCCTCCTCGAGCAGTTCCTCGAGAACCGCACCGGCGTGGATGTGGAGATTTTCACCCCCAAGGACAATGCCGCCGTCATCGAGGCCATCCGCGGCCGCCACGCTGACGTCGCCTTCATGGGCGCCCTCCCCGCCGCCCTTGCCGTCACGAAGGGCAACGGCGAGCTCGCCCTCGCCGAGATGCGCGCCGTCATCATCAACGGAAGCAACACGGTGGCGCCATACTACTACTCTAACTACGTGGTCCTCAAGGACTCTGAGTACCAGAACTTCTCGGAGCTCCGTGGCAAGAAGGTCGCCTACACAAGCAGCACGAGCACGTCCGGGTA
>DATMKA010000227.1:0-7261 GCA_035553595.1 Thermoplasmatota archaeon | reverse complement strand
CCGCTGAAGCCGCTAACCCAGACGTACACCGTGGCAGCCAGCACGACCGTGATGGCAACCATGAGGATGACGGCAATGACCGGGGAAACCGCGTCATCGCGGTTTGTCAGCTTCGCGAGGATCTTAGAGTTCGCTTTCATGAGAGTCCTCCTGTGACCTTGGTTGGTCGCGTGCTTCGGTTCTCTTGCGGCCGCTATTTGTACGTTCCGTTGGGGGGGACTTTCCACGGCGCCCCAGGGGAATTTTGCACCCCGCTGCGGGCGGACGCCATGGGGCGCGGTTTGGCGCGGTTTGTAAAACTACTTTAAGGCAAACGGCTATCGAACCGGCCGAACCCATGAGGGCGGTCATTCTCGCTGCGGGCGAAGGCTCTCGCCTCCGCCCCCTTACCGCGACCAAACCGAAGGTCATGATTAAGGTGGGCAACAAGCCCCTTGTCGAGTACACCGTCCAGGCCCTCGCAGCGAACGGGATCAAGCACGTCACCATGGTGGTGGGGTATCACCGCGAGCGCGTCCAGACCTATTTCGGGGATGGTCGCCGTTTCGGGCTCAAGATCGACTACGTGTTCCAGGAGTCCCTCCTTGGAACGGCCCACGCTCTCGCCCACATCCCCGTCCAGGATGAAGACCTGCTCGTCCTCGGCGGCGACAACATCGTGGATGCGCCCCTTATTGCAGATCTTCTTCGCCGCCGCGAAGGCCTCAGCCTGGTGGCGAAGGAGAGCAACAACCCCACGAAGTATGGTGTGCTCACCCTGGAGGGGGACCGCGTCGTCCGCATCGAGGAGCAGCCCCTCTACACGACAAGCGAGTTCGTGAACACCGGCGTCTACTACATGCCGCGCGGCACCCTCGAGCTCGTTCAGCGCCTCACGAAGGAGGGCGTGGGGGGCCTCACCGCCTTCATCCAGCACTTGATCGACGAAGGCAAGGACGTGACCGCCATCCGCAGCGCGGGCACATGGATCGACGCCGTCTACCCGTGGGACCTCCTCGGCGTGAGCGCGAAGATCCTCCAGGTGCTGAAGCATCCCGCTCCAACTACCGGGGAGATCGCTCCCACGGCGGTCCTCGAAGGCCCAGTGGTCATCGGGGAGGACGTCTTCGTGGGCGCCCACTCGGTCATCACGGGCCCCACGAGCATCGGGGACAACGTAAGCCTCGGCCCAGGGTGCATCATCGACAACTGCATCATCAACGACGACGTGCAGATCGGCCCCGGGGCCGTCCTGCAGAACACGGTGGTGGCGGAAGGCACCATTCTAGGAGCCCGCTTCACTGCCCTCACCGGCCCCTGCGACGTTCGCGTGCGGGAGGGGTACTATGCGCTCAGCAACTTCGGCGCCGTCCTCGGTGAGGACTGCGTCATGTCCGGGGGCGTGACCACGGAGCCCGGCGCGCTTGTCGGAAACCGCGTCCGCGTGGACCCCAACCGAGCCGTCCGCGGCACCATCGACGACGGAACTCGAGTGATCTGAATGTGCGGCATCATCGGCGTGTGCGGCGGGAAGGAAGCGGCGGGGGTCATCCTCAAGGGGCTCAAGCACCTGGAGTACCGCGGGTACGATTCCGCGGGAGTCGCGCTCGTGGCCCCTGAGGGTATCGTCGTGAGCAAGGTCGCGGGCTCCGTCGACCAGCTCTTCCACTTCCCCCACCCGGCCGCAAGCCTTGGCATCGGCCACACCCGCTGGGCCACGCACGGGCGCCCCACGGAGGTGAACGCGCACCCTCACACGAGCTGCGACGGCCGCTTCGCGGTGGTGCACAACGGCATCATCGAGAACTACCGCCACCTGCGCGCCGCCCTCGAAGCGAAGGGGCACCGGTTCCAGAGCGAGACGGACACCGAGGTCGTGGCCCATCTCCTCGAGGACGCGTTCCAGGGCGACCTCGTGGCCGCCGTCCAGGCCACCGTGGCCCAGCTCGAAGGCTCCTACGCGCTCGCGATCCTCTCCCGGGACGAGCCCGACACCCTCGTGGCCGCCCGCCAGAAATCTCCCCTCATTGTCGGTGTGGGGGAGGGCGCTCACTATATCGCCTCCGACGTCACGCCCCTCCTTGAGTACACGCGTCGCGTCGTCTACCTCATGGATGGCGAGGTGGTGGTCCTCAAGAGCGCCGACCTCGAGGTGTACAGCCCGAGGGGCGAGGCCCAGGTTCCCGTGGTGCACACGGTCACGTGGTCCATCGCCGACGCGGAGCGCGGTGGCTACGAGCACTTCATGCTGAAGGAGATCCACGATCAGGAGCGCACGCTCCACGAGCTTCTGCGGGGTAAGATCAACCGCCTCGACCAGAAGCTCGAGATCGAGGGCTCCCTGACCCCCGAGGACCTCCGCCGGGCCCAGCGCATCCTGATTCTCGCCTGCGGCAGCTCCTACAACGCGGGCCTTCTCGGCAAATACCTGATCGAGCGCCTCGCGCGCATCCCGGTGGACGTTCAGCTTGCCTCCGAGTACCGGTACGGCGAAGCGTTCCAGGCGCCCGGCACCATCGCCATTGCCGTAAGCCAGTCCGGGGAGACGGCGGACACCCTGGAGGGTCTCCGGAAGGCGCGCCGCAACGGGTACCAGACGCTTGCGGTCACGAACGTGGTTGGCTCCACGCTCACCCGTGAGGCGGATGGCGTGTTCTACATCCGGGCCGGCCCCGAGATCAGCGTGGCCGCGACCAAGAGCTTCACCAACCAGCTTCTCGCATTCTACCTATTCGCGGCCCACCTTGGAGCGATCCGGCACACCCTGACGCCCACGGAGACCCGCCACCTTATTGCAGACCTGAAGGCCCTACCTCGGGCCGTGAACGCCGTAATCCAACGCTCGGAGCGCATCGCGGAGGCGGGCCGCCTGCTCGCCACCCAGGACCATGCTTTCTTCCTCGGCCGCCACGCGGGCTACCCCACCGCCCTCGAGGGGGCGCTGAAGCTCAAGGAGATCAGCTACATCCACGCCGAAGGGTACGCCGCCGGCGAGCTCAAGCACGGGCCCCTCGCCCTGCTCGCTCCCGGGGTGCCCGTGGTGGCCCTCGCGGCCCCCGACCACACGTACCCTGTAATGGTGAGCAACATCCAGGAGGTGCGGGCCCGTGACGCCTACGTGATCGCCCTCGCGCCCGACTCGGACCTTGACATCGGGAAGGTGGCGAACGAGGTGATTCCGCTTCCGGACGTGAACCCCGTGCTCTTCCCGGTGGTGGCGACGGTGGCCATGCAGCTCCTCGCCTACCACGCGGCAAAGGCCCGCGGCTGCAACATCGACAAGCCGCGCAACCTCGCGAAGTCCGTGACCGTGGAGTGAGCCCCATGACCCGCATTGAGTTTGGATCCTCGGGGATCCGCGGCCCCTACGGGGACGCCGTGACACCGGAGCTTGCGCTTCGCCTCGGCCGTGCCCTCGGTTCCCGGTACCGCTGCATCCTGGTGGGCCACGATGCCCGCACCTCCTCCCCCCTTCTTGTTCAGGCCGCGACCGCCGGCATGCTCGCTTCCGGCGCGGAGGTGAGCTACGGGGGCCTTGCGCCCACACCTGCCGTGGCCTTCTCGGGCCGCGCATTTGACGCGAGCCTCGTGGTGACCGCAAGCCACAACCCCGCCCCAGACAACGGGTTCAAGCCCTGGAACCCCAACGGGAAGGCCTTCGACAAGCACCAGCGCAAGGAAATTGAGGACTTCCTGAACGCGCCCACGACCCCCTCGGGGGCGCCGTGGAGCGGGCTCCATGCGCCGAAGGTGGCCCCCTCCGTCGTGGCCGCCCACACGGAGGCCATCCTGCGCCATGTGGGGCCCCTCAAGCGCCGCCTGCGGGTCGTGCTCGATTGCGGCAACGGCGCCGCTTGCCCTGAGAGCCCGGGTCTCCTCCGCGCCCTCGGGTGCGACGTCATCACGCTCAACGCGCAGCCCGACGGCGCCTTCCCGGGGCGCCCGAGCGAGCCGAGCCCCGAGAACCTGCGGGAGCTCTCCCACCTCGTGCGCGCCACGGGCGCCGACCTCGGCCTCGCCCACGACGGGGACGCCGACCGCTGCGTGGCCGTCACGGAGAGCGGCGAAGCCGTCCCCGGCGATGCGCTGTGTGCGCTCTTTGCCCGCGCCCACGGGAAGCGCCGCATCGTGGTGCCCGTGGACATGAGCATGCTCGTGGACGACTCCGTTCCCCACCTGGAGGTCGTGAAGACCCGCGTGGGCGACGCCTACGTGAGCGAGGCCATCGTGGACCGGGATGCCGACTGGGGCGGCGAAGCCTCCGGCGCCTGGATCTTCCCCAAGATGAGCCTCTGCCCCGACGGGCCGCTCGCGGCCGCCGCCGTCTGCGCCCTCGTGGCCGAGCACGGGCCCCTCTCGAAGCAGGTGGCCTCCCTTCCCAAGTACCCCATCGCGCGCGAGAGCCGCCCCGTCCCCAACGCCCTCAAGGCGCCCGTCCTGAAGCTCGCGGCCGGGAAGCTCGAGAAGCACGGCAAGGTGAATGCCCTCGACGGCGTCCGTGTCGATTTCGAGAACGGGTGGGTGCTCATCCGCGCCTCGGGCACGGAGCCCAAGGTGCGCGTCACCGCCGAGGCGCGCTCCGCGGAGGAGATGAGGCGCCTCCTGGAGCTTGGTACCTCCACGCTCGCCGCCTGCGTGAAGGAGGCGGGCGCGTGAAGGCCATTGTCCTCGCCGCCGGTGAGGGGAAGCGCATGCGGCCCCTCACGGCCAACCGCCCGAAGCCCATGCTGCCCGTCGCGGGCGTGCCAATGCTGGAGCGCCTCCTGAGGCAGCTCCGCGTCGCGGGCGTCGAGGAGGCCACGCTCGTGGTGAACTACCGCGAGGAGGTCATCCGCGACCACTTCGAGGACGGCGCCGCTCTCGACCTCAAGCTCAGCTACGCCCGCCAGGAGCAGCCCCGCGGCACCGGTGATGCCGTCCGCGCCGCCGGCAACCCCGGAAGGGACTTCCTGGTCCTCAACGGCGACCTCCTCGTCGACCAGGAAGCCATCACCCATCTCGTTCAGGCGAAGGGCCCCGTGCTCACCGCCCGCGAGGTCCAGAACCCCGCCGCCTACGGCACGTGGCGGCTCGAGAACGGCCGCGTCGCCGAGGTCGTCGAGAAGAGCGCCACGCCCCCCTCGAACCTCGTGAACGCCGGCATCTACCGCTTTCCCGCCACCGTGTGGCGCCACATCGAGGCCCTCACCCCGTCCCCTCGCGGCGAGCTTGAGCTCACGGACGCCGTGAACGCCTCCCTCCGCGAAGGCACGCCCTACGAGCTGCAGGTGCTCACCACGTGGCTCGATGTGGGCCGCCCCTGGGACCTCCTTGCCGCGAACGAAACGCTCCTCAAGACGCTCACGAGCGACATCCGGGGCAAGGTGGAGCCCGGCGCCACCGTCCACGGCGCCCTCCACCTCGGAGAGGGCTCGGTCGTAAAGGCGGGCGCCTACATCGAGGGCCCCGTCTGGATCGGCCGCAACTGCCAGGTGGGTCCCAACTGCTACCTCCGGCCCTACACGGTGCTCTGCGACGGCGCGAAGGTGGGGAACGCCTGCGAGATCAAGGCAAGCCTCCTCATGGAGAACGCGCACGCCGCCCACCTCAGCTACGTGGGCGACTCCGTCATCGGGGCCCGGGCCAACCTGGGTGCCGGTACCCTTGTGGCGAACCTCCGCCACGATGGCAAGAGCGTTCCCGTGACATGGGAAGGCCAACGGGTCGATAGCGGCCGCCGCAAGCTCGGCGTCATCCTGGGCGACGACGTGCACACCGGGATCAACACCTCGCTGAACGTCGGCGTCGTCCTCGGCGCGGGCGCGGCGACGCTGCCTGGCGAGGTCGTTCTCCGCAGCAGACCTTGAAGCGGCCAAGAGGGCGACCACCCCCCTAGGGAGGTGCTCCACTGGAGGACCGGCAGATTCGAAACGTTGATACCTCCAGCGTGGGGTGAGGTGGATGCTCCCCCGGATGGCTGGACACATGCGGCAGCAGCGATTCCCGGCACTTGGCCGGAACACGGTTCATCCCCTCGCCCTGAGCGGCCCGGCAGCGCAGCCAGCGGAGGCCCCCATCCCGATCATCTGTCCCCGGTGCAGCGGCGTGCTCCGCGTCACCCTGGAAGCCCTGGGCCGCGGCGAGGCCTTGGCCTGTCCCAGCTGCCACGGCGCCTTCCCCCTCGCGCCCCACGCGCTCCGCGTCCGTCCCGACCAGGCGGGTCGCATGGCTGAGCGGGCCCGCCCCCACGCGCGCCTGAGCGAATTCCCCCCGAACTGACCCCAGGGCTCTCGGACCCCCTGTTTTTCCACTGCAGGGGGCAGCCTTTGCCCCCGGCGCGGTTCCTCCGCTTGTACCACAAATCCTTTACTACGCGAGCCCGACGAGGATGCGCCAACGGGCCTTCAACGATCATGTGGGCAGCCATCGCTCACGAGGATCGGCATGAAACCCGAGGGGGTGAACGCGTGCAGCAAGAAACCGCGAACTTTGCCGAGCGTAAGTACACGACCATTAGCATTCCCACGCAACTGTACCGGAACGTCGAAAAGGCCATCGAGGGCACCGGCTTCCGGAGCGTGACCGAGTTCATCGTCTACGTCACCCGCGAAACCATCGCCGGGGACGAGCGCAACGTCGTCCAGCGCCTGAAGGCCCTGGGCTACATCCAGTAATGTGACCGCCCGAGGCCGATCCCGCGACCCGCGGGCCGGGATCGCCCACCTCACCCCCGGCGCGTCCGCGACGGCGCCCCGGGCGGTGCCATCTCCTGCTTCCTCTCTCTGCACGACCCGTCCCCACCGACTCTCCTTTTTCCCGACCCCTGGAGGCCCTGCCATGCCTGTCCACGCAAACCCCTATCCCCTTGTGTCCCGGATTGCAACCCCCACAGAGCGCGAACGCTTCCTCGCCGAGTGGAGCGCGCTCCCCCAGCTCACCCTCACCCCTGAGGAGACTCAGGTCGTGAACGGGATCGCGCACGGCGTCTACTCTCCCCTCGAGGGCTTCATGACGCGCGCCGACTACGACTCCGTGCTCACGCGGGAGCGCCTCGCGAACGGCACGCCCTGGGCCGTGCCCGTCACGCTCCACGTGGAGGCCACCGCCTCCATTCCTGAGGGTGCCCGCGTCGGCCTCAACAGCCCCTCGGGCGCGCCCCTAGCCGTCCTCGAGGTGGCGGACCGCTTCCGGTTCGACCCCGAGGCCCACTCCCGCGCCGTCTTCGGCACCACCGAGGCCCGCCATCCCGGCGTGCAGCGCGCGCGGGCGGCGAAGCCCCTGGTTCTGGGCGGCCGCGTCACCC
>DATMKA010000226.1:0-7943 GCA_035553595.1 Thermoplasmatota archaeon | reverse complement strand
TCGCGGCGGTCCTGTTCCTCGCTCTCCACCACCTCCTGGTGGAGCCCATCTGGCTGCGAGGCCTGCGCGGGGTCGTGCCGGCCGTGGCAGGCGGGGCCCTTGTGGGAATCGGGTACGCGGAGGTGCGTGACCGGCTGCGCGGTCCCCCGGCGCTGCGGGGTGTCCTCTATGGCGCGTTCGCGGCCCTCACCCTCCTCCCTTTCGTGGCGGCCTCGGCCCTCCGCGTTGGCGGGCTCCCGCTCCCGGCGGCCCTTGGCTTCGTGGCCGTTCCCCTGGTCGTCGTTCTCGCGCTCCTGTTCGCCGCCATGCGGCCTGTAGAGGGGGAGGACGGGGCGGAGGAGCGACGGCGCTTCGCCTGGGGCGCCGCGGGGCTTCTTGCCGTGAACGCTTACCCCGGGTTCTTCCTCCTCGCGCTCCCGAACCTCGTCGAGGGCAGGGTGCCGAACCCGTGGCCCATGCCGCTTGCGCTCATGGTGATATTCCTGCTGTCGGGCGCCCTCCTGGAGGGGCTTGCCTCCCGCCCCGCGCGGACGGCAGCGTAACCTTTAATTCCGGGTGCCGCGTCGCCTCACCCGACGCCTATGCCTCGCGACACCCGTGAGACCATCGAGATTCTGGAGAAGAAGGGGCTTCTCAAGCGCGTGAAGGCGCCCGTGAGCCCCGACCTCGAGATCACCGAGATCACGGACCGCGTGGTGCGCGAGGGCGGCCCCGCGCTCCTGTTCGAGAACGTGATCGGCCACGAGGGCATTCCCCTGCTCATCAACCAGTACGGCACGGACGAGCGCATGCAGCTCATCCTCGGGAACGACCCGTACCGCATCGGCGAGAAGTTCGCCTCCCTCGCGAAACCCAAGTTCCCGAAGGGGATTGGCGACCTCGGCGACTCTTTCGAGCTGCTGAAGGATGTCCTGAGCTTCCCGCCTAAGATGGTCTCCTCCGCGCCCTGTCAGGAGATCGTTTGGAAGGGCGAGGACATCGATCTCTTCCAGTTCCCCATCCTCAAGTGCTGGCCCGACGACGCGGGCCGCTTCATCACCCTCCCGCAGGTGTTCACGCGGGATCCCGAGACGGGACAGCGCAACATCGGCATGTACCGCATGCAGGTGTACGACCGCAATACCACGGGCATGCACTGGCAGACCCACAAGACGGGCCACCTGCACATGAAGAAGGCCGAGCAGATGGGCCTCGACAAGCTCGAGGTGGCCGTGGCCCTCGGTGGCGACCCCGTCCTCACCTTCTGCGGCGCGGCCCCCCTCCCGGAGGGCTTCGACGAAATCATGTTCGCGGGCTTCATCCGCCGCGAGCGCGTCCCCATGGTGAAGTGCAAGACCGTGGACCTGGAGGTCCCGGCGGACGCGGAGATCATTCTCGAGGGCTACGTGGACCCCAAGGAGCGCCGCCTCGAAGGTCCCTTCGGCGACCACACCGGGTTCTACAGCATCGCGGACCAGTACCCCGTGTTCCACGTCACGTGCATCACGCACCGCGAGAAACCCATTTACCCTACGACCATCGTGGGCCGTCCGCCCGCCGAGGACGGGCCCCTCGGGAAGGCCATCGAGCGCATGTTCCTGCCACTCATGAAGATGATGGCGCACGAGATCGTGGACTGCAACATGCCCGTGGAGGCGCAGTTCCACAACCTGCTCATCGTCTCCATCAAGAAGCGCTACCCCGGCCACGCGCGCAAGGTGGCCCTCCAGCTCTTCGGCATGGGCCAGATGATGCTCGAGAAGTGCATCATCGTGGTGGACGACTGGGTGAACGTCCAGAACCTTCAGGAAGTCACCTGGATTGTGAGCGCGAACACGGACCCTGCCCGCGACATCACGGTCATCGACAAGGTGCCCACGGACGACCTCGACCACGCCGCCCCCTACCCCCACTTCGGGAGCAAGATGATCATCGACGCCACCAAGAAGATCCCGGGAGAGGGCCCCCAGCAGCCCTGGCCCGAGCCTAACGTGATGACCCCGGAGATGAGGGAGCAGGTCACGCGTCGCTGGAAGGAATACGGCCTCTGACCCTCGGGTTGCCACGGGGATTCATATAGGGACAGGCATGTCCTAGTCTGTGGAATCCTTCACCGTGGAGGCCGTTCACCTGACGTGGGAGCAGGAGCGCCGCCTCCTGGTGATGACTTTCGGGGCGGGCCGGCGCACCCTTGCCACGGAGAGCGCGGCGCGGGCCCTCATCGCGCAGATGGATCGGTGGCTCCAGGCCTCCCCCGGTCCCTTCCGCCTCCTCGTGGACTGCTCCGGGCTCAAGGACACCGAGCCGGGGTGGCGCGCGACCTTCAGCGGTTTCTTCCAGGACCACCGGGGGGAGGTCGCCATCGCTTGGTATAACATGACGCCGCTCGTCCGGATGACGGTGACGCTTTTCATTCTCGCCACCCGCATCACCGGAAAGGCGGCTGGCACCGAGGAGGAGGCCCGCCAATGGATTCTTGCGCAGCGTCTCGCTCAGGCGCCCCCGCCCTAGCGCCATCCTTAAGCTGTGCGGCCTCGTTCGCTTCGCATCCAGAGGGGGAGCCACCGTAGCTCAGCCGACGATTGATGACCTGCTGCAGGCGCTCGCGGACGCGAGCGTCGGGAACCTCAGCACGCGCGTCCGCGTGGACCCCGACGCCTCCCCCGAGGATGACCTGACGCGGCTCGCGCTCGCCCTCAACATCGTCCTCGGAGACCTGCAGCACCGGACGGAGACGCTCATGCGGAGCGAGGCAAGCCACCGCGTGCTCTTCGAGAAGAACCCGCTCCCCATGTGGGTGATGGACGGAGTGACCTCCCGGTTCCTTGCCGTCAACCGCGCCGCCATCGAGCACTACGGGTACTCCCGGGAAGAGTTCCTCCAGATGACGGCGGCAGACATCCGGCCCGCCGAGGACAAGGCCCTGTTCAAACAGTTCCTTGCCTCGCCCTTCCAGAGCACGAGCGCGGGCACGTGGCGCCACCGGAAGAAGGACGGCACCATCATCCACGTCGAGATCACCTGGCAGGAGATGACCTACGAGGGGACGCCCGCGCGCCTCGTGCTCGTGAACGACGTGACGGCGCGCGTGCGGGCTCAGCGCGAGCTCGAAACGGCTCGCCTCCGGGCCGCCGACAGCGAGCGCCTCGCGGCCCTCGGCGGCCTCGTGTCGGGCGTGGCCCATGAGATTCGCACGCCCCTTACCTACCTCCAGAACAACGTCAGGGTCATCCACATTATCCTGCAGAAGGGAGCCGCTGAAGGAAAGAGCGCGCAGGAGCTCCTGCCGCGGCTCGAGGAAGCGGTGAAGGCCTCCTCCGAGGCGGTGGACCGCATCAACGACCTGGTGCGGGGGCTCCGCCGGTTCACGCGCCGGGAGCCCCAGGAGCACTCCCCCACCTCGCTTTCGGCCGTCGCGGCGGAAGCGGTGCGGCTCCTCGAAGCCACCGACAAGAGCGGGATCCGGTTGGAGACGGCCCTTCCCACGGTGCCGCCCGTGCTCGGGGCGGGCCTGCAGCTTCAGCAGGTGGTCATCAACCTCGTGAAGAACGCTATCGAAGCGTCCCGGTCGGTGGGGACGCCCGTCCGGGTCGCCGTTGGGACCACGGCCGAGGGCCGGGACGTCGTGCTCACGGTGGCGGACCAGGGTCCAGGGATTCCGCCGGAGATCCAGAAGAACCTGTTCGAGCCCCTCGTGACGACGAAGCCCGACGGGACGGGCCTCGGGCTCACCATCGTGAAACGCATCGTGGAGGAGCACGCGGGCACCCTCTCCTACGAGACGTCGCCCAAGGGAACCGTCTTCACGGTGCGCTTCCCCGTCGTCCAGGCGGAGGCTTCCGCGGCCGGGAAAGGTTCATCAGGGGCCGCCCCTTGAGCCCTCTGAGGCGGTCCTGTGACCCAGGTCGTGAAGTACGCGGCGGCCCGGAAGCCGAGCACCGTGAAGACGGTGCTCGAGTTCGTGAAGATCGAGCACTCCCTCTTCGCGCTCCCCTTCGTGCTCGCGGGTGCTCTCCTGGGCTTCCTGCAGCGTGACGGCGCCCTCACCTACTCCACCGAGTTCTGGACAAAGGTGGGCCTCGTGCTCGTGGCCGCCGTGGGCGCGCGCACCCTCGCCATGACCCTCAACCGCATCGTGGATGCAGGCATCGACGCCCGCAATCCCCGCACCGCCACGCGCGCGCTTCCCGCCGGCGCCATGAGCACGCGCCGCGCCTGGGCCATTGCCGTTGTGAGCGCGGGCGCCCTCTTCTGGGCCTCCGCCGCCCTCAACCCGCTCTGCCTCCTCCTCGCGCCCGTGCTCGTTGGCCTGTTCTTCCTGTACCCTTACACGAAGCGCTTCACGTGGCTCTGCCACGGCGTTCTCGGCCTCGCCTTCCTCTGCGCGCCCGCCGGGGGCTACCTCGCCGTCACGGGGGGCTTCGAGGGGTACATGGCGCCCCTCGTCCTGGCGGTGGCGGCCGCCGCGTGGGTGACGGGCTTCGACATCATCTATGCCCTTCTCGACGTGGAGTTCGACCGCGCGAACGGCATCCGCAGCGTCCCCGCCGCTTTCGGGGTGCGGGGCGCGCGCCTCATCGCGCTGGGGCTCCACGCTGTCGTGATCGCGGCCCTGTTCCACTTCTGGTTCTGGCACGCGCGGGAGGTGGCAATGCTGGTGGCCGCCGCGGCGGCCTCCGCCCTCATCCTGTACCAGCACCTCCTCGTGGACCCCAACGACGCGGGCCGCATCAACAAGGCCTTCTTCAACGTGAATGCCGTGGTGGGGTGGGTCGTGCTCGCCGGCCTCATCGCCTCCCAGGCCATGGCCGGTTAGGCAGGCACCCTGGCGGCCGGACTGGAGGGTGGGACGGGGGTTAGGCCGTAGGACTTTTGCACGATCGCTTCGTCCTCTCTAGTCCATCAGGTGCTCTCGTGGGGGATTTGCGGTTCACCGAACCCTATCATCGGCTCAGGGATGGGGAAAATCCGCGGGCGGTGCTTCACGCCCTCACCGATGAGGAGGTGGTCGCCGCCCTCGCGGCGGCCGCGTCGGAGGGCGATAGTCTCCTCGCGAACGTCCTCGCCACCGAGGGTCAGAACCGCATCACCCAGTATGGGGCCATTCTCGCCACGATGGCGGAGGGAGTCCTGGCAGTAAGCCCCATGGGCGGCATCTCCTCCATGAACCCGGCCGCGGAGCGGGTGCTTGGGTGGACCCTTGAGGAGGCGCGCGGGGAGGACGTGGACGACCTGCTCCGTACGACGATCCCTGGCCCGGGCGGCGCACGCCTTCCGTGGCGCCTCTCGGAGCATGTCCTGTGGAGCGGCGAGCTCTCCCAGTGCGAGGACGCCCGCTTTGTTCAGAGGGAGGGGGGTACCGTCCATGTCGCCTTCAGCGCGGCGCCGATCCTGCGCGAAGGGGACGTGCGGGGGGCCGTGGTGGTGTTCCGCGACATCACCGAGGCACGACGGAACCAGGAGGCCCTCCGTCAGAGCGAGGCAGGGTACCGTCTCCTCCTCGACAGCGTGACGGACCACGCAATCTTCCGCCTCGACCCGCAGGGGCATGTCTCGAGCTGGAACCCTGCGGCTGAGCGCATGAAAGGGTGGCGGGAGGAGGAGATCCTCGGTTGGCATTACAGTGTGCTCTTCACCCCGGAGGAGGTGGCGGAAGGAAAGCCCTGGCGCGAGCTGGAGGTGGCCGCCCGCGAGGGGCGCTTCTCTGAGGAAGCGCCACGCATCCGCAAGGACGGCACCCTGTTCGAGGCAAGCGTCACGCTGAGCGCGGTGCGGGACGAGGCAGGGGAGCTTCTGGGCTTCGTGAAGGTGACGCGGGACGTGACCGAGCGGAAGGCGTGGGAGAAACGCCTCCGGGCCGATGAGCAACGCTACCGGACCCTGTTCGACCTCAGCCCCGACCCCCTGGCGTGGTGCGACCCCTCCGGCATCATCGTGGACGTGAATGGCGCCCTCCTGGAGCGCCTCGGTTACGCGACCGCCGAGCTCCTGGGGAAACCTTACCTCGATGTGGTGGCCCCGGAAAGCCGGCAGCCGTTCGCGTCCGCAGTCGCGGAGGTGTTGCGGAGCGGCGTGGGGGTGACCCTTCCCGTCACCCTCCGCGCGAGGGAGGGCCACACCCTCGACCTCGGCTGTCGGTTGATGCCCACTCGTCTCGATGAGGAAAGCCTCGGGTTCTTTGCCCTCTGCGGACCGCGGGCAAGCGGCCAGGCTCCGTAGGCGCTCTGGTTAAGCTCTCCGGGTCCTCAGGAGGCGGGGAGATCTCGTATGAGGACCCGCGCCCAGGTGATGGGGCACCCGCTCCATCCGATGCTTGTGATGTTCCCGCTGGCGCTCATCCCGCTCGCGCTCGTGTTCGACATCGTCTACCTCGTGCGGCAGGAAGCCCTCTGGTGGACGATCTCCTTCTGGATGCTTCTCTCCGGCGTGGTGGGCGGCGTCGTGGCCACCATCCCCGGCCTCATCGATTACACCACCATCGGCCGCGACCACCCCGCCCGGCGGGTCGCCACGCAGCACATGGTGTCGGGCTTCGCCCTGCTTGCCCTTGCAGCCGTGTCGCTGTTCCTGCGCGACTTCGGCCAGGCGCCGCCCAGCGTGAACCCGTGGATTCCCGTGGTGCTCCTCATCGGCGCGAACGCCGTCGCGGGCCTCCAGGGGTACTGGGGCGGCGAGCTCGTGTACCGCCATGCCGTGGGCGTGAACCCTCGCGTGGCGGGGGAGGAGCAGACGCCGGCACCAGGCCAGCGCGCGGGGCCTGGAACGGGCTTCCGCCCCGGCGGCGGCATGACCTGACCTGGAAGAAAGGTCTTTGCAACCGGGTGGGGACAGCGGCGCATGCGCCCCGCCCTCGTGCTGCTTGCGACCCTGCTCACCCTCCTTGCCGGGTGCACCTCGGGGCCCCGCGACGTCCGCACCGATGAAGGCGGCAACAACACCACCGCCCTCGTGGGCGTCGCAGCCACCGACCCCTTCCCTTGCGACCCAGGCTACCCCGGGGTACGGTGGTCCGGGAACGCGCCCCCGGACGGTGTCTTCCGCGAGGGTGAGGAGGCCGTCGCGGCCGCGCTCCTCGAGGCCCTCGATGACGCGCCCTCCGAAGAGGAGGGGACCGGGGGCGAGAACTCGGCAACCTACGCCACCCGGGAGGGCGGCCTCCTGCGGGTCGACAACGCCACCGGCGAACCCGTGTGGAGCTACGTCGTGGAGCGCAACGTGCGCCTCCGCAACGAAACGCTCGCGGAGCGGTTTGTGCGCGCCCTCCTCAACCGCACAGGCGTCACGAGCACGGAGGAGGCCCTCGTGGAGGCGCGGGAGGCAGGCGAGGGGCTCACGGCCACGGCCCGGCAGCGCTTCGAGAACCGGTCCCTCCCGACGGCGCTCCAGCTTGCCGTGGGCTCGGACCGCCTTCTCCTGACCTTGCGGCCGTGGTACGATCTTTCCGAGGCGGAGGCCAACCTCTCGGCCGCGCGTGCCGGGGAGGTTGCGCGCCGCTTCATCGAGTGCGAGCGCGAGGAGGACCCCCGCCTCGAGGGGCTCGGGGAGTTCGTGCGCGCCGAGGGGGGCGGCTTCGCCGTTCGCCACCAGTCCCTTGTCCGGGTAACCATGGTGACCTTCGATGCCGCCGAGGCCGGCAGCTGCGCCGGCTCGGAGGCCTTCATGGTGGAGGTGGACGCCGTGACGGGCGGCGTGCACGGGTGGCGGCCGCCCCGCTGCCTGGAGTAGCGGGGTCAGCCGGGGAGGTACTGGGAGAGGAGCTCCTGGTATCGCGCGATGGGCACGGGCTTCACCAGGAAGGCGTCGTGGGAGAGGCCGCTCACGTGGCGGGCCAGCTCCTCCCGCTCGTACCGGCTCATGAGGATGAAGGGTGCATCCCCCACCTCCGCCCGCAGAGCCCGGTAGGAATCGAGCTCCGGGAAGGCGGCGGCGGGCCGGGGGCTGAAGTCCGCAAGCACCAGGAGGCG
>DATMKA010000225.1:0-12816 GCA_035553595.1 Thermoplasmatota archaeon | reverse complement strand
GTCTGGAGCTTGAGGATGGTCCAGGCCATGAGCATGAGGCGGCCCGCGGTGATGAGGTCCACGTCCTTCTCGGACTTGAGGCGGTTCGCGTACAGGGTGGCGAACTGCACGAGGTCGATGTTCCACGGGTCGAGGTGGCGCTCGAGGACGAGCTCGAAGGCGAGCGCGATGGACTTGTCGAAGGGGTCCTCGATGTTGACGTGGGCGCCCTCTCCGCGCTCCTTCACGATCTTGAGGTACCCGTTGATGCGGTCGGTGGTATCCTCCTCCTGCAGGATCGCTTTGTGGAAGAGAAGGTGGTTCACCACCTGCTGCTCGGTGAGGTCAGCGGTCGCCACGGGTTACTTCACCACCTGCACGGGCTGCTTCTTGTAGGGGAGCGCCTTGCGGCGGACGCGGCGGCGGCGCGGGAGCGCCCACAGCACGACCATGTACTCGATCATGCGGGCACCTCCGGAGCGCGGGGAGGCTCCTCCGTGATCTCGGAGAGGCGGACCTCGCCCACCACCTCGCTGATGCCGGAGTCCATCATGGTGACGCCGTACACGTGCTCGGCCTCCTTGAGAGTGACCTTGCGGAGGCTCACCATGATCACCTGGTTGTGGCGGCTGTTCTCCTTCACCATGCGGGCGAGGAGTTCCGAGTTGATGCCGTCGAGATTCTGGTCCACCTCGTCGAGGTAGTAGAAGGGCGAGGGGTCGTACTCCTGGATGGCGAAGATGAACGCCATGGACGTCAGGGACTTCTCGCCGCCCGAGAGGGCCTCGAGGCGCGTGATCTTCTTGCCCTTGGGCTGGGAGCGCATGAGGAGGCCGCCCGCGAAGGGGTCCTCGGGATGCTCGAGCATGAGCTCGGCCTTGCCGCCGTCGCTGAGGCGCGCGAAGACCTCCTGGAAGTTCTTGTTGATCTCGTGGAAGACCTTGAAGAAGCCCTCCTTCTTGCGCCCGGCGAGCTCGCCCACGAGCGTGAGGAGGCGCTCGCGCTCCTCCTTCAGGCGGGCCACTTCGCCCTCGAGGTCCTTCTTGCGCGCGGACTGGCGGTCGTACTCGTCGAGGGCGAGCATGTTGACGGCGCCGAGGCGCTCCATCTCGTTCTCGAGGGAGCGGACGCGGTTGCGCAGGCTCTCGATGGTCTCGGGGATGGTGACGGGGAGCTCCACCTGGTACTGGGAGAGCTCGAAGGCGGCCTCCGCGAGGCTCTGCTCGAGGAGGGGGACCTTACCCTTGGTGACGGCGATGCGGTCGCCGAGGACGTCGAAGCGGTCCTGCACCTTGCCGATCTCGGTGCCGACCGTGGTCTTCTCCTTGAAGGCGGCGTCGCGGGCCTCGCTGAGGGCGCGAAGCTGCGCGTTCTGCTTGCTCTCCACCTCGAGGAGGATCGTGAGCTCCTTCTCGTTGGTCTCGACGACCTTCTCGGCCTCCGCCATGGCCTTCTCGTGGCCTTCGCGGGTCTCGTCCACCTTCTTGATCTTGGCCTCGATCTCCTGGAGGCGCTCCACGACGAGGCTGAGGCTGTGCTCGCTCGTGGTGAGGCGGCTCTCGAGGTCACGGAGCTTCTCGCGGAGCTTGCCCACGCGGTCGGCGAGGGACTCGTGCTCGGCGGCAAGCTCCTTCGCGGTGGACTTGAGGAGGAGCTTCGACTTCTCCTCGCGCTCGCGCTCGATCCGGGCGAGGGTCTCCTCAATCTCGGAGCGCTTCATGCCCGCGTCCGCGAGGCCCTGCTCGCAGTCGGCCATCTCGCGCTTCGCCCGGGCAACCTCCTCCTGGAGGGCCTGGTGCTTTGCCTCGAACTCGCGGCGGCGCTTGTCGAGGTCCGCGATGCGGGTGGACTTGCTGGAGGCGCTGAAGTTGCCTTCGCGCAGCTTGCTCTCGATCTCCTGGATTTCCCCACGGAGCGTCATGAGCTCCGCCGAGAGGGCGGACTGGTGCTCGACGGTGGCGCGGAGGCGGGCGCTGATCTGGTCGAGGTCGCCAGAGGAGGCGCCGCCGCCGAACTTGACCTTCGCGCGCTCCGTGGTCGCGTCGTTACCACCAGTCATGGCGCCGCCCGCGTCGATGATGTCGCCGTCGAGCGTCACGAGGCGGACGCCACCCATGAGGCGGCGGGCGCCCGTCATGCTGCGCACGATGACGGTGTCGCGGAACACGTACCAGAAGGCGGCCCGGTACTTGTCGTCGAAGCGGATGAGGTCCACGGCGAAGCCCTCGGCGTCCGGGTCGCGGACGGCCATGAGGGGACGGCCCGCGGGCCGGCCGGGAACCATCTTGGTGAGGGGGAGGAAGGTGGCACGACCAAGGCGGTTCGCCTTCAGGAACTCGATGGCGCGGGCCGCGTCCTCGTCGGTCTCCGTCACGATGGCCTGCATGCGGCCGCCGGCCGCGATCTCCATGGCGACGGCGTACTTGTCGTCGACGCTCGCAAGCTCAGCGATGGTGCCGCAGATGCCGCGGAGCTGCCCGTGGTCGCGGGCCTGGAGGACACCGTCCACGGCGCGCGTGTAGCCGCGGGCCGTCTTCTCGGCGGCCTCCTGCTCGGCCTTCACCTGCGCGTACTCGTTCTGCAGGCGGCGGATCATGGGGTCAAGATCGCGCAGTTCCTCCACGAGCTGGGCCTCGCGCTTCTTCTTCGCGAAGAGGGCCTTCTGGGCATCCTGGAGGTTCGCCTCCGTGCCTTGGGTCTCCTTCTTGAGCTCCTTGAGCTCCCAGTCGACGTCCTTGATCTCGAAGGCGACGGTCTCGAGCTGCTCGCCCTGCTCGCCGAGGTGGACCTTGAGGCGCTCGATGCGGTCCGTGAGGCGCTCCTGGCTGAGCTTCGTTTCATGGAGTTCCGCCTGCTTCTGCTCGTACTGGAGCTTCATCTTCGTGAGCTCCATCTGCAGGTCGCCGGCAGCGTTGGTGGAAAGGGAGATGCGGCGCTTGACCTCGTCGAGCTTCGCGTCCTCGTCGCGGAGGGCAATCGCGGTGGCGTCGCGCTCGCCGCGGAGGGCCTGGGCCTCCTTCTCGTACTTGGCGCGTTCCTTCTCGACGCGCTTCACGTCGCCGTCGAGGGCGGCGCGCTCCTTCTTGAGGTCGGCCACCTCGTCGCGGCCGTAGTTGAGGCGCTCCTGGGCCTTCACGACGGCGGTGCGCATGGTGTCGATGCGCTTCTTGAGCTCCTCGGCCTCGGGGCCTCCCATGGCGACCATCTTGTTCTCGACGTCGCGGAGGCGCTCCTCGGCCTGGCGGAGGACGGTCTTGAGGCGCGCGATCTCGGCGCTGAGGTCGCGCCGCTCGATCTCGCCGCTCTTGATCTGCTCATGGACGCTCGCGAGGTCGGCCTCGATGGCCTCCTTGCGCTTGCGGGCGAGCTTGGCCTTCGCGAGGTCGAGCTGCTCCTTGAGGGCCTTGTGCTTGAGGGCGGCTTCGCGCTCGCGCTCGAGGGTCACGAGCTGGCGGTCGATCTCGTCGAGCACAATCTGGATGCGGTCGAGGTTCTGCTGGACGACGGTCTTCTCGCCTTCGGCCTTGCCGATGTCCTCGTCGAACTTGGTGATGCCCGCGATGTCGTCGAGGATGCGGCGGCGTTCGAGGGGCGACATCTCGACGATGCGGAGCACGTCGCCCTGGCGCACGATGTTGTAGCCGTCGGCGCTGATGCGGGAGTGGGCGAGGAGGGTGTCGAACTCGGTGAGGGACGAGGGGCGTCCGTTCACGTAGAAGTGGGAGTAGTAGAGCTCGGGGTTGTTCTTGCTGATTTTCACCACGCGGCTCAGGGTGACCTCGTCCTCGTCGACGGGGATCACGCGGTCCTTGTTGTCGAAGACGAGGGAGACCTTGCAGTGCTCGGCGGGCTTCTTCTCCTTGCCGCCGTTGAAAATCAGGTCGGTGAGCTTGCCGGCGCGGATGGCCTTGTTGCTCTTCGGGCCGAGCACGAAGAGGACGGCGTCGCCGATGTTGGATTTGCCGGACCCGTTGGGTCCTGTGATGGCCGTGAAGCCCTCGAGGAAGGGGATGGACAGCTTCCGGCCGAAGCTCTTGAAATTCTCGACCTCGACGCGCTTAAGGTGCATCGCGGGTGTCCCTCCGAGCGCTGTGGCCAGGGTGCCGAGCGTCACAATCCGGAGTGATCCCTAGAGGTAGCATTCCATCCCAGTTTGAGTAACCATCTCGGGGATAATATACATTTCGTGGATGGGCGTGACGCCCTGTGGCGCTTGGGCTGTTTTCGGGCATTTTTCCAGATGAAACGCGGGTTTCGACACCCGACGGTCTGCGAAGTCCTCACAGCCGTCGGAACGGGGGCGTTTTGGCTATCGGTTGGGGCCCCATGCCCGGCCCCCGACTTTCACGTTACCCGAGGGTGGGCGAAAGTGCTCGCCAACCTGAAAAATCGGCCCTCGGATCCGCAGGAGAGGCCTGGACGCTCTGCGGCCTCCGAGGGGCAGGCCGGACCGCAGCGAGCGCAGCGAGCAAGGTCCCGACGGCGCGCCGCGCCGAAGGCGCAGCGCCGTCGATCGCGAGCGAAGCGCGCGAGGCCTGACACACTTCGCGAAGCGAAGCGGAGCGAAGTGGGGCAGGCCGGACTTGAACCGGCGACTTTCAGATCTTCAGTCTGACGATCTCCCAACTGATCTACTGCCCCGGAGAAACCGGGCACCGAGCGGCGGACCGCCGGGCTGGGATTGCCCCTAACGATGGAACCGTATATGAAGATTTCGTAGCGGCCGACCGGGGGTCCGAGGCCCGCGGCCGCCGCTTGGAAGCACGCCCCATTTATGCATTCCGGGACAATCTCTTGGGGCGGCGGTTTCAACTCGTTTTCAGGACGCCGAGGAGCCTTGACGATGGCACGAAGCAGCAGGGACCGTCCCGCCCATTCCTACGCGGCCGAGATGGGAATGGGCCGGGAGGAGATCCAGCGGCGGAAGGAGTGGCTCGAGATCACGCCTCAGGACGAGGAGCGCATCCGGTCCCTCCACACCCTCGCGCACGAGTACGCTGACGAGGTCATCGATGACCTGTACCGGCACTTCCTGACTTTCCCGGAGGTGGCGGATTTCTTCAAGGAGACGTCGGTGCTCGACCACGTGAAGGCGATGCAGCGGGACTACTTCGTTCGCCTGACGGGCGGCAACTACGATGACGCTTACGTGGAGGAGCGCCTGAAGATTGGGGCGGTCCACGAGCGCGTGGGCGTGGACGTGAAGTGGTACCTCGGCGCCTACAACCACTACATCCGCTTCGTGGGAGCGAAGATTTTCGAGTCCATGGAGGACCGCCCCGAGGAGGCGCTTGCCACCTATTTCGCGCTCCAGAAGCTCATCTATCTCGACATCGGGCTCGCCATCGACACTTACGTTTTCCAGCGCGAGCGCACCATCCGCATGCAGCAGGAGGCCATCCGGGAGCTCTCCACGCCGGTGCTCCAGGTGCGGGAGGGGCTGCTCATCCTCCCGATCGTGGGCGCCATTGATTCCCAGCGCGCCCTGCAGTTGACGGAGGCGCTTCTTGCGAGCATCGCACGGACCCGCGCCCGCGTCGTGGTCATCGACATCACGGGCGTCCCCGCCGTGGATTCCCTCGTGGCAAACCACCTCGTGCAGACGGTGGAGGCGGCGCGCCTCATGGGCGCCACCGCCATCCTCACCGGCATCTCACCGGAGATCGCGCAGACCCTTGTGACCCTCGGCCTCAGCCTCGGCCAGATGCGCACGGTGGGGGACCTGCAGGGCGGCATCGAGGAGGCGGAACGACTCCTCGGGTACCGGGTGACAAAGGTGGGCCGTCCCGAGGACAGCTACCCGGCCGATGGATAGGGAGGTGTCGCGTTGGCGGTTCCCATCCTTCGCCAGGGCGACGTGCTCATCGCCTCCATCCAGTCCGCGCCCACGGACGAGGACCTCCGCCTCCTGCAGGAGACCCTCGTGGAACGCATCGGGAGGTATCGGACGCGGGGCGTCGTCATCGACGTGACCCTCATGGACGTGATGGACTCCTACGCCTGCCGCACCCTCCGCTCCGTGGGCCAGATGGCGCGCCTGCGCGGCGCCGAGACCGTCCTCGTGGGCATCCAGCCCGACGTGGCCTTCTCGATGGTGCAGCTTGGCCTCCGGATGGAGGGCGTTCACACGGCCCTCGACCTTGACGCGGGCCTCTCACTGCTGCGGGCGCGGCTCGCGAGCCGGCAACGGCCTTCCGGGGGGGATGGCGCACCGCCCCACCAATGAAGCCCGAAGTGGAGGTGACCATCCGCGGCGACTCCGACGTGGTGGCCGCGCGCCAAGCGGGCCGCTCCCTCGCCGCGGAACTCCCCTTCACGTCCACGGAGCTCACCTTCATCGCCACCGCCATCTCGGAGGTGGCGCGCAACATCCTGCAGTACGCGGGCACGGGCACCGTGTGGTGCCGCCTTGTGGAGAACGGCGACCGCTCGGGCATCGAGGTGGAGGCCGTGGACCGGGGCCCCGGCATCGTCGACACCGAGCAGGCCCTCAAGCCCGGGTTCTCCACCGGCGGGAGCCTCGGCCTCGGCCTCTCCGGCGCGAAGAACCTCATGGACGAGTTCACGCTCTGGTCCCAGGTGGGCGAGGGGACGCGAGTGACGATGCGGAAGTGGGCCCGCCGCTCCACGCTCGCCGAGCGCGCGAGGGAGCTCATCTGACGCGCGAACAGGGCCGGCTCGAGGGCGTGCTCGAGTGGGGCGTTTCTGGGCGACCGCTGCGGGGCACCACGGAGAGCGGTGACGGGCACCTTGTCCTTCCCGTGCCGGAGGGCGCGTTCCTGGCCGTGGTGGACGGCCTCGGCCACGGCGCCGCCGCCGCTTTCGCGAAGGAGGCGGCCCTCGACACGCTCCGCGCCGGGGCCGAGGAGCCCCTGCCGGCGCTCATCGAGCGCTGCCACCTGGCGCTTCGCGAGACGCGGGGGGTTGTCGCAAGCCTCGCCCGCCTTGACGCGAGGGCGGGAACCGTCGAGTGGTTCGGCGTGGGCAACGTCACCGGCGTGCTCCTCCGCCCAACCCCTTCGGGCGAGTGGAAGAGCCTCGCCCACCTCAGCCCCTACGGGGGCATTCTTGGCCACCAGCTGCCTCGGGGCTCCGCCGCCCCCCGCAGGCAGGCGGTGGAAGCGGGCGATCTCCTCCTCTTCGCGACGGACGGCCTCCGCCACGGGTTCCACCTGGGGATGCGGGAGCGCGCGGCGCGTCAGCCGCCCCTCGAGGTGGCGCACACCCTTCTTTCCCACCATGCGCGCGACACGGACGATGCGCACGTCCTCGTGGCGCGCATCCTCTCCCTCCCGGAGGGGTGAGCGGTCAGGAGAGGAAGGACTTCACGAGCAGGATGTCCCGCAGGGGCGCCTTCACGTGGACCTTCCGCTCCAGGTAGGCCCGGAGGGGGTGGAGCTTGCCGTTCGCGACGAGCAGGATGTCCTCGGTGGTGCCGGTCATGACGACATCGGGCACCGAGGGCGCGCCCTCGCCGGTTTCCACGATGCGGCCGTCCTTCACGAGGATGCGCCAGCTCGGTCCGTCCTTCACGTTGAGGTGGATGGCGCGGTCCTTTCCCTTGAGGGCCGTGCGGAAGGCCTCGTTCGCGTCGTAGCGGCGCCAGAACGCGCCCTCGATGGCCTTCACGAGGTCGGCGATGCTCTCGATGGGCACCTTAGGAGCCCCCGAAATCCAGGAGGGTGCGGGCCTGGGTGCGGGGGCCGAGGAGGCGCTTGCAGGTCTCCCAGGAGGTGCGCGCACAGGGCGGAAGGGCACCGTTCTTCTTGTAGTACCCTTCAAGGAAGCTGATGGTCGTGGGGTCGCTCGGGTAGCCGCTTCCGACTTCGCACCCGTACTCCTCGGCGAGGCGCTCCACGAGGGTGTCGCGGGTGACCTTGGCGAGGATGCTCGCGGCCGAGACGACGGGGTACTTGTCGTCGGCCTTGTGGGCGCTCACCATGCGCGCGTGGGCGCCCACCTTGGCACCCACCTGGACGCCGAAGCGGGCCGCGTCGGTGTCGCAGGCGTCCACGTAGCAGGTGGCATCGGTCACGGTGGGGGGCACGAGGTCACAGAGGACGGCGCCGTACTCCTCCACCTCGAGCTGGTTGAGGCTCATGCGGGCCATGCGCGCGTCGATGTCGCTGGGCGCCACCACGCGGATGGAGACCCGGGTGGCGACCTCCCGGATGCGCAGGGCGAGGGTCGTCCGCTTCGCGGGCGAGAGCTTCTTGGAGTCCTTCACCCCGAGGGCGGCGAGGGCGGCCTCGTCCTCCACCGACACACCGGCCACCACGAGCGGCCCCAGGACGGGGCCCCGGCCGGCTTCATCCACGCCCGCAACGAGAGGCATCGCTTTCCCGGGATGGGCTCTCCCCAAATAAAGGCACCCCTGGCCAGCCGCCTGACCATACCAAAGCTTGATGCCTGCTCGTCCGATACTTCGAGCAAACATGGCCCCCTTCGACTTCACGGACCCCGCCACCGTCGGCTGGACCTTCATCGTCATCGGTATTGGGTTCTACCTCGTGGAGGCCACCGTCCCCGGCTTCTTCCTCGGCGTCCCCGCCACGATCCTGCTCCTCCTCGGCATCCTCTCCTTCGTGGCGCCCGAGATTGCCCTCTCCCCCACCTACGCGCCCCTCATCGTCGTCGTCGTGGGGATCCCGGCCACCCTCGGCACCATCTGGGCCTACCGCCGCATGGCGCCACCGACGGAGACGCCCTACACGCTCACGGGCGACAAGCTCGTGGGCACCGTCGGGACCGTGACGCGCGCCGTGGAGCCCGGCAACTCCCGCGGCAAGGTCCGCATCCAGCGCCAAATCTGGTCCGCCACCGCCGACACCGTCATCCCCGAGGGCGCCGAGGTGCGCGTCACGGCCGTGGACGGCGTCATCCTCACCGTCATCCCCGCAGCCCCCCAGGGCGGTCCCTAACCGGAGTGAAACCCCATGGTCGAAGTGCTCACCATCGTCTCCGTCCTCATCCTCATTGCCATCCTCGTCATCGCCCTCACGGGGGTCCGCATCATCCAGCCCTACGAGCAGGGCCTCTGGATCGTGCTCGGCAAATACAAGGGAAAACTGAACCCGGGCTTCAACTGGGTCTATCCCCTCATCAGCCAGGTGGTGAAGCTCGACCTGCGTACCCAGGTCATCGACGTTCCCCGCCAGGAAGTGATCACGAAGGACAACTCGCCCACGAACGTGGACGCCGTCGTCTACATCCGCGTCCTCGCCCCCGACAAGGCCTTCTTCGAGGTCACGAACTACAAGCTCGCCACCATCAACCTCGCCCAGACGAACCTGCGTTCCGTCATCGGTGACATGGAGCTCGACGAGATCCTGTACAACCGCGCGGCCATCAACGCGCGCCTGCGGGACATCCTCGACGAGTCCACCGACCAGTGGGGCGTGAAGGTGGAGGCCGTGGAGATCCGCGAGGTCGACCCCGTGGGCCCCGTGAAGGCCGCCATGGAGGAGCAGACCTCCGCCGAGCGCAACCGCCGCGCCGCCATCCTGCGCGCCGACGGCGAGAAGCGCGCGAAAATCCTGGAGGCGGAAGGCAGCAAGCGCGCCCGCATCCTCGAGGCCGAGGGCTTCCGTCAGGCCCGCATCCTCGAAGCCGAGGGTGAGCGCACGGCCCAGATCCTCAAAAGCCAGGGTGAGGCCCAGGGTCTTCGCATCCTCGCCCTCGGGAGCGCGACGCTCGACCAGAAGAGCCTCGCCGTGCTCTCCCTGGAGGCCGTGAAGAAGCTCGGCGACGGGCAGGCGACCAAGATTGTCCTCCCCTTCGAGATCACCCACCTCATGTCGAGCATCGCCACGAACCTCGGCGGGGCCGCCGCCGCGCCCCCCTACCAGCCGAACGACCTCTCCAAGCTCGAGACCCAAATCGGAAGCGCCGAGGTCATCCTCGGCAAGGTTCCGACCCCCGAGAGCGTGGAGGCCGAGGTCCGGCACATCGAGCACGACGCCCAAGCGGACATCGAGGCCGCGGAGGCCATCGCCCACAAGGCCGAGCGCCCAGGCGTGCCTCCGGGGCTCGACCTCGGCGTGGGGTCGGCCGCGGGGAAGGGCCCCTCCGTGAAGCCCGACCGCAACCCCTGAACCGGGAAAACACCTGGAAAACGGTCGGCAGGGCGTCGAGAACAAGCGAGCATCATCTAAGAAATGCTTATGTACCTCAGGGGGTTCAGTAGCTGCCAATGAGTTCTCCGGCGCCCGCCGCCCGCTACATGCCGGCGCGCCTCCTGCTGATCTCCTTCGGCGTCCTCGCCGTCGGATTCACCGTTTACGCCGGCCAGAACCCGGCCGCCACCGCCCTTCTCGCGAAGGATCTCAAGACGATCCTCACGGGCATCATCTTCGTGAGCCTTGCCTTCCTCGGCGCCGGCTACTTCGTCAAGAAACACCCCCACACCCAGGTCCTCCGCATCACGGGCTGGGTGCTGTTCTCCCTGTACTGGCCCTTCCAGGGGCCCTCCTTCTTTGCCGAGGGCGACCCCTTCAACGGGTACGCTTGCCTGCTCGCGCCCCTGTTCATCCTCTACATCGCCTACCATGAGCTCCGCTCCCTGGAATGGCGCGAGGACCCCGCCGCCCTCCGCTGGGTGACCGGCACCACCTTCGTGGCCGCCGCCACCTACTTCCTGATTTACGAGGTGCCCATCGTCCAGGAGTACCTCATCTACTTCACCGCCGAGCAGAGCGTTCTCATGCTCCAGCTCGTGTTCGGGCTCCCCTCCCACGTGCTGAAGGACGGCGCCGAGAGCCACATCCTGCTCGACGGCGGCCCCGCGGGCCCCGAGTACGCCGTGACGGTGATTCTCGCCTGCACCGCCATCCAGTCCATCATGATCTTCGTGGGCGCCATCGCCTGCCTCAACGCGGACCAGCGGCGCAAGTACCGCGCCTACCTGTACGCGGTGCCCGTCATCTACTTCCTGAACCTCTTCCGCAACGCGGGCATCGTGTACGGCTACAAGGTGCTCGAATGGAACCCCTTCTCGTGGGGCGGCCCCAACCCCGGCGGCTGGCGCGGCTGGTTCTGGATCGACATGAGCCACCCCTTCACGGGCCAGTTCCCCGGCCTCGCGCAGGGAAGCTTCGAGTGGATGCACTCCTGGGTCGGGAAGTACGGTAGCCTCCTCGCCCTCATCGTGATCGCCCTCGCCGTGTTCTCGGTTCTCCCCGAGCTGCACAGCCACATCCTCGACCTCTTCGACCTTCCGAAGCGCCGCCGCGCTGGCTACTTCGACCGCGACCCGCCCCCGCCGCCCGAGAGCGCGCCGGGCCTCGCGATCGCCCCACCCACCGCGACGAGCGCCACGAACGCTCCCCGGAGGGACTAACCCATGGCCTTCCTCGCCCGCAACAGCCTCTCGTGGGTCCTCGTACCCGCCGCCCTCGCCGCCATCTGCGCCGTTCTCGCCATCGCCCTCGACAACGCGTGGTACTGGGCGAGCGCCGCCCTCTTCCTCGTCGGCACCCTGTTCCTCGCGAACTTCTACCGCGACCCCGAGCGCGCCCCGGGCGAGGGCATCGTGGCCCCCGCCGACGGCGTCGTGCAGCTCGTGGACGAGCAGGACGGGCAGACCCGCATTGTCACCTTCATGAACCCCCTCAACGTGCACGTGAACCGCATGCCCCTCTCGGGGCGCGTGGTGAGCATCGAGCACAAGAAGGGCGGTTACGTCCCCGCGTGGAAGAAGGAAGCCATGCAGAACGAGCGCGTCGTCTGGCAGCTCGAAACCGCCGTGGGCCCCGTGAAGATGGTCCAAATCGCGGGCACCCTTGCGCGCCGCATCGTCCCCTACGTGGAGCCCGGCGTCACCCTCGAGAAGGGGGAGCGCTACGGCATGATTCGCCTCGGGTCCCGGGTGGACTTATACGTCCCCAAGGGGCTGCAGGTGGCCGTGAAGCCCGGCGACAAGGTGGCCGCGGGTGAATCGACACTCGTGAGGCTGGACAAATGAAGTTCCCCACCAAGGTCCCCAACGTCCGCCTGCCCCAGCGCCTCCTGCGCCGCCGCCTGCGCCTCAAGCGCTTCCGCAGCATCATCAGCCCCGCGGACCTCTTCACCCTCACGAACGCCTTCTCGGGCTTCCTCGCGATCGCCGTCCTCTCGGGCCAGTCCCGCTTCTACGACTCCCCCGTGTTCCCCCAGGTGTTCCCGGGCCTCACGGACCCCTTCCTCGTGGCGAGCGCCCTCATCGGCGTGGGCCTCGTGTGCGACGCCCTCGACGGCATGGTCGCCCGCAAGTTCGGCGGCTCCCAGCTCGGCGGGGACCTCGACACCCTCGCCGACGCCATCACCTTCGTCGCGGCTCCCGCCCTCATGGTGGTGACGTACTACGGCAACAACCGGGGCACCCTCGAGATGTTCCCCGCGCAGGCGCTTCTTGCCGCGGGTCTCGTGCTCGTGATGGGCATCCTCCGCCTGGCGCGCTTCAACGCGAACCCCACGGAGAGCGAGACGAAGACCTTCCAGGGCCTTCCCACGCCCTGGTGCGCCATCAGCGTCGTCCTTCTCGTCCTCACGGGCACGGACGCCATCTGGGCCCTTCCCGCCATCGCCATCCTCGCCTTCCTCATGATGAGCAGCGTGGCCTACCCGAAGAGCAAGGGCCGCATGGTGCCCCTCGCGCTCGCCGTGGTCGGCGTGGGCGTCTTCGTCATCGCCACCATCCTGTTCTTCCCCGCCACCCAGGGGCGCGTCCTCCGCGGCGCCCTCATCCTGGTGACGCTCCTCATCGCCCTCGGGCCCTTCCTCCTCAGCCGCTTCCTCGTCGGGAAGGCCGGCGAGGGGACGACCGCTCCGGCACCCGAGGCCGGGGCCGCCCCGCCCGGG
>DATMKA010000224.1:0-5603 GCA_035553595.1 Thermoplasmatota archaeon | reverse complement strand
GGGCTCGGGGGCCGGGGCCGCCCCGCCAATCACCCGGCAACGAGGGTGGCGGGGGCCACCTGGTAGGGCTCTGTGCAGAGGGGCCCCAGGGTCTCCAGGAAGCGCTTGTGCCAGGCGGTCTTCTTGTGGTAGTCCTCGGCGGAGGCGACGCGGAACACCATGTAGTGGAGAAACCGGGTGGGGTGCTCGGTGTCCTGGAAGGACTTGTACGTGGCCGTGCCCCCTTCCTTGCGGCCCACCTCGTCCACGAAGGCCTTGATGGCGGTGAGGGCCGCCGGGAGATGCTCCTTCTTGACCTCGAACCGCGCGAACCGGTGGATCATCGTCCGGGGATGGACGCGGACCCGGATGAAGGTGCCGCGGGGTCAAGGCTTCAGGCAAGCGGGAGGGTGAAGGAAACCGTCGTCCCCTTTCCTGGGCCTGGGCTCTCCACGCGGAGGCGGCCCCCGTGGGCCTCCACGATGCCGCGGCTCAGGAAGAGCCCCAGCCCCGGGCCGGCAGGCGGCGCGTCGGGCCCGTCGTGCACGTGGGCAAAGGGGTGCTCGAGGGCGGCGATCTGCTGCGGCGTGAGGCCAATCCCCGAGTCCCGCACCTCCACCCGCAGGTGGTCCCCCTCGCGGACGGCCCCCAGGTGGAGGGTTCCACCCCGGGGCATCACCTTGAGCGCGTTGTCGAGAAGGTGCGCGAGCACTTGGGCCACGCGAGGCCCGTCTGCGGCAACCGTGGCCTCCGCCGGAGCCTCGAGGTGCAGCGTGACCTTCGCGGCCTCCGCCGCCGCGCGGAACGTGTCGGCCGCCTCCTCGAGAATCGGCCGGAGCGCCACGGGCTTCCGGTTCACGGTGAGCTGTGCTGCATCCACCCGCGATACCTCCAGCACGTCCCGCGCAAGGCGCGAGAGGCGCTGCAGGTTGCGGTCGAGAACGTCGAGGGAGCGACGCTGCTCCGCCGTGAGGGCGTCGGGGTTGCGGGTGCGCAGCAGGTGCAGCTGCACGCGCACGGGCGTGAGGGGCGTGTTCAGCTCGTGGGCGGCGGCGTTGATGAGGCGGGTCTGGAAGAGGCTCATCTCCCGCAGGCGTTCGAGCTCGTGGCGCTCCTGCTCGATGCGTTGGCGCTCGGCCTCGGCGCGCTTGCGCTCCCGCAGGTCCTCGATGGTGGCAAGCGCGTACAGGATGTTTCCCTTGGGGTCGCGCACGAGGGAGCGTGTGAGCTGCGCCCACACCAGCTGCCCGTCCTTCGCGACGTACCGTTTCTCGAGCTGGAAGCTCGTGATCTCCCCCCGGAACAGGTGCTCCATGAGGGCGGTCTCCCGCGGAAGGTCCTCGGGGTAGGTGATCTCGGGCCAGGTGAGCCGCATGAGCTCCTCCTTCGCGTACCCGAGCATGCGGCAGAGGGAGTCGTTCACGTTGAGGAAGGCGAAGTCCGGCGCCACCATCGCCATCCCGAGCGGGTTGTCCTCGAAGAGTTTGCGGAAGCGCTGCTCGCTCGCGTGGAGTGCGTCCCGGGCCGCCGCCCGGGCCATGGCGGCCCCGATGAGGCCCGCCATGAGCTCCAGGGTCTGGAGGTCGCTCCCGTCGAATCCGCCAGGGTGGGGCGACATCACCTTGAGGACGCCCGCGACACCCGAGGCATGGGGGAGGGGGACCACGATCATGGAGCGCACCCCCACGCGGCGGCAGGCCTCGCGGTCCACCCGCGGGTCGGTCTCGGAGTCGTCGCAGCGGAGGGCGCGGCCCTCGCGAACGCAAAGCCCCGAGAGGCTCGTTGCGGCCTTCAGGCGCAGGCCCAGGTGGGGCGCGATGGTGCCCGTGGCGGCGCGGTACACCATCTCGTCCCCCTCGAGGATCTCGATGACGGCGCCCGCGGCCCCCGTGAGCTCCTGCGTCCGCTCGGCGACGAGGTGCATGAGGCCAGGAAGGTCGGCCTCGTGCTGGTTCACCTCGTGCTGGGTACGGACCACGCCTTCGAGGCGCCGAAGGGGGTCCCGGCCGGGGCGACCGCCCCCGGTCGTGGGCGCCGGCGGCTCCATCGGGGAAGCCATACGGCGCTACTCTCCCCCCGGCCCCGCTATAAGCGTTCCGAGGAAGGGCGTCCCCTGGACCCCGCGGGCTGACATCTCAAGGGGGGCCGCGGTCGGCCCACCCACGTCCCGTAGGCGGCCCCTTCATAAAGACGGAGCGCGATCCGGGGGTCATGCAGCAGGCTACTCAGAAGCAGATTGAGTGGAACCTCAAGGACGTCCTGCCCGCCACAAGCGGCCCCCAGTACGAGCGCATGCTCGCCGACCTGGAGGCCAAGGTGCGGGAGGTGGAGTCCTTCCGCGGCCACCTCGACGAGCGCGTGAAGCGGCCCGAGGACATGGTGTACCTCGTGAACCTCCGCACCGAGATCCGCGAGCTCGCGGCCCGCCTCGGCTACTGGGGCCACCTCTCCTTCAGCGTCGACACCACCGACGCCCAGGTGAAGAGCTACATGGCGAAGATGGACGAGCTCACCACCGACGTGGGCAACCGCATCCGCTTCGTCGACCTCTGGTGGAAGGCCCTCCCCGAGGACCGCGCCCAGAAGCTCATGCCGCAGGACCCCGAGCTCCGGTACTTCCTCGGCCGCGTCCGGGCCTTCAAGGACCACACGCTCACGGAGGCCGAGGAGCGCATCGTGAGCCTCAAGGACGTGACGGGCGCCACTGCCATGGACCGCCTCCGCGAGATCCTCACCTCGAGCTTCCGCTTCAAGGACCCGAAGACGGGCGCCACCATCACCCAGAGCGAGCTCACGCGCTACGTCCACGACCCCGACCCCGAGCTCCGCGAGGCGGCCTACCGCGAGCTCTGGCGCGTCTACGCCGAGAACGAGGGCCCCCTCACCTTCCTGTACCAGACCGTGGTCACGGACTGGGCCAACGAGAACCTGAAGCTCCGCGGCTACAAGAGCCCCATCAACGTCCGCAACATGGACAACGACGTGCCCGACGCGGCCGTGGAGACGCTCCTGCAGGTGTGCCGCGACAACCGCGAGCTGTTCCACCGCTACTTTGAGTGGAAGGGCCGCCGCCTCGGCATCACCCCCATGAGCCGCTTCCACATCTACGCGCCCCTCACGAAGGACAAGGTGAACATCCCCTACGAGGAGGCCGAGAAGAAGGTCCTCAAGGTGTTCAACGCCTTCTCCCCCGCCGTGGGCCGCCACGCCGAGCGCGTGTTCCGCGAGCGCCACATCCACGTCTACCCGGCGCCCAACAAGCGCGGCGGCGCCTACTGCGCCACCGTGACGAGCCGCATGACGCCCTACGTGTTCATGAACTACACCGGGGACGCGAGCAGCGTGAAGACCCTCGCCCACGAGATGGGCCACGCCATCCACAGCATGCTCGCCGAGGACCGCCACCCCCTCGTGGCCCACAGCACGCTCCCCATGGCGGAGACGGCCTCCGTGTTCGCGGAGATGCTGCTCCACCGCGAGCTCATGCGCGATGCGGACCCCGAGTCCCGCGCCGCCATCCTCTCCGACAAGATCGGCGAGATCTACGCGACGGTGATGCGCCAGGCCTACTTCGTCATCTTTGAGAAGCGGGCCCACGAGATGTTCATGAAGGGCGCCACGGCGGACGAGGTGAGCAACGCCTACTACGAGGACCTCAAGGAGCAGTTCGGGCCCGTGCAGGTTCCTGAGGAGTTCAAGCGCGAGTGGACCTACATCCCCCACATCTACGCGAGCCCCTTCTACTGCTACGCCTACAGCTTCGGCATGCTCCTCTCCCTCGCCCTCTACGGCATGTACGAGGAGCAGGGCGAGAGCTTCATCCCCAAGTACGAGGCGCTCCTTGCCGCGGGCGGTTCCGACAGCCCCCAGAACATCGTGTCCAAGATCGGCGTCGACCTCAGCGACCGCGAGTTCTGGCAGAAGGGCTTCAACGTCATTCGCAAGATGGTCGATGAGCTCGAGCAGACGGCCGGCTGAGGATGATCGACCCCTCGGCCGAGCTCACCGTGGGGGAGGCCGTGAGCCTCCTCCTCGAAGCCCTGGAGGAGGGGGCGGGCGAGTACGATCCCGCCCTCCCGGAGGACGTGAGCAGCCTCCTAGCCGAGGCCCTCCCTGAGGAGGCCCCCCTCGCGACGCTTCCCGTGGCGGATGCGGCACGGGTGACGGCCCTCCTGCGCCGCGCTGGCGTTTTCATGCCTGAGCGGCGGGTCTTCCCGCAGGAATAAGGCACGGTTGCAGGTGTTTTGGTTCATTCCCCGGAAGCGGGCGCAGCCCCCTTGCTCCTTCCCCCCGCGGTAGGTGAGAGGGGATTAGAGAGGCGACGAGCCACCTTAGGTTCAGCGACGAGCGCCCGGCCCCCTCGGCCGGGCCCGCCTCCCGCGCGGCGGCGGTGGACCTCCGGTCCTCCTGCCTCCTGATGCCAACCGTGCAAAGCCCACCTTCCTGCCTGGGGTTTCGCCGCGGCCGCGCTGGGGACGAGCCTCCGGGGGAGCCGTGGACCGTCGACAGTCGCGCCCCGGTGAAGCCCTCAGACCTCCGAACCTTGGGACCTCTCACCTCTCTGCCTCCAGCCTCCGATAGCCTCCCGCCGGGGCGCGACCTCCCTTTTTTCCTCCCATTTTTTTCCGTGTTCACGCTCCCGTTCACGCTCCCGTTCACGCTCCCGTTCACGCTCCCGTTCACGCTCCCGTTCACGCTCCCGTTCACGCTCCCGTTCACGTTCACGGGAAACGTTGAACGTTCGGCGTTAGCGTTAGCGTTAGCGTGAGCGTCCGCCGAGGTGGGGCCAAGGGCGGCCCCGCCCTCTTTGGGGTGGACCCCCGTCAAGCCGGCTTCTTGATCGTAACAGCCATGAGGGGGGAACGGGCTCCCCGGGAGGTATGACCGAGTTCGAGATGCTGAAGAGCGAGAAGGTTGAGTGGAACATGGGCGGGGAGTTCCTTGAGCTCAGCATCAACGTGGCCCGCGACGGGAAGCGCGAGACGAAGTACCTCCGCCTTGCCCGCGGCCAGTACAACTCCGAGGGCGAGCCCCGCTACAAGAAGGGCGGCGTCACCCTGCCTGCCGACAAGAAGGTTCTCGCGGAGCTTGCGGAGCTGCTCAAGCGCTTCGACATCAGCGAGATTGCGGCCTCCTCCGGCGCGGGCGCGCCCGAGTAACCACCCGGGCATCAAAGGCAAGGGCTTATCCGTCTCGGCGGGCATGGACCCCGGAATGCCCACGCCGATCCTGACCTCCGTCCCCGTCCTCGAGCCCTGCGTCCTCCCCCGGGAGGTCGCCTGAATGGTAACCACGGTTCGGAGGCTCGACGGCGACCGTATCGAGGTCATGTTCGGCAAGCCCGTGAGCCCCGAGGGGCGCCCGGGCCAGGCCCTCACGACCCTCGCGGCTGAGGGGAACATGTTCCTCATCAAGAGCCCCGAGGGGATTCTGGGCGTCGAGACCACGGAGAAGGACTACGTGCGCTTCCTCCAGGCCATCGACTCCTCCCGCGAGACGATCACCAACTTCCGCCGCTCCCTCGACGACTCCAAGAAGGCCGTCCGCGAGCGCCAGCGCCGGTGATAGGTCCCAAACCTTTAACAGGCGTGGGGGACTAGGCCGCCTGTGACCTCCTCCACCTC
>DATMKA010000223.1:0-10993 GCA_035553595.1 Thermoplasmatota archaeon | reverse complement strand
GGCCCCCAGCAGGCCGAGGTGAAGGACCTGGAGCACGGCCACGTGTACCGCTTCCGCACCCTCGCCCTCGACAAGGCGGGCAACCTGGAGGAGCTCGGCCTCAAGGCCGCCTACAACACCACCCTCGTGGACCTCGAGGCGCCCCAGGTGCGCGACGTGCAGGTGCGCGAGATCACCACCCGCTCCGCCCTCTTCACCTGGACCACCACCGAGCCCACCAACGGCTCCGTCACCCTCACGGCCCTCGACGGGCCCCGCGCCGGGTCCAAGCTCACGGCCCGCGAGCCCGGCACCGCCCGCGAAGACCACCGCGTCTTCATGACGGGCCTCCTCCCCGGCACCACCTACCGCGTGGCCCTCGGGTCGAAGGATGCCGCCGGCAACCTCAACTTCGTGCCCGCCGAGGGCGATGCGGTCTTCAAGACCATCCACCTCCTCCGCGCGGGCTTCCAGTACCCCACGGCCCGCGTCACCCTCAGCGACGTCGCCACCCTGCGCTGGAGCGGCGCCCACGCCGACGGCGCGAACGTCACCTACACGCTCACCCTCGTGGACACCGACGGGAAGCCCCTCGCGGGCCGCGACCAGCCCCTTCACACCCTCACTGTGGCGGAAGGCCCCCTCGATGGCTACCACGCCGTGGACGTGGACACCCTCCTCACGGGCGACTGCCACCAGTGCCGCCTCCGCCTCGTGGCGGAGACGAGCGAGGAGCGCTTCACGACGCTCTCCCCGGCCTTCGACATCGACAACCTGCCCCCCACCGTCACCCTCGGCACCGACGGGCTCGCGCTCGGCGCGTCCGGCTGGTACAACGCCACCCTGAAGGTGGCCCTCCTGGGCGAGGACGCGGGCGCGGGCGTGAAGGCCATCTACTACGCCACGGGCGGCGCCAACGTGTACGACCGCTTCGAGCGCAAGGAGTACACGGGACCCTTCACGCTTCCCGACGGCCTCCACACCCTCCGCTTCTACGCCGAGGACAAGGCCGGCCGCGAGTCCCCCCTGCAGGAGCGCCTCCTCCGCGTGGACACGGCGGCCCCCGTCATCAGCGAGTTCAGCACCGCCGCCACCCGCCTTGCGACGAGCGAGGCTCTCCTCCGCGTGGAGGCCACCGACGGCGGCTCCGGCCTCAAGGACCTCCGCCTTCGCGTGAACGGCGGCCCCTGGTCGGCCTGGGAAGCCTACCGCCCCACCGTCCAGCTCGCCATCCCCGGCCCCGACGGCCTCAAGAGCATCGAGGTGGAGGTGCGCGACGTCGCGGGCAACCCCAGTGTGGGCCGCGTCCTCACCCTCACCCTCGACACCACGCCCCCGGGCCTCACCGACCTCGGTGTGACCACCATCCCCGGCGAGGCCACCCTCACGTGGCGCACCGACGAGCCCACCCGCGGCGAGGTGCGCCTCGTGGGCAAGGACGGTGTGGCCACCCGCGCCACCTCCGGCGCCCTCGGCCTCAAGCACACCGTGACCTTCCGCGACCTCGTGCCCGGCATGGTGTACGACTTCGAGCTGCGCCTCACCGACGAGGCGGGCCTCAAGGGCGCCCTCGTCACCCGCAGCTTCACCCTCGACAAGGACAACCTCCCGCCCGGCCCCGTGAAGAGCCTCGCAGCCTCCGTGCGCGACGGCCGCGTCGTCCTCACCTGGGCGCCCGCCGTGGACAACGTGGGCGTCCTGAAATACCGCGTGGCTCGTGAAGCCGGCGACGGCGCGCCCCGCGTGGGCCTCGCGGACACCCCCGCCCTCAGCTTCATCGACCTCGGCGCCCCCGGCGCCTCCCTCCGGTACTACGTCTCCGCGGTGGATGCCGCCGGCAACGAGGGCCCCAGCTCCCGCGTGATCCTTGCAGCCCCCGGTTCGGGCGGCTTCGAGTCCACGAGCATCACCCCCGAGCGCACCTTCGCGGGGAGCCCCGTCACCTTCGAGGCCACCTACCGGCCCGAAGCGGGCAGCCCCGCCCCCGCGAGCGTCGTCCTCGTCCTCGGCGAGAACCGGTACGCCATGGTGGCCTCCGGCGAGACCGACACGGGCGCCCTCCGTTACACCCTCACCCTCAGCCTGCCTGCCCTGAACCTGAGCGCCACCCGCGCCGGCTATCACCTTGAGGCCCTCACCACCGAGGCCACGCTGCGCTACCCCGCCTTGGGAGAGCTGCCTGGTCCTGTGGTGACGGCGCCCCTTGCCACAAGCGAGGGCGAGGTGGAAGGAGAGTCCTTCTTCGCCCGCGTGCCGGGCCCGGCCCTGCTCGTCACCCTCGCTGCCTTTATGATGGGGGCTGTCGGTTGGGCCTGGTTCAGAGGCCGGCCTCCCCGGAGGATACTCAAGTGAAGCGCTCCCTCGCCTTCCTCACCCTGGCCCTCGTGCTTGCCGCGAGCGTCGCGGTCCCCCTCGCCTACACCTACTTCACGGCGACGGAGGACTCCCAGGGCGGGGCGGGCGAGGACCGCGCGGCGGGCCTCGGGGCCGCCGGCAACGGGCCCCTCGGTGCCGATCCCCTGGCCCCCGGCCGGGGCAGCCTCGGTGGCACTCCTGGCACGGGCGAGGCGGGGCTCCACAACACGACGCCCCGCGACCTCAACCGAACCCCCTACGTCCCCATCTGGGACCTCCCGGCCGACCGCGTGCCGCCCCCCGTGGGCGCCATCGCCCGCTACGAGCGCGAGGAAGCGGAGCGCACCCAGAACGAGACCCGGGGCAGCGCCAACTCCAACTTTTCCCGCATCCGCGACCTCCTCGCCCCCGTGGACGTGGAGACCCGCGCCCTCCTCCTCAACGACACCGTGGAGAACGCCACGAGCGCCGCCCTCAAGTGGCGCACCTACCGCCTCCTCCAGGTGCCCATCCGCGGCGGCTTCACCCTCGTGGAGAACCCCGAGCAGAGCCTGTGGCACGTGGAGCCGAAGGGCTACCGCGACAGCAAGGGCGCGTGGGTGGCGGGCCTCGGTCCCCTCGGGAACCAGCAGCCCCGCATGAACGACGTGCTGGAGTCCCCGCCCATCGACCTCTCGGGCGTCCTCGGCGCCTCCGGCGACACGCCCCAGGGCGTGAAGCGCGAGCCCATCCCCTCCTCCACGGTGGAGCCCATCGTGGACGCCGTGATTCCCGCCGGCACCCGCGTCCCCGAGCGCCAGTACGCCTACGGCGCCGGCCTCGTGAACGTGAGCTACTGGCACCGCTACAACTTCGGCCTTGCCGGGGAGGACGGCGCCCTCGTTGAGATCAGCACCCTGTGGCGCAACAACGGCACCTGGTCCCCCTGGAAGCCCCTCCACCACAGCGAGGCCGACCAGCTCGCGGGCCGCCAGTACACCATGGGCGAGTCCCTCACGGAGCGCGTCTCCCCCACGGACCCCAAGTTCTCCTCCATCCCTGTCCTCGGCACCCCCGGGTACACCTACACCTCCTCGAGCATGGAGGACAACTGGACCTACGACGAGTTCGACCTCTCCAACTACGTGGGCGAGACCATCAAGCTCCGCCTGCGCGTGGGCACCCGCGACCTCGGCTTCGACACGGCAAACACCCAGGAGTTCCCCGAGCGCGACTTCTTCGGCTGGTGGGTGGACAACCTCACCCTCCGCGCCACCGTGCGCCCCATCGACGCGGCCCTCAGCGCCGTCCTCTCCCCCAAGCCCGGGGACGTCCTCGTGCCCGGTGACACGATCAACGTGACGGCCCTCGTCTCCAACGTGGGCGGCTCCGCCCTCCACTCCCTCCGCGTTCGCCTCGCCGTGAACGACACCCTGGAGGCCGAGAAGCAGATTTCTCTCAACCCCCAGGAGTCCCGCCTCGTCACCATCCCCTGGCGCGTGCCCGAGGGCGTCCACCGCCTCAACGTGAGCGTGCTCGCGACGGTGGGCACGGCCAACGTGTTCCTCCCCGCCGGGGACCCGAACCGCGCGAACGACTACTTCGAGTTCAACGTGGCGGGCGCCCGCGTGAACGACGCCGAGCTCGTGATCGGGAGCCTCTCCGCCACGCCCGCCCTCGCCGAGGACGGCACGCCCCGCGAGATTCGCGCCGTGCTCGAGAACGTGGGCAACCTCCCCCTCGAGAACCTCACCCTCACCCTCAATCTCACGGACGCCCGCACGGGCCTCCCCGCTCCCGGGCGCATCCAGCTTGCCCGCGTGGGCAACGAGACGCGCACGGGCGGCGCCTCCGTCACCGTGAGCGACCTCCCGGCCGGGAAGCGCATCACGAGCCTCGGCAGCGACCAGGGCCGCCTCGAGGTGGCCTGGGCCTGGACGCCCCCCACGCCCGGCATCTACAATGCGACGGTGCGCCTCACGGGCGGCAACGGCCGCGACGCAGACGCCTCCAACAACCTGCTGCCGCGCTTCGGGGAGCGCTTCCAGATTCGCGTGCGCGCGACGCCCGCGAGCTACCTGGGTCCCGTCACCTTCGAGAACGAGACCGACCCCGCCCTCGCGATCACGCGCGCGGGCCCCACGGACCTCAACGCGTGGCGCGCCGCCGTCCCCAACGCGCCCGACCCCGGCGAGGGCACCCAGCTCCTCCAGAGCAGCCAGAACGGGGCCGGGCGCACGCCCGACCGCGTGGCGGCCACGGCCGGCATCGCGCTTCCCGCCGTTTCGGCGGGGGAGAAGCTCCTCCTCACGGTGCTCACCCGCGAGGACGGCATGATCGTGAACGCGCCCGGCGCGGCAAGCCGCGATGAGGGCCGCATCGAGCTCTACGTGAGCAGCGACCCCCGCAGCGCCTCGGTTTCCCCCGGCGACGTCCTCCGCGACCTGCGGTCTGGGAGCGGCCCCGGCGGCTCCCGCAGCCACGTGACCCTGCACGTGGCAGAGAACGAGGGCCGGATCGGGTGGCAGTCCCGCACCTTCAACCTCACGCCCTACGCCGGCCGCACCGTGTTCCTCGTGTTCAACCACTCGGTCCCGGCCGAGCCCGGCAACCCCAACGCGAACGTTGCCACCACCTGGGGCATCGACGGGTACCGCATCGACCGCGTCCCCGCCACGGGCGCCTCCTCGCGCGTGTGGCCCGCCGCTCCTGCCGCCGGCCGCGGCGACAACGGGTGCTCCGTGGTCACGGCGCCCGGCCCCACGGGCACGCGTGTCTTCTCGAGCGACCACTTCCCGCTCTTTGCGGAGTGGAGCTGCATCACCACCTCCCTTCCCGCCCAGTGGCGCACCCAGGGAGAGTTCGACGGGCCCGGCGCCTTCAACGAGCGCACCCTCCAGTGGGTTCCCGGCCAGCGCGAGTACCTCGTGAGCCCCGTGGTGAGCCTGAAGAACGCCTCCGACCCCTGGCTCACCTTCGACCACTTCCTCGACCTCACCCCCGAGCCCTTCCGCGTGCTCTTTGGCGGCCGCGTCCCCTACACGCCCTTCACGGGTGACCCCGCCTCCACCGTGCTCCTGCGCGCGCGGGCGGCTGTGGAGATCCAGGCCTTCAATGAGACCCGCGGTGCCTGGGACGGGTGGACCAAGATCTATCCCGAGAAGGGCTACAACGCGGGCAACTTCGGCCCCACCTCCTGCATCGGCGCGCCCTTCGACGACGAGGCCAACGGGCCCTACGATGATTTCCTGCAGTCCAACGACGCGCGTGACGACAATTCCTTCCAGGGCCTCAACGGTCCCTGGAAGCGCGTCGGCTTCAACCTCACCAACCAGCCGAAGTTCACGCCCGTGAACGAGCAGGGCCTCTGCCCCAAGGAGCCCGAGCGGGTGAGCTACGCCGGCAAGCTCGTGCGCTTCCGCTTCGGCGTCACCGGCGGTCCCGTGGCCTCCACGCCCGTCCTCTTCCCCGGAGCGAAGGGCTGGTTCCTCGACAACATCGCCGTCCGCGAGCGCTACTTCGCGAACGACGTGGGCCTTGCCCTCGAGACGGTCGGCACCGCCGAGCCCGTCCGCGTGGGCAACGGCGGCATCGAGGTGGGCCAGGGCAGCAGCCTCATTGTCTCCGCCAAGGTGCGCAACTACGGCCGCTACGACCAGCAGAACGTGCCCGTGCTCATGCAGGTGCGCCTGCACCCCGAGGACGACCGCGGCCCGGGCGACCCCCTCCACAACTACTCCACCACCCAGCAGGTGGCCCTCGTGTCCCGCCTCCGCGGCCTTGCCGGCGAGACGGACTACACGACGGTGAACTTCAGCATCCCCTGGACGGTCCCGGCCTGCGGCGCGCCCTGCGAAGGCCGCCGCTTCGAGGTGCACGTCTCCACGAGCCTCGAGCGCACCCCCGGGAAGCGCATCGCCGACGACGATCCGAGCAACGGGCTTGCGGTCCTCAACGTGGTGACGCGCACCGTCCGCGACCTCTCCGTCGCGCGCGCCGACCTCACGCCCGCCATCGCCGAGGCCGAGGCCGAGCGCGCCCTCGCCTTCACCGTGGCGAACACCGGCAACGTGGACGCCTTCGACCCCGAGGGTCGCCTCCGCGCGAACCTCGTGGTGGCCCGCGTGGGCGGCGGCATCGTGCTCACGAAGAGCCTGCCCCTCGCGAACGTCAACAAGATCGCCTTTGGCCGCGCCACGAGCGGCGTCTTCCTCCTCACCGCCGAGGAGACCCGCAGCTTCCCCGACGGCGTCTACACGGCCACCCTCCGCGTCGAGAACCCCGGAGACATGCGTCCCGCGAACAACGAGGCCGTGCTCCTGTTCCGCATCGTGCGCCTTGCCGAGGCCTGGACCTTCGGCGAGGGCGACCGCTCCTCCTGGGTGAGCGGGTCCGGCTGGGTGCTCACCAGGGGCGCGGGCGGCGATGGCACCGTGCAGTTCCGCGAGGACCCCGCGGGCCGCGCGAGCGAAGCCCTCCTCGAGTCTCCCGTGATCCCGCTCTCCCAGGTGAGCCGCGCCATCGTGAAGCTCACCCATAACTTCAGCTTCGAGCAGGGCTTCGATGGCGGCCGCCTCGAGGCCCGCGCGGGCAACAACCGCACCGGCGAGTGGGGCCCCTGGGTGGCCCTCACGCCCGAGGGCGGGTACCCCGGCACCATCGGCAGCGGCACGCCCCTCGGCCCCACCACGGGCGCTGGCTTCACGGGCGCAAGCGCCGACGCGGCCACGGGCCGCTGGACCAACGCCACCTTCGAGGTGGCCGGCAAGGACATCGAGACCCGCGCCGTGCTCTTCGAGGACACCTTGGAGCGCGTGAGCCGCCTCCGCGTGAACGTCACGCGCGCCGACGGCCTCCCCCTTACGGGCGTGACGGTCACGCTCGTGGACCTCGGCCGCTCCCTGTCGGGCGCCGACGTCACCTTCACGAAGCTGCCCGGCGGACGCATGAACCTCCTCGTGACCGCGCCCGGCATGAAGCCCCTTGCGCGCACCGTGGACCTTCCCGTGGACTCCGGCTCCGCCCGCTTCCTTCCCCTCCTCCTTGAGCCCTGCGCGGGCGCCTGCCCCGCCGCTCCCGCTCCCGAGCCCCTCACGGGCTGGCGCGTCGTGAACGAGCCCCGCATGGCGAACCCGCCCACGGGCATCGCCTACTATTCCGGGCCGAACGCCGAGACCACGATGAGCGCGAGCCTCAGCGTGGCAACGCTCAACGCCACGGGCACGCTCCTGCGCTTCCGCGACTGGCGCGAGATCGAGTTCGTGGGCGTGGGCCCCGTGAGCGCTGCCGGCAACGGCGAGGACTTCAACGACCGCGCCCTCGTGCAGGTCACCTACCGCGACGCCGCCTGCGTCGAGCGCACCGTCACGCTTGAGCGCGTGAGCGCGAACACGAGCACCCGTTACGAGGACTTCTACGACCGCTCCTGGCCCCAGCGCGAGGCCGACCTGAAGCCCTACCTCGACGAGCAGATGAGGTGCGGCACCCAGGCCGCCCGCGAGCAGCCCCTCGGCCTCGCCTTCCGCTTCGAGGCCACCCAGCAGGGCATGGCCATCAACACCGGTTGGGCCGTCACGGACATCCACGTGGGCGCCCGCGCGCTCACGCCCGCCACCGGTCTCAACGTCGGCACGTGGGCGGCGGTCACGAAGATCGACCAGGGCACCCGCTGGAACTTCTATCCCGCGGAGGACCGCGACATCCTCGGCACCTCCCAGGCAAAGCGTGAAGGCGCCTTCGCCTTCACCCTGGACTCCCAGGTGCCCCTCAAGGGCGACAGCTACGTCCAGGTGGGCTACCTCGGCCGCAACGCCGAGGGCGTGCTCGAATCCCCGCCCCTCGACCTCTCCGCGCTCGTTGGCGAGGCCACCCTCGTCCTCAACCACAAGTACCAGTTCGACAACGTGGCCGGCTTCATCACGAACGGCGGCCGCGTCGAGGTCCGGTACGTGGACCTCCTCGGTGTCGAGCACATCAGGCCCCTCACGCCCCTGGGCGGCTACGACTCCACCCTGTTTGGCACCTCCTACAGCGCCCGCAACGGCACCCTCGGCTTCAGCGTGAACGCCACCGAGGGCCTCTTCAGCGGCGGCGAGGCCGGCTCCATGGCCGTCCCCGGCAACGAGGAGGGCTGGGTCACCCACCGCTTCGACCTCACGCCCTACAAGGGCCTCAACAAGGTGCAGCTCCGCTTCCACGCCTTCGTGGGCGGCAACCCCAACCTGTTCCCCGAGCTCGAGCGCCGCATGAGCTGGGTCATCGGCGGCCTCCGCGTCGAGGGCGCGGCCCTCGAGGCCACGGACCTGCAGCTGCGCCTGCGCGCCCTCACGGACGCCACGGGCGGCGCCAGCCGCTGGGACGTGGACGAGGTCCGCATCCTCACGGAGACCTTCCGCGACGAGACGAGCGTCCTCCTCGATCCCTACCTCGACGGGTCGAGCCTCCGCAGCGGCACCCTCCCCGCCACGCCCCATGCGGCCAGCCGCGAGGACGCCGTGGGCTTTGAGCTCGTGAACCGCGGCGGGGCCCGCGCCACCGTGCGCGCCGTCCTCGACGTCACCTACGCCGACGGCACGAACGCGCAGACCCTCACGAAGGACGTGAGCCTTGCTCCCGGCGAGCGCAAGCTCGACGCCTTCTCCTGGCGCCCGCCTACCCCGAAGAGCGGGATTCCCACGAACGTGACGCTGCGCCTGCGCGCCTTCCCCCTCCTGCCGGGCCTCGACGCGGACGAGTCCGCCTTCCGCCTCGGCGACCAGCTTGGCGCCAACAACGACCGGCGGGCCACCCTCCGCCTCTCCCCCACGGCCGTGCTCTCGGCCGAGATCGGGGAGGTTTCCGCGCCCGCCACGGGGATCCCCGACCGCGTTCCCGACGTGCTGCCCATCCGGGTGGCGGCGAAGCTCACGGGCACCTCCTCCGTGGTGGCGAACGTGAGCATCGTGATCACGAACGGCACCTACCGCCACGAGGCCTTCGCGCAGGCGCCCCTGCGGTGGCCCAAGGGCGAGGGCTTTGCCACCTACGCTTGGGAGCTTCCCGAGGACGCCGTGGGCGTCTACCGCGTCTACGCGAATCTCACGAGCCCTGACGCCAGCAACGACAAGGGCCGCAGCGTGGGCCGCGTCTTCGTGCGCGTGCCGAGCGTGGCCTTCGCCGACGACTTCGAGCCCAGCAACGGGGTCGAGGGCGGCTGGAGCGCCCAAGGCTGGGTCCTTACAAGCATCTCCGACGCCCACAGCGGCAAGTTCGTGTGGCGCTCCCTCCGGGCCACGCCTGGCGCCATCAGCGAAGTGAACCGCCTCACCCGCGGCAACCTCGACCTCGCCGGCATCCCGACGCCCACGCTTACCCTGAGCGCGCGCTATGCCTACCCCGAGGGCACGCGTACCGAGGGCGCTCGCTTCGAGATCCGGGAGGCCGTTGGTGACCCCAACCGCCCCTGGCAGCCCCTCACCCTGGACGTGCCCTACACGGTGCGCTTCCCCGGGGCTCCCGACGCCGCCTTCCAAGGCCTCACGAACGCGGGCCTCCTCACGGGCCGCACCACGGGCTGGGCCACCCTCTCGGCCGACCTCACGAAGCAGGTGGACCTCCTGGGCCGCCCCGTGAGCTACGCGGGCAAGCTCGTGGAAATCCGCCTCCTCAACGTTCTCGGCAGCAGCCTCCCCGAAGGCACCTGGGGCATCGAGGTGGATGACTTCCGCATCGGCAGCAACGGCCTCGCCCTCACGCCGGGCGTGCAGGAGCTCACGGTACGCGACGGTGTCACCAAGGAGTTCCAGTTCCGCGTCACGAACACGGGCGCCGTGAGCGACCTCGTGAACGTCTCCGTGGAGGGCGCCGGCATCCCCAACGAGTGGGTGTACGGCCTCTGCGAGACCACGTGCGCGAGCCGCGTCACGAAGCTGCAGGTGGCGCTTGCCCCCGGCGAGTCCTACACGGGCACCGTGCGGGTGGAGATGGGCCTCTCGCCCTTCCCCAGCATCAGCACGCCCATCCTCACCGTGAAGGCCCTCAGCCAGGGCGACCCCAACCGCCTCCTCACGGCCCCCATCCAGTTCAAGCTCATGGCCGGACGCCATGCGGACCTCCTCGTGGCCGAAGTGGTGCCCGGCAAGACCGAGGTCACCCTCGGCGAGGCCGTGCCCGTGGCCGTGTTCATCCGCAACCAGGGAACGGCCGCCGTGGACGGTGGCCGCGTCTCGGTGCGCCTCTTCGACAACGGGCGCCCCCTCGACACCCTCGTGCTGCCCGTGGCGGTTCTCCCCGACCCCTTCAGCCTCCGCGAGAAGTGGGCCGTGGCCTCCTTCGTGTGGCGCCCCGTGGACACGGGCCTCCACCAGCTCGTGGCCGTGGTGAACCCCGACAACCGCGTCGAGGAGCTCTCCTTCGGCAACAATGAGTTCCTCGTTCCCCTCATCGACGTCTCGGCCGCGCCCGAGCCCGACCTGAGCGTCGCCTCCGTGGGCCTCACGCCCGAGGCGCCCCTCACGGGCACCGTGGCCGAAGTCACGGTGATTCTGAGGAACCGCGGCAACGTCGAGGCCGGCAACGTCCGCCTCGAGGCCCGTGCGGGCAGCTTCCTCGTGGGGCTTGCCGAGGGCATCGTCCTCGGCCCCGGCGAGGCCCGCCAGCTCGTGTTCCCCTGGCGCGTCATCGCGGGCGCCGAGAAGATCAC
>DATMKA010000222.1:0-14219 GCA_035553595.1 Thermoplasmatota archaeon | reverse complement strand
CTTCCTGGCCGTTCGGGAGCATGAGGACGACGGCCTCCACCTGGGTGCCGCCGACGGCGCCCTTCACGCGGGCGCCCTCGAACCTGGGGATTCCAGGGGGCATCGGGTGCGCGTGGCCGTCATCCACCACCGCCACGGGCGGGAGGCCGAGGGCCGTGAGGCGCGCGGCGAGCGCGACGGCGCGGTCGGTGGCGCCGGCGATGACGACGCGGGCGCCGGGCGCCACGCCCTGCTTGAGGAGCGCGTCCGCGGCGCGGGGCGACAGGATGCCGGGGAGGTCGTTCCCCTCGAAAACGGGGAGGACGTCGTAGGTGCCGGTGGCGAGGATGTGGGCCTTCGCGCGCACCTGCAAGAGGCCGTTCTCGCGCATCACCACCAACCCGTCCTCGGGGTAGAGCGCGACGGCCTGGTGGCGGCGGTACACCTGGACGCCCGGGAGGTCGGGGGCGTCGGCGGATTCCTCGAAGAGGGCCACGGTGGCACCGGCCTTCGCGGCATGCTCGGCGGCGGCGCGGCCCGCGTCGCCCGCCCCGATGACGGCGACGTCCACGGTGAGGCGCGCGAGGGTGGGCTCGGGGTCAGGCGTCTTGGGCGCGTCGGGGAGCTCCCCGAAGCCCGCCATGCGCCGGATGACCCCGTGGTAAACGGGCTTGAGGAGGCGGGGCCGGATGAACTTCTGGTGGTAGTCGAAGTCCTTCCGGTACACCTTGTCCACGATGGCGTACAGGTCGAGCTTCGCGTTCGGGAGCGCGTTCTGCGACTCCACCCGCATGCCCTCCTTGACGGGCGTGACGCAGGTGCGGACGTTGGGCTTCCCGTCCACGCGCATGAAACAGCTTGCGCACTTGCCCACGCCGCACCAGAGGCCGCGGGGGCGGTGGTACTTGATGGAACGCGACAGGACGCGGTCGCCGTTCGCGTAGAGCGCGGTCGCCACAGTCTCGCCAACGTAGGCGCGGACGGCGCGGCCGTCCACCCGGATCGTCACGGCAGGTCCCCGCTTCGCCTGGGGGATGCGGCACTCGGGCGCATCCATGGTATCAGGCGCGGGAAAGGGGCGGCGGGATTTAAAGCCAACGGGTAGCGGGGAGCCCGACCTGCAGGAGCCAGGCCCCGATAGCGAGCTACAAGGCGGAATTCAACAACCCTTAATGCCGCCCCCTCCGTCCTCGCCTCCATGAGCCCCCGCCTCCGCGTCGCCTTCCTCGCCCTCCTGCTCCTCGCCGTCCCCTTCGCGGGGTGCGTGAGCGACGGCATCGAGGTGGACAACCAGGGCGCGGGCCATCCCCTCTCCGCGAGCGTCTCCCGCGCGAGCGTCCTCCGCCTCGACGGCCTCGACCACCCCGGCCACCGCGACGGGATCACGCACCTCCGCTTCGGGCCTGGGAACGACACGGGGGAGCCCGCGACCCTCCTCCTCCACGATGCCACCCTCGCCTCGGGCGAGCGCGGGCTGCTCCTCGTCTCCTCCCCCACCCTCTCCCTCACCGGGAGCCTGGATTACCGAGCCGCCTCCGTTCTCGTGGGGAACGAGCGTGTCGTCCTCGCGCTCAGCCGCGGCAACATGCGGGCCACCGAGCTCACGGTTCCGGGCCCCGTGTTCGAGGGCGAGTTCTTCTGGCCGATGGCCCACGCGACCCCGGTGGGGCTCACGCTCCCCGGGGAGGTGCGTGTGAGCGGGGACCGCCTCGTCTTCGCCACCGAGGCGGGGCTCCGCAACCTCACGGGCCCCGTGACCATCACGGGGGTCACCGGCGCCCAGGCGAACGCGCCCCTTGTCCTCGAGGAGGCGGCCTCCCGCCTCACTTTCGAGGTGGCGAAGCGCCGCGGCACCCTCGCGCTCTCCGGCGCGGAGGGGGAGGCCCGGCTCGACGGCGGCACTCCCGCCGCTCTCAAGGGCGACACGATCCTGACCCTCGCGCGTGGCACGAAGGTGAGCCTCACGAGCGCCGCCCGCAACCTCGCCCTCTCCGCGGAGGGCCACGCCTACCAGGTGATGGTTGCGGGGAAGCCCCTGCTCCGCGCCCGCCTCCAGGTGGAGTTCGAGCCCGCCACCAAGACCGTGGGCACGGACACCCAGGAATCGGTGCGCCTGCGCATCCGCAACCTCGACCCCAACACGGACGCGCTCCTCACCCGCGTGGGTCTCGAGGGCGCCCCCGAGAACACGGTGAGCCTGCCCCGCGTGATGCCCGTCTCCATCACGGACCAGGTGCTCTCGACCCCCGGCGCGATGCCCATCGCGGCGGCTGCCGCCCCCGCCCTCATCCTCACGGACGCCATCCTCGCCTTCGCGTGGCTCTTCGAGCCCCCCGCGATCCCCCAGATGCTCGAGGCGGGCGCCACCTTCACCACGGACGCCTACGTCCGCACCTACGGCGAAGGGTACACGGCACGACTCGTGCTCGACGGGAACTTCCCCGTCACGGAGGCCACCCTCACGGTGCAGCCGAGCTGAGGGAACGGGAAAGGGTTATCCTCCCCGAGGGGCTCGCTCGCGCATGCTGTGGACAAGCCTTCCCGAGCGGGCGGGACCCTTCTTCGAGGTGCTCCACACCACGCCCCGCACCCAGACCGCGTTCATGACGATCGCGCCCGGCGAGGAGGCGGGCCCCACGGAAGTCCACGAGACGCAAGACCAAGTGATCTACGTGGTCCGGGGCGAGATCCTCGCGCGCGTCGGCGGCGGCTCAACGCCCAAGGAGGTGCGGGGCGGCCCCGGGAGCCTCCTCGTGATCGAGGCGGGCACCCCCCACTGGGTGAAGAGCGTCGGGAAGGAACCCCTGCTCTTCCTCACCGTGTACGGGCCGCCCGCCTACTGAGCGGGGACGGCGCGTTGCCCGTTGAGGCGTAAGCGGCGGTAATGCCACAGCGTGAGGCAGGCGAGGCTGCCGTGGGGCGACCACACCGGGGCCTGAAGCGCGAGAAAACGCTTCCCTGCCTTCGCGTCGGCGAGGCCGTAGATTTCCACGGCGCTCAGCTGCAGACCCAGATCGTCCGGGGCCACCACGTCGGGGCGGGCGAGGTGGAAGAGCAGGAACATCTGGGCCGTCCACCGCCCGACTCCCTTCACCTCCGTGAGGGCGTCGATGACCTCCTCGTCGGGGAGGCGGGGGAAGCGACGAAAGTTTAGCCGCCCATCGAGGGCGCGCTCGGAGAGGTCCCGGACATAGACGCGCTTCTGGGTGCTGAACCCGCAGGCGCGGAGGGCCTCGTCGGAAAGCCCGGCCACGAGCTCCGGCCGCACCCTGCCGCCGCAGGCAAGCTCGAGCTTCCGGTACATTGCGTCCGCCGCCTTCACGCTCACCTGCTGGCTGAGGATGGAGGCCACGAGGGTGCTGTAGCTTGAGCCGCGCGAGAGCGCAAACCCCTCCGGCGGGTGCTTGCGGGCCACGGCGTGGAGGCGGGGGTCCACGCGCTTCCAGTGCCGGAGCGCTTCAGGAATGGTAGCGATGAGGGGGGCGACCACGACGCGTCATGGCCGCCTGGCGGGATAAAGCCGCGGCTGTCACAGCGTGAAGAAGAAGGTGGCCCCTTCCCCCACGCGCGACTCCGCGCGGATGTCGCCCCCGTGGCGGCGGAGGATCCGCTTCACGGTGGCAAGCCCGATCCCTGTGCCCTCGAACTCGGCGCCCCCGTGGAAGCGCTGGAAGGCCTCGAAGAGGCGGTCGGCCCGGGAGGCGTCGAAGCCTGCCCCGTTGTCGCGCACGAAGAACGCGCCCTGACCATCCCCTGGAGCCGTGGGCGGTAACACCCCCAGCTCGATGCGCGCGTCGGGGCGTTTGCTCGTGAACTTCCACGCGTTCCCGAGGAGGTTCTGCAGCACCACGCCCATGAGGCGGGGGTCGGCTTCCACGGGAGCCTCCGCGGGCAACACCACGCTCACGCGGCGGCCCGGGTTCGCGGCCGCAAGCTCGTCGAGGATGCCGCGGGCAATGGGGACGAGGTCGACCGGCTCGCGGGTCACCTCCTCCTGCATGGCTTTGCTGAGGGAGAGGATGTCGTTGACGAGCAGCGTGAGGCGTTCGCTCTCGGAGCGGAGGCGGCTGAGGTAGGCCTGCCCTTCCGCATCGAGGGCGGTGCCGTGATCCTCCTCCAGGAGCTGGGCGTAGAACTGGATCCCGCGGAGGGGCGCCTTGAGGTCATGGGAAATCGTGTAGGCGAAGGATTCGAGCTCCCGGTTCGCGGAGAGAAGCTCCCGGGTGCGCTCGTCCACGCGGGCCTCCAGGGTGTCCGTGAGGGACCGGATCTCCCGCTCGCTCTCCTCCCTCGCCAGGATGTTCTTCAGGAGGCGCTGGACCTTCCGGTTCGCCTGGCCGGGCCTCAGGTACTCCTCGGGGGGAACGAAGTAGAAGTTGCGGCACACGAGGCCGCCGTAGATCACGAGCGGGTGCGTGTGGAGGGCCTCGAGGATGACTTCCGGTCCGAAGCGGGTGGCGCTGTATTGGCAGATGGCGGAAGCGTTGGATCCGACGAAGAACTCGTTGAGCTTCGCCTCGTACTCCATGAGGCGGTCGACCCCGAGCTCGGGCCCGAGGGCCCACGTCATCTCGCCCGTGACCCGAAGGCCAGTGAAGCCTGCCGCCACGGCCGCCTCCGTTCGTGCAGCGAGGAAGGAGATCATCGCGTCGGGATCAAAGAAGCCGTCCTTGAGGTAGGCCTCGCGCTTCGTGACCACGCTGAGGGCCCCCGAGGCAACCGTCCCCTCCACGTCCACGCCTCCCGCGCGGAGGCCGTCGAGGACGGCCGCGGCGTTGTTGTCGTCGGCGATGTAGACGCAGAACTCGCCCCGCTCGAGCCCGTGCCGGAGGAAGGGAATGGCAGCGGCGAACTGCTCCTGCTGCGTCTCGTAGACGAGGCAGAGGTGGTCGCCCGGCTGCACGGCCTCCAAGGTTTCGAGCAGGCGGGAGCCGTTGTCGAGCGGCGTGACGCGCCCATGGGAATGAAGCCCCTTCACGTCCCGCACCCCACCGAGCGAAGCATGTTCCAGAGCGGTGGCGCAGGAGCAGCCGGGCGCCTCGGCAGGGGCCTCCCTCGGGCGCGTCTTCAGAGAGAGCGGGCTCACGTGATCGAGGGCAACGTGTTCTCGGGCGTCCGGCATTGCCCCCGCCCTCAACCCTCTTCCTACAAATACACGACCCTGCCAAGGGGGAGAACGGGGCCCCGAGGGCCCCGAGGGCCCCGGGCTGCCCCTTCGCCCGCCTCAGAGGAGGCCTTCGGCGAGGAGGAGCTCGGCGCCGAGGATGTTGCTGCCTGCCGCGCCGCGGACGGTGTTGCTGCCGCTTGCGAAGTACTTCACCGTGAAGAGGGGGTCGGGGCGGATGCGGCCCACGTTCACGCTCATCCCGTTGCCGCGGCGCCAGTCCTTGCGGGGCTGGGGGCGGTTCGTCTCGGAAAGAACTTCCAGGGGCCGTTCGGGGGCGCTCGGGAGCTTCAGGTGCTGGGGACGGCTGCGCCACTCGCGCATCGTCCGCGCCACCTCCTCGGGCGTCGCGGCGCGGCCGAGCTCCACGGAGACGGCCATGCTGTGGCCCTCCTCCACGGGGACGCGGACGGCGGTGGCGCTCACGCGGAGGTCCGCCGGGGCCACGCCGTCGGGGCCAAGGGTGCCAAGCATCTTGAGAGGCTCGCGCTCGATCTTCTCCTCCTCGCTCCCGATGTAGGGGATGACATTGCCGAGGATGTCGATGCTGGGGACGCCGGGGTAACCGGCGCCGCTCACGGCCTGGTAGGTGGAGACGAAGACGCGCTTCACGCCGAAGGCGTCCACGAGGGGCTTAAGGGTCATCACCATGACGATGGTGCTGCAGTTGCCGTTCGTGACAATGTAGCCGCCCGATCCGTGGTTCTGGCGCTTCACCAGGTGCGCGTGGTCCGGGTTCACCTCGGGCACGAGGAGGGGCACGTCGCGGTCCCACCGGTGGGCCTTCGCGTTGCTGAAAATCTTGTACCCCTTCTTCGCCAGCTCGCTCTCGACGGGCCCCGCGAGGTCGCCGGGGATGGCGCTGAAGCAGAGGTCGGCGTCGAGCGCGGCATCCGAGAGGACCACGGGCATGTCGCGGTACTTGTCGGGCATGGGCTCGTTGAGGACCCAGCGAGCGGCCTCGCCGTAGGTCTTGCCGGCGCTGCGTTCGCTCGCCACGAGGGCCGTGACCTCGAACCAGGGGTGGTTCTGGAGGAGGCTCAGGAAGCGTTGGCCCACCATGCCGGTGGCGCCGAGGATGGCGACCTTGCGTTTTGTTTGTCCAACCATGTTCATGCCCTCTTATTCGACGTCGAACTCGTTGTGGAGGGCGCGGATGCACGCCTCCTTGTCCTTGCTGCGGATGACGAAGTTGAGCGCGATCTCCGACGCGCCGACGCTAATCATCTCGATGTTCACCTTGCCGTGGCCGATGGCGCTGAAGATGCGGCCCGCCGTGCCTTCGACGCGGCCGATGTCGCCCACCACGCACACGAGCGTCATGTCCTTGAGGCCCTCGACGTACTCGATGATGCCTTCACGGACCTGCTCCAACGCCTTCAGGCCCTTCGTGATGTCCTCCTCGTTGATGAGGAGCGCGAAGCTCGCCTGGCTGGCGGCCATGTTGTAGACGTTCACCTTCGCTTGCCCGAGGGCAGTGAACACCTTCTGGCCGATGCCGGGGGTGTAGGCCATCCCGGGACCGTAGATGCGGAGGATGGCGAGCCCGTCGCGGGTGGCCACGGAGCGGAGCTTCGCGGCCCGCGCCTCTGTGGGGGGCCCAATCCGGGTGCCCTCCACCTCGGGCTTCATCGTGTTCCGCACGAAGATGGGGATGCCTTTCGTCTTCACGGGCTCCACCGTGCGCGGGTGGAGCACCTTCGCGCCGACGTACGCGAGCTCGGCCGCCTCGTCGTAGCTCATCTCCCGGATGGGCCGCGCGTCCTTCAGGATACGGGGGTCCGCCGTGAGGAACCCGTCCACGTCCTTCCACACCTCGAGGGCCTCCGCGTCGAGGGCGGTGGCGACGATGCTTGCGGCGTAGTCCGATCCGCCGCGGCCGAAGGTGGTGGCGTGCCCGTCGGGGCTCACGCCAAAGTAGCCGGTGAGCACGGGCACGACGCCGCCCTTCAGGAGGGGCCGGAGGGTGGCGTCAAAATTCTTCTGGATCTCGCCCATGAGGGGGCTCGCATTGCCGAAGGTGCCGTCGGTCACGAGGCCCACGTGCTCGGCGTCGCGGAAGGCGGCGTCAACGCCTTGGTCGCGCATGGCGGCGGAGAGGACGCGGACGCTCAGGCGCTCGCCGAAGCTGAGCGCGAGATCCTTGCTCTTGGGCGTGAGATCGCTCGTGTAGGCGATGCCGTAGAGGAGGCGCTCGAACTTCTGGAGGAGGGCATCGATCTCGCCGTACACCTCGTCCACGAGGGCGGGGCTGCGGAGGGCCTCCTCGGCGGCCTGCATGTGGCGGGAGCGGAGCTCCTCCAGGAAGGGGGCGATGGCGCCCTCGTCGCGCTGAACCCGGGGGAGGGCGGCGAGGATGCTGTCGGTGACGCCGGCCATGGCGCTCGCCACGACCACGCGCTCACCGGGGTGGGCTTTCACGATGGAGGAGACGCGGCGGAGCATCTCGCCCGACCCCACGGACGTTCCTCCAAACTTCATCACACGCATCATAGGGTCGTCACCTTGGGGAGAGGAACGGGAGCATTGTAGTACGCCTCACAGGCGCCCATGTAGGCCCGGAAAGCCTCCGGCTGGGAGAGGGCCGCCTCGAGCTCGTTCATGGCGGCGCGGATGGCCGCATAGATCTCGGGCGTGTGGGCGTTGAGGCGCTGGATCTGGTGGTAGAGGTCGCGGTTCTCGCGCGCCACCTCTTCCGCGACCCGGGTCTGCTTCTGGAAGGTGGGGCCGCCGAGGGGCGCGAGGGCCGGGAGCGCGTAGGGGCCCTTGGAGAGGACGCGGGAGTAGACGAGGTTGAGCGCGTGGGGAAGTCCCAACGTGTAGGCCATGTAGGCGTCGTGCGCCTCCGCGGGAACCTCCACGACGTTCGCGGCCGTGTCCTCGAAGAGGGCGCGCAGCTCCGCGTTCACCTGCGGGTTGCCGAGGTCGCAGATCACCACGTTGCGGTTGGCGAGCATCTCCGCTTTCGGGCCCCACATCGGGTGGAAGCTCCCCACACGCGCGCCCTCGGCGGCGAGGCGCTGGAGGAGAGCGAGGAAGGGCGACTTCAGGGAGGATATCTCCACGATAAGGGGGCCCTGCACGCGCGCGAGGGGCTCCAGCAGGTGGCCCACCGTGCTCGGGGGCGTCGCGAGGAGCACGAGGTCGTAGCGGCCCGCGGCGGTGACGGCATCCGCCTCGTGCGGGTACCCATCGAGGGGCCCACGGGGGTCGGAGGTGGCCACGTGGCAGCCGAGGCTTGCGAAGAAGTGGGCGAACCACGCGCCCATGTTGCCGCGGCCGCCCACCACGAGGACATGCTGGCCGCGGCCCTGGGTGCGGGCGTGGGCGAGGAACCGGTGCCGTTCTTGGACGCGGACGGCTTCGGCGATGGCGAGCTTAACGATCTCCTCAGCCGCCTCGGGGCGGAGCCCGCGGGCCTCGGCCTCCTGGCGGGCGAGGCGGATGGCTTCGGCCTCCACCTGGAAGTTGCGGATGGGGATGCCTTCCCGGACCTTGATCTCGCCCACCTCCTTCGCGAGATGGGTGCGCTCGGCGAGGAGGGCCACGAGGTGGCGGTCGATGGCGCGAATGCGGGACCGGTGGGTGTCGAGGACGTCGGGGCTCACCATTCGCGCTTCACCTCCCGCGGCCTGAGCGCGGCATGCATGAGGAGGACGTCGGCAAGCACCATGCGTGCCACGCCCTCCACGACGGGAACAGCGCGGGGCACGATGCAGGGGTCGTGGCGACCCGTGACCTGCAGCGGCGTGGGCTCCCCGGTGGCGAGGTCCAGGGTCGGTTGGGGGACGGCGATGCTGGAGGTGGGCTTGAAGGCCACGCGGAACACGAGCGGCATCCCCGTGGTGATGCCCCCGAGGATCCCTCCGTTGTGGTTCGCGCGCGTGCGGACGCGCCCCGCCTCGTCGCGGTAGTAGGGGTCGCTGGCTTCGGAGCCGCGGCGCTCGGCGAAACGGAAACCGTCGCCGAACTCCAGGCCCTTGGTGGCGGGGACGCTGAAGATCGCGTGGGCGAGGAGCGATTCCACGGAGTCCGCGTTGGGCTCGCCCCACCCCACGGGGAGACCCTCAACGATGCATTCCACGATGCCGCCCACCGAGTCCTTGGCGGCGCGGGCTTGCAGGATTTCCTCCTCCATGGCTTTCGCCGCGTCAAGGTCGGCGCACCGCACGGGGGTGCGCTCAACGGTTTCGCGAATCTGGGCCACCGTGAACGTACGGGGGGTGGCGATGCTCCCGATGCGGGTGGTGTGGGCCGCCACCTGGACCCCGTGGGCGTCGAGGAGCTTCTGTGCGAGAGCTCCCGCCATCACGTGGCAGGCGGTGAGGCGGCCGCTGAACATGCCGCCGCCCCGGGGGTCGTTCCAGCCGCCAAAGCGCTCCCGGGCGGGGTAGTCGCTGTGGCCCGGCCGCGGCACGGTGGGGGCCTTCGCGTAGTCCTGGCTGCGCTGGCCCTCGTTGCGGATGAGCATGAGGACGGGCGCGCCGGTGGTGCGGCCCTCGTGGACGCCGCTCTGGATCTCCACGCGGTCGCCTTCCTGTCGCTGGGTGGTGAGGAGGGATTGGCCGGGGCGGCGGCGGTCGAGCTCGGGCTGCACGTCCTCCACGCCGAAGGGGATGCCGGCGGGGACCCCGTCCACGAGGACGCCCACGCCGTGGCCGTGGCTTTCCCCGAAGAGGCTCACGCGGAAGAGGCGCCCGAGGGTGTTCATGTGGCGCGGACCTCCAGGTGGCCGCCGAGCCCTTGGAAGTGCTCGATGAAGCGGGGGTAGCTCACGGCATGGCTCTCGTGATCGTCCACCACGGTTTCGCCCTTGGCGGCGAGGCCGCAGACGGCGAGCGCCATCTCGATGCGGTGATCGTGGTAGCTGTGGACGCGGGCGCCCGTCACGGGGCCGCCGCGGAGGACGGCGCCGTCCTCGCGCTCGGTGGCGTCCACGCCCATCTTGCGGAGCTCCGTCACCATGGCGGCGATGCGGTCGCTCTCCTTGAAACGGAGGTGCTTCGCGCCCGTGAACACGCTCTCGCCGCGCGCGTGGGAGGCGACGGCGCAGAGGGCGGGGAACATGTCGGGGGTGTCGCTGAGGTCCACCGTGATCCCCTGGAGCGCGCCCCCCTTCACCGTGACGGAGCCGTCCTCGTGCTCCTTGACGGCCGCACCGAAGCGGCGGAGACACTCCAGGATGAACTTGTCGCCCTGCGCCGTGCGGGGGTCCAGGTTCGTGACCGTGACCTCGCCGCCCGTGACGGCGGCCGCGCAGAGAGGGAAGGCGGCGCTGCTGTAGTCGCCAGGAACGCGGTACGTCAGGCCGCGGAGGCGCTGGCCGGCGGGAACGTGGAACCCGGTCTCGCGGGTGGCGACGCGCGCCCCGAAGTGGCGCAGCATCTCCAGCGTGATCTCCACGTAGGGTCGGGACTTGAGCGGGCTCGTGAGGGTGAGGTCGAGGTCCTCGCGGGCCTGGGTGCCCGCGATGAGGAGCGCGCTCACGTACTGGCTGCTCACGTCGCCCGGGAGGCTCGTGCGACCGCCCCGGAGGGGGCCCTTAACGATGACAGGCGGGAGGCCGTTGCCGCGCGTGCTCCACGCCTCCACGCCGAGGGGCTTGAGGGCATCGAGGAGGGGCTGCATGGGCCGCTTCCGCAGGCTCGCGTCCCCCGTAAGCACGCTCGCGCCCGGCGCGAGGGCCGCGATGGCCGTAAAGAGGCGCATGGTGGTGCCCGAGTTCATGCAGTCCAGGATCGTGTCCGGCGTGATGAGCGCGCCGCCCTCGATGGTGACGCCCTCCGCATCCTCCGTGGCCTTCCCGCCGAGCGCGCGGACGCACGCAAGGGTGGCGAGGGGGTCTTCCGAGAGGAGCGGCTCCACGATGCGGCTGCGCTCGGTGAGGAGCGCGAGCGCGAGGGCGCGGTGGGTGTAGGACTTGCTCGCGGGGGCGGGCACGCTGCCCGTCACGGTACTTGCTCGGACGACTAACATGGAAGCACCTCGGCCTTCTTGTTCGTGACGGGGACCACCAGGAGGTCGCCAGGGAACTGGGAGAGCGCGCCCTTCACGCGGTCGAGGGCGTCGGGGGGCGCGAGCGCGGCGAAGGCGGGCCCCGTGCCGCTCACGCTCGCGGAGAGTGCGCCCGCCTCCAGCGAGCGCACCGTGAGTTGGGGGTCCACGCCGTAGAGGGGCCCGTAGGCGAGCCCGTTGAGCGTCATGGCCTCGTTGACGCGGCGGCTCATCACGAGGTCGTGGGCGAGGGCCGCCATGGGCGCGATGGCGCCGTAGGGAAGCCCCTTCACGCTGGACTTGCGCGTCTTGGCAGGCGGAATCAGGAGGACGGCCTGGAGCCCGTCGGGCATCTCGTGGCGGTGGAAGAGGCGGCGCTCGCGGTTGTCCGTCACGCAGAGGCCCCCGAGGAGGCTCGCGCACGCGTCGTCATAAGCACCCGTGACGGTCACCCCCGCCTTGAGCGCCGCGTCAATGCCGGCCTCAAGGACTTCCCGCTCCGGGAGAGTCTTCCCTTCCAGGTAGGCGAGGGCCGCGTTCGTGGCGAGGCCGATGGCGTTGGCGGCGGCGCTGCTCGACTTGAGGCCGCGGCTCACGGGGATGGCGGACTCGGTGTGGATGTCCGCGCCGTAGGCGACACCCACGCGGGCGCACACGGCGCGCACCACTTCCTGCGCAAGCCGCGGGTCCTCGCTCGCGTCGGGCGTCATGGTGACCCGGATCTCCGACGTGTGCTCGTGGAGGGTAACGGTGGCGGTGAGCGGGAGGTCAATGGCCATGGAGGCGCCACGGCCGGTGGCGATGGCGTTCACGACGCTTACGGCGCCGCGCGCCCTGGCGCGGCCCTTCACTGGTGCACCCCCAGGGTATTCCAGAGGGCGCGGCGCATCTGAAACAGGGGGGCAGGCCGCTTCGTCCAGAGCTCGAAGGCCGCAGCGCCCTGGTGAAGCAGCATCTCCTCGCCGGGGACGGTGATGCAGCCGCGGGCTTCCGCGTCCCGCGCCAGCGGGGTTCCGCCGCGCGCGTACACGGCATCGAAGACCACGTGCTCCTTCCGGAGGTGCGCCGCCTCGAAGGGGGTGCCGTGGCCCTCCATGCCGAGCGTGGTGGTGTTGACGAGGAGGTCGAAGCGCACCTCGTGGCGGCGCTCCCAGGGAACGACCTCGCCCTTCCCGAAGTGCTTCACGAGGGCCTCGGCGCGTTCCGGGGTGCGGTTCGCCACGCGGAGCGTCACGCGGTGGTCGAGGAGGCTTGCCGCGATGCCGCGGGCGGCGCCGCCTGCACCGAGAAGGAGCACCTCGTAGCCGTAGGGGTCCACCTGGTGCTGCTCCAGGGCGCGGATGGCGCCCGCGCCGTCGGTGTTGTGGCCGATGAGGCGCCCGTCCTCGTTCAGGATGGTGTTCACGGCGCCCACTCGCGCCGCGCGCTCGGTGAGCTCGTCGAGGTGCGGGATCACGGCCTCCTTGTGGGGAACGGTGACGTTCGCGCCCAAGGCGTTGAGCCCTTTGAGGGCCTGGAGGGCGCCAGGGAGCTGCGCCGCGGTGACGCGCTGCGCGAGGTAGCGGGCCGGGATCCCGAGGGCGTGGAAGCCCGCGTTCTGGAAGGCGGGGCTTGCGCTGTGGGCCACGGGGTCCCCGAACAGGAAGACGAGTCGCGCATCCTTCGGCGCGGGCGGGAGGAGGCGCCCGTGGGCTTGGGCGGCGTCGCGCCAGTGGGGCTGGCCCGGCGCAGCCGTGGGGGTTTCGGTGGCCGCGGTGTAGGCGAGCGCCATGCCGAGGGAGGGCGCCAGGAGACGGAGCACGGGATCGTTGACCGCCATGAGCGCGAAGCGGTGACCGGCGCGGGACGCCTCGTGGGCCGCCGCGAGAAGCGCTGCGGCGTCGGAGGGGCGGTTGAAGCGGACGGCGACCTTCGCGACCCAGGCGCCCCGGTGGGCTGCCGCCTCGATGGTTTTCGCGAGCGCGTCCGCGCCCGGGGTCGCCTCATAGTGGTGCTCGCTGAGGATGATGTAGGCGCCGGATTCGAGGATGCGGTCGGCGAAGCTCGCCTTTGCCTCCACATCCGCGGCGAACCACCCGTTCGCGAGGGCGAACACGAGGAGCCGCTCCCGCTCCTGCTCGGTGCCCGTGAAGCGGCCGCCCTCCCAAGTGGGGCGCAGCGTGGCGATGAGGGGTTTCCCGAGGCGCTTGGGGAGGTCGGCGAGGAGGTCGGTCGTGAGGTGGGGAAGGTAGTCGAGGCGGACCTCCAGGAGGTCGGCCTCCACGCCTCGTGCAAGCTCGCTGAGGGCTTCGGGCGACTCGGCGGTAAGGCTTGCCACGATGAGGGTCACGGTTCACTTCTCCACGATGGTCTCCTGGATAGGCATGCCGAAGTGGCGGCCCCCGGATTCCAGGCGCACGAGCACGCTGTCGCCCGGCTTCAAGGCGGTCACGCTCACGGACCGGGGCGCGCCCTCGAGGGGCGGCGCCACGAGGCGGATCGTTTCCGCGTTCTGCACGAGCGTGACGACACGCTTGCCGCCGCAGTCGGCCACCACCCGCAGGAGCGGGCGTGTCTCGATCTTGACGCGCCCCACCACCACGGGCCGCGTGTGGCCCTGCTCGTCGACGGCGAGCACCTCGTCCCCGGCTTCAAGCTCGCTCAGGTACTTGGTTTTGCCGTTGGGGAGGAGGCAGTAGGCGTGCACGGGGCCCGCGTTCACTCGGAAGGGGCGGGAGGCCACGTACTCGCTCTCCATGCTCTCCGACATGACCAGGAAGAGACCCTGGGCGCTCGACCCCACGAGCATCCCTTCGCCCACGCGGAGGAGGCTGCAGGTGTCCACGCAGACGCGGTCGCCGGAACCCACGGCCTTCACTTCCACCACGGTCGCGGGCTGGAGGTCGAGGCGGAGGCGGTTGCGGGCGGCAAGCACCTTTGCGAGGTCGCGCACGTCCGCGGGGGAGCGGGGGCGGAGGATGACGCCGTCCGTGCCCACTTCGAGGGTTTCGAGGAAGGCCCGGGCCTCGTCAGCGCTTCCCACCTCGGCAAGGAGCTTCGTTCCCTTCCCCTGGAAGTGCGCGATGAGGTTCTCGGCGGGGAT